>NC_007760.1:4150000-4450000 GCF_000013385.1 Anaeromyxobacter dehalogenans 2CP-C
TTAGTTCGACGCAGCTCCGCTCGCGGGTGCGGCGGGCACTGAAGCGCCGAGGGCCAGCTTGGAGAGCTGGTCCACCACGAACGTGATGTGGTGGTTGGTCGCGACCCGCCGCCACGTCTCGTGGTTGCCCGACCCGACGGTCCCGCTGGCGCACGCCGCGATGTAGTCGTCGCCCGCGCTGAACGCCGACCCGCAGTACGCCGGGTGCTTGACCACCAGCTTGCTCAGCGCGGTGAACTGGCCGAAGCCGTAGTTCTTGACGTTCCGGCCGCGGAAGATGACCCACTCGTCATCGCTCGTGTACCGGATGCTGGCGCTGATGAGGATGACGCGCGGGTCCAGCTCCTGGAGGTCCCAGTGCGCGACGGCGTAGTCGCCGTAGGTGGGCCGTCTCGGGAGGGAGCCGAGGGCCTTCCAGAGCGCCCACTCCGCGCGAGGCAGCGTGTGGACCCCGGGTGCGATGCCGCTCAGGTTCAACGGGAACGCCGTGGCGACGATGGTGAACGTCCGCCACGCCTTCAGGTTCGGGACCTTGCCGATGGCGCTCGCCGCCAACGCGGCGTTCACGGTCGTCTTGTTGGCCGACACGTCCTGCATGTCGATGACGACGTCAGCCGTCTTCTGCGTGACGCCGGTGGCCAGCAGCGCCTTGCTCACGGCCACCGGGAACGCGGGCGCCATCACCGCGTCGAGGCCCTCCCGCAGGCAGACGCCCCGCCGGTCCTTCTTGTGGATGCCGGCCGCGGCCTGGAGGATGTCCTGGGTCGCGCCGGTCGAGATGACCGGGATGGCGAGGATGGCCGCCGCACGGAGCCGGTCGAAGAGCCCGGTGAGCGTGGCCCCCGTCGCCTGGTTCGGCGGCAGGAGGCGGATGTCCACGAAGATGGGGTGGGCCGTGCCCCAACTCGACTTCATCTCCGCGATGGCGTCGTCCAGGTGCTTGGACAAGGTCTTCTTGGCGGCGCCGGTCTCGGGGTCGGTGGGGACGGGAACGACCTCGACCAAGGGCGTGCAGGCCGCCTTCACGGCGGGGTCGAGGTCCTTCAACGCGCGCGCCTCCCCGCGCTTCCACTTCAGGACCGGGACGTAGTGCTGCTCGGAGAACTCCATGTTGAACTTCTGATCTGCTTCCATAAGCTACTCTCCTCATCAAGGACGCTGGTGCGCGGCTTACACCCAGCGCGAAATGCGCGGGTGGGCCCACACCGGATTTCGGCCGCGGGACTAAGTGTTCGCGCCTGCGGTCGATTCAGGCGAAACGCGCAGTCTTCCCGTTCTCGGCAGGCCAGTGTCCGTGCCGTTCCAGGCAGCCGCTTGTTCCGGGGTCCTTGACGAGGAAGGCGGAAAGTACGAAATTCCGCCCGTTCACCCCACGTCGTCGGATCGAGACTGGGCTGCTGATGTCTCCGAGGGCCTGCGGCTGCAACCGCGGGCCCTCACCGTCTTCCCTGCTACTAGTTCCTCTTCATCACCACCTCGCACTGATGTTGCCGCGAGCAGAATTCGCCGCGACCATGGGACAAGATGCTCCCGTCCTGTCGGAGCCGGTGCAGCGCAACTCGCACGGCGGAGCCGGCGCGCGGGAGTCCCAGCGCGCGTGCGATCGTAGACGGCGAGAAGGTTTCGTCAGGGTGCTCGTCCAAGAGTTTGACGATCTGGGTCGCGACGGAGACCTCCCGGGCAGCACCACCTCCGAACGCACGAGATGGATGGTAGAGCACCTCCACGTCTCGCGCCGAGAGTGCGGGAAGCTCCTTGGACACGACAGCGGGCTCCTGAGCCCGATCTTCGCCGTGGAGCAGCGCGTCGAGTTGACGCTCCAGTCGCGCCACCTCGTCTCGCGCCTTCGCGATCTGCATCGACAACTCGATGACCTGCTCACGTCGCCCCATGGTGAAGTCAATACTAAGCCCCGTAACGTTACAGTCAATCTGAGAAACGTTCCGCGTAACACGTCCAGCTCGAAAACCCCTCTGCCGTCAAGAGGTTGCGCAGGACCGCGGCATGTTGTCGCGGACGTAACTCGTTACCGGACTCCTGGACACTCCGAGCACCTGCGCGCCAGGTACACTGGCTGGTTCACATCTAACCACGATGGTCTGACATCGAGGGAGGGCGGCGCCGTAAGTCCATCGAACTGCTGCAGATTTTAGCCCCGCTTCGGTCGACTTCATCACGCAGGGTGATGGTGCCGTCTGGGCTCGTGTCGGCGCGCCCGACAAGCAGCGCCCAGAGCACCTGGTGCGGGTCGCGCCCGCGGCAGAGGTCGGCCGCGATCTCCCACAGCTCCTCTGCTCCCAGCGTGCGACGTTCACCGCCGACGGCGCCGTCGTGGGCAGCGCCGTCGGGAACACCAGCTCGGTCTTCTTCGCCTTCATGGCGCCGAGCGTGGAACGACCAGCCGGAGCGGGAACCCGCGCGCGGGAATCCGTGCTGCCCTTCCCGAACTGCTTCTCGATGCCGGCCACGGCATGGCCCAGCGCCTTCCACTTCTCGCTCAGCTTGCTCACGTCCTGCCTCGCTTCTCCCGCCGGCGGCTGGGGTGGTGCCGCCCGCGGGCGGCGTGGATCACAGGAGCGGGCGGTCCAGCGCGCGGTACTGGATCGCCTCGGCCACGTGCGCCGCCTTCACGGCCTCGTCGCCCTCCAGGTCGGCGATGGTGCGCGCCACCCGCAGCACCTTGTCGTGCGCCCGGGCGGACAGCCCGAGCCGCGCCACCGCGTCGTCGAGCAGGCGCCGCCCCGCCGCGTCCGGCGCGCAGATCCGGCGCAGCGCCGCGCCGCGCAGCCGCGCGTTCACCGGCGCGGTGCGGGGGCCGGCCCGCGCCGCCTGCCGCTCGCGGGCCCGCGCCACGCGCGCCCGCACCTCGGCGCTCGGCACCCCGGGCGCGCCGCCGGACAGGAGCGCGGGCGGCACCGCCGGCACGTCCACGTGCAGGTCGATGCGGTCGAGCAGCGGGCCGGAGATCCGGCGCCGGTACGTCACCAGCTCGTGCGCGGTGCAGTGGCAGGCGCGGGTGCGATCGCCGTGGTGGCCACACGGGCACGGGTTCATCGCCGCCACCAGCATCACCTGCGACGGGTAGGTGACCGAGCGTCCCGCGCGCGCGATGCACACCTCCCCGTCCTCCAGCGGCTGGCGCATCGCCTCGAGCACGTGCCGCCGGAACTCGGGGAGCTCGTCGAGGAACAGGACCCCGTGGTGCGCGAGGGAGATCTCGCCGGGCCGCGGCGCGCTGCTGCCGCCCACCAGCCCGGCGTCGGAGATGGAAGCGTACCGCCTTCGCGGAGCAGCTTCGCGAGGCCTGCGCCGCGATGGCGGGATTCCTCTGCCTTCTAGCGACGACCGCTACGACTGCGTTGGCCGTGAGCGCGTCGACTTCGTGGTCGCGGACGTGGCCACATCCATCGCAGATTCGCTGATGACTGGCGCTACGGTCGATGCGATGGTGCTCAGTCTCTTGCAGTGCGTCATCGACGCCCGGAGGCGAGTGCCTTCACAAGACGTCGCGACGTCCTAGTCATGTCGATGTGTCCCTGGCGAGTATTCGTTCCCGCTGCACGGGACCCGGCGGGGAAACCAGCACGAACTACTGTGGCCTGGTCGCAGACTGCTTGCCAGCATCCTCGTCGAGGGACGTGAACCACACATCGAGGTTCTGCTTGATCTGTAGGAGCGACACTAGGAGCAGAACGATAGTGCCACCCGCGAACGACAGGCACGCTGCCGCCGCCCACCAGCGCGGGATAAGCCCAACCGTCAACTGAAGCGCTGACGTTACAAGAGCGGCAAGGATGGAGAAGAACAAGAGATGACTTAGCCGCCTCAGCGGTGCGTAGTGTGACTCGGTGTGTCCGAACGCTCGAGCCCGTTCCGCGTGCTCCTTGTAGGCGGCGGAGTCGTACAGCCCCTCCTTCATCTTCACGAGCACGAACGTCTTCAGCGACAGCATGAAGCCGCCGATTGTTAGGAATCCGGCGAAGAAGCTACCGCGCATGTTCTTCGTAAAGAACTCGAAGACTGGGTCAACTTGCCCAGAACCAGGCGCCGGCAGAGCGTGATGGAACCACCACGCGGCGACTGCCGCCGGCAGAGCGCCCACCGCAAACACGCCAAAGACGAACACCCAGACGAACAGGGACCGCATCACTGCACCTCAAAGATGTCCTTGTTCTTCTTCGCCGCGTCCAACAGCGCCTTGATCATCGCCGACTTCGCAAACTCTTCGACCTTCAGGTTCATCGTCTTAGCTGCTTGGCCGAACTCGACGTCGCCGAACTTCTCGTAGTTGTTCAGCAGGTTGATGATCTGCTCGTGTCCATCTTCGTCGTCGCCCACGATTCTACCCTTCGCGTCGGACAAACCCTTCAACACGGAGAGTACCGCAGCCTTCACCTTGCTCTGGCTCTTGTCTCGGTCGAAGACGTACTCCTCTCGCGCGAGCGTGATGAGGTCCTTCATGACAGGAGCAAACAAGGGCGCTTGCTGAGCCTTTAGAGCGCCGAAGTCAATGCGGAGCCGCTTCACACGACTCATCGCCTCGACCAGTTCGGGGACGTCCTCGTTACGAACGAGTTGGGTCAGCTTCAGCCTGCTCGACAGCCCCGCCCGAATGGTCTTCTTCTTCTTCTCGGTGACCTCGCCGCTGGCCTCGGCTGCCGAGATCGCGCTCTCAACCTCGCGCCGCACCAGCTGCTTGAGGTGATGGTCGAGGTACTCGCCGAACTTACGAACCCCCATCGACTGATGGTAGTGCTGGTACAGACCTCGACGCGTCGCCTCGTTGATCACGAAGAAGTTGAAGTCGATGACGGCGCGTCCAGCGGCGACCTCTCTGACTTCGATGACCAGGTTCTCCTTGGCGAGTTCGCACACCTGCCGCTGATCCTTGGTCGACAGGACTAGGCCAACGAAATAGCCGTCCTTCTTCGCTACGCGGATGATCCGGTCATAGAGCGCAAACCGCGCTGGCGAAGCCTTCTGGAGGAAGGTGGTCAACTCCGGAAGGCCCAGCGGCCCTTCACCCTCGAGCGCGAATCCAAGATACCGAATCTTCACATGTCCTCCGCTAGGCGAGAGGGTGCCGACATCCGGCGGCAATATACCGGGCGAACCGCTCTCGGAGTAAACGTCTCCACTGGAACGATGACGTCTCTCGGCTACGGCAGAACGCGAAGTCCCTGCGATGTGACCCCAATGTGTGTCCGACCGTGCGCCCGACAGCGTCAGCTGTCGCCTGTTCACGGTACGTCGCGGTGACGCTGGGTGAGACGGTTGACGGTCCGCGCGGAGACGCTGCTACCGCCACGCACACGCCGCGACAGCGAGACGTCACCCCCACTCGGCCCCACGTTCAACTCTCCCGGGGCTCCATGACCAGGACCACGGTTGCGCTGGTCGCCGCGCTCGCTGCTGCTCCGCTGCTGGTGCCGACGGCCGCTGACGCGGGCACCCACGTCCGCGGCTACTACCGGAAGAACGGGACGTACGTCGCGCCGCACTACCGGAGCTCGCCGGGCTCGGGCGCCGTCCGCAGCCACCCGCCGCGGACGTACCGGCGAACGCCGACGCCCTCGTACACGCCGCGCGATCATCACGGGAAGGTCAAGCGGAGCAGCTCGGCGAAGGCCGCGTTCCGGCGTTCGCACCCCTGCCCATCGACGGGCCGCAGCTTGGGCGCGTGCCCGGGCTACGAGGTGGACCACGTGACGCCGCTCGCCTGCGGTGGCTCGGACGCCGCCTCGAACATGCAGTGGCTCACCACGCGAGAGAACCGGCGCAAGGGTGCCGCGGGCTGCCGGCGCTGACGCGCCTGATGGTCGGTTCGGTCACGACGGGCCGACGCCACGCACATCGCCGCACAGCAGTTGCCTACCCCTGCGCGGAAGCGATCCTTTGCACTCGGTCCGCCTCGCGCGCCGGGTCGTTGAGCGGCCACACCCCCCGGACCGTTTCGGCCCCGCGCGCGCTGGCACCTGCCGCAGATCGCGGCCGGGTGATTGCGGCGCCCGACCCCGCAGCGCGTCGTGCAGTAGGTCGCGCTTCCATGCGCGCAGGTTCACTTCACCGCTTTCCCTTTGTTCGCAGAGCCTGCCCGATGGCCTCCTCAGACGGTCGTCCCGCCTGTTCACGTATTAAGGGCGTGGCCGTTTCTGACGAGTGCTCAGGAACGGTAACAAGCACCCCTCGGCGCGGAGGCGGCGCGGGTAGCGCCATGCCCGGCAGCACCAAGGTGCCACCGGCGGGCGGCGTGGTTTCGGTAATTTCGACGCCGGGATAGTCGACCCGCCGCCCGGCAAAGATGTCTGACGCGGATACGATCTGAAGCCGAGGGTACTTGCGCCCGGTATGAGGGTCTTTCCACATGCCCGCACGCGCCGCCTCGACCCGCATCTCCTGCGTCGGATCCTGCATCGTGACAAGCACGCCCATCGCGGCCTTTTCTCGCTGAACTGTGCCGTGAAGTTCTCGTACGTTGGCTGGCGTAACTGTGCGTCCGCCCTTCACGGAGACAACAATTTCGTAGACTCGCCCGTCAGCGCGGAACTTGATCATCCCGTCGATTCCGCGATCGCGTCCGCGCCTGCCCTCGCGCCGTCCCGGGACACCACCTACTGGGTGCGCACCGATCCGATGCACGGCCCACCACTGGAATTGGTACTTATCCGTCTCGGCCAGATCCCGGGCGCTCTCCAGGTCCTGCGGCTCGCCAGCAAGTTCGTACTGAATCCCAGGGAACCCGCTCGCGAGCCGGTCTCTGATCACCCGGATCGCCAAGTACGTCACATCGATACCGATCCATTCACGGCCTAGGCGCTGAGCCGCTTCCACCGCGGTGCCGCACCCGCAAAAAGGATCAAGCACAACGTCGCCGGGACAGGAGGAGGTCGCGATGATGCGCTCGAGCAGTGCGAGCGGTTTTTGTGTCGGGTACCCCAGTCGCTCCGCTGCCTGGGAGTTCACGGGAGGGATATCGTCCCAGAGGCTTTGAACCTTCACGCCCTTCGACTCATCGAGATACATCTTCAGGCGAAGTTGACCGCCGCGTTTCGTCGGGAAATGGAGGCGCCCGGCGGTGTCGTACTGCCGCATCCTCTCCGGATCGCAGGACCACCCGTTACGATGCGGCTGGTACGTCACCCCGTTGCTCGCGTGATACGCGTAGTGCAGGTTCGGCCGCGGCTTCGGGCTCCGCAGCGTGACCGACTGCCAGACGCGACCGTCCTCGTCCTTCCCGCTAAAGCGCTTCGCCGCGTACTCCGCCGTGAACGGGCGATACTGACAGTGGAACTGGTACTCGGGAGATCGCGTGTAGAACAAGATGGTGTCGGTTACCGCACCGAAGTTTCGCCGCGGGTCACCGTGGCTGTGCGTTCGCTTCCATATGATCTCGTTTCGGAATTGCTCTGGACCGAAGATGGCGTCCATGAGCAGTTTCAAATAGTGGCTGGCGGTCGGATCGCAGTGCAAGTAGATGGAGCCGCTCCGTGCGAGCACGCGCCGCAACTCGATCAACCGAGGCGCCATCATCACCAGATACGCCGCCATGTCACTTCTCTGCGGAAGCGCCTTGTAGAACGCTTCGATCAGCACGGACACCGCAGGCGGGATACCGTGGTTCACGGAGTCTGGCCCGGTCAGCTCCTCGTATGTCTCCTGCGCCTGCTGGTCCCAGTGCCAGCAATCCTCAAACGCTCGGAGTTGCGCGACTGACGACGAGAGGTCGTGCTCCTTGAAGAGCACGTTGTAGTCCTGGTTGGAGTTGAAGGGAGGGTCGAGGTACACGAGATCGACGCACTCATCCGGAACGAACTCGCGCAGCATTGGCAGGTTGTCGCCGTAATAGAGCTTTCCGGGTCGCATAAATTACGCCTATCACTCAGCGTAATCCGTTCTCAAACTTATCGACCGATTCCAGGCGATATCGCTAACGGCGCGAGACGCCGAGGCGCTCGAGGTTCCGCCTGCGCGCCCGGGCGATCCCGCACTCCGGCGAGCAGGTCCGGGCGCGCCGCCGCATCAGCTCGCGCAGGCCGCGCGCGCGGCGCCGCTCGAGCGCCTCGCCCCACCCGACGCCGCACTCGGAGCAGCTCCACGCCGCCCCGCGTGGCTCCCGGATCCGGACGCGCTTCGCGCGCGCCCAGCGCGCCTCGGCGAGCCGGCGGGCACGGGCCCTCGAGCAGGTCGGGGAGCAGGTCCTCGCCGCGATCGTCAGCGGCGGGAGGCCGGCCCGCCGGCGGCGCCGGTCGGCCGTCGTCCACGGGCACCGGCACTCGGAGCAACGCCACCAGGAGGGCACGAGGACAGCCTACGCGATTGTGGCGGGCATGCGATCGACTCTAGGTGTTCTCACTGGTTGTCAGACCCTCATGGATCCGTGTCCGCACCCGCAGGAGGAGGAGATCACCATGTCGAACTCGAAGAAGCTGATCGTGGCCGGGTACGTCGCGGAGATGTTCACGCGGACGGACGTTCCGACGCTGGGCGGATCGGTGACGCTCAAGGGCTTCCGGTGCAAGATGTGCGACCTCACCGTGCTAGCGGAAACGAAGGAGCAGGTTCCGCCGCATGAGTGCGACCGCGGATCGGTGCTCTAGGTGGACCCGCTCGTCCTGCTCCTCGCGGTCCCGGTCGGGCTCGCGCTGACCTGGGTGTCGTTCTACGTGGCGGCGCACGCCGTGCTCAAGGCGTGGCGCCGGTCCCGGATGCGCCAGGTCGCGGCTGAGGAGGACCTCGCCGACGCCCGTGCCGAGGAGCGCCTCGCGCGGATGCGGACCGGCCGCGGCTAGAACGCCGCGCCGACCAGCAGCACCGCGCCGCCCGGCCCGCCGGCGACGGTGGCAACGCCCTCCGCCTGCCACCGCCAGAGGCTCACGCGGCGCGTGGCGACGGCGCCGGCGAGCCACCCCGAGGGCGAGACCACGCCGAAGCGGCTGGGGCGATCCTCGTGCGCCTGGCAGGGCTCCGCGGGAGGCGTCCGCGCGGCGAGCGTCGCCGGCGCCGAGAACAGCTGCCGTGTCACCAGCGCGCCGCTCCCCTCGAGCCGCGCCCCGAGCGTGCCGGTCAGCCGGTACTCGCCTGCGGCCAGGCCGCGCTCGAGCACCAGGTCGGTGCCGAGCAGGAGCTCGCCGCCGCCCGGGCGCGGGCCGAGTCGGCCGAGCGGCGGAGCGCCGTCGCGGCCGAGCTCGAGGTGAAGGTGGCCGCGCTCCGCGAGCGCCTCGCCGACGCGACCGACCAGGACTGGCGCCAGCTCGTGGAGATCCTGTTCCCGCGCACCGCGGCGACCGGCATCCGCGTCTTCCCGGACGGCCGGATCGACCTGCGCGGCGCGCTCTCGCTGGACGACGGCGGCGAAGCCGCGCTCTCGCGCGCCGCGCGCGACACCTCGCGCGTGCTGGTCCGGCTCGCGACGCGATCGTAGGCCGGCGGAGGGTTCTCCGAACCGTCACCCGCTTCGACGGGAGCTTCACCCCGAGGTTCCGGATGGCGGCGAGCACCCGCACCTCGGCCTCGCGCACCGGCCCGGCCGCGAGCCCGACGATGTAGAACCCGGGCAACCCGACCGTCGCGTCCATCTCGACGTCCACCGGGACGGCGTTCACGCCGAGCACCGCCCCGGATCGCACGCGCACGAGCATGCACGCGCGTTCAGCAGCCCGCGTGCCAGCGGCGGGCGCCCGCCGCGCCCCGTGGATCCGCGGGTCCGGGCCGCGCGGCAGGCGCGGCGAGCGGCGATCGGGTCCGGGGAACGTCCGGCGCGGACGGCGCGCGGCCGGCCGCCGCCGGCGCTCAGCGCGCCAGCGCGACGGCGCGGGCGAGGACCGCGTCGATCATGGCCGGGGTGAGCCGGCCGGTCTGCGTGTTCTGCTGGGAGGGGTGGTAGCAGCCGAGCACCGCCGGGAGCCCGGGCAGGCGCAGCTCGGCGCCGTGCCCGAAGCGCGGCCGCGGGCGCGGGAGCTCGCGCCCGGCGCGGCGCAGCGCGGCCAGGATCGCGTCCCACCCGACGGACCCGAGCGCGACGAGCACCCGCGGGGCGAGCAGCGCGAGCTCGCGGTCGAGGAACGGCGCGCAGCGCTCCAGCTCGTCGGGGGTGGGCCGGTTGTCGGGCGGCGCGCACCGGCAGGCGGAGGTGATCCAGGCGCCCTCGAGCGCGAGGCCGTCGTCGCGCGCCCGCGAGCTGGGCTGGCTGGCGAGCCCGGCCCGGTGGAGCGCCGCGTACAGGAAGTCGCCGGACCGATCGCCGGTGAACATGCGCCCGGTGCGGTTCGAGCCGTGCGCGCCCGGCGCGAGCCCCACCAGCGCGATGCGCGCGCGGGCGTCGCCGAAGCCGGGGATGGGCCGGCCCCAGTAGACCTCGTCGCGGTAGGCGCGCCGCTTCTCGCGCGCCACCTGCTCGCGCCAGGCGACCAGGCGCGGGCAGGCGCGGCAGCGGACGACCTCGGCGGCGACGGCGGAGAGCGTGTCGGCCATGCGGGAGGGCGGAAGAGGTGCGGCCCGGTCCGGCGGGTTCGTCCGCCGTCCGGGCCGCGTCCATCGCGGGCTCGCGCCCGGCGCCGCTACTTCTTCAGGCGCCGCTTCGCGTCCTCCACCTGGCTCTTCGCCACGGTGTCGGTGACGCCCTGCACGGCGACCGCGGCCGCGAACGCCTCCTGGGCCTTGGCGTTGTTCTTCGCGAACGAGAACAGCGTCCCGGCGCGGTAGAGCGCGCGGGCGGCGAAGTTCGGGTCGCCCTTGGCGCAGGTCGGGTCCTTGCCGAACACCAGGTACCGAGCGGCCGCGTCGGCGGTCTTCTTGGCGGTGTCGAGCTCGGCCGCGACGTTCTGGAGCGCCACGCAGCGGTTCGGATCGCCCGGCCACTTCTCCACGAACTCGGAGTACATGCGGGCCGCGCCGGCGTGGTCGCCCTTCTTCGAGTGCTGGGCCGCGAGCAGCAGCGCGTTCTGCGGCGCCACCTTCGACTCCGGGAACTCCTTCAGGATGCGCTGGCGGAGCGCGCTCGCCTTGGCCCCGTCGCCGGCCTTGTCCCAGGCGATGGCGGCGTTGTGCAGCGCGCCGGCCACGTCGCCGCTCGACGGATCGGCGGCGAGCGCCTCGAACGCCTTGGCGGCCTCGGCCGGCTTGCCGGACTCGAGCAGCTTCTGCGCCTCGGCGAAGCGGGCGCCGGCCTCGGTGCGGCCGAGGTCCTGGAGGACCTTCTCGTACGACGCCTTGGCCTTCGGATCGAGGCCGGGCTTCTGCGCCTGCGCGGTCACCAGGTCGCGCACGCGCTTCGCGGCGGCCTCGTGCCCGGCGGCGTCCTTCGCGAACGCGAACGTCTGCAGGTAGAGCGGCGCGGCCGCCTCGATCACGTCCGCGTCGTCGGGCCAGCGCTGCAGCACCACCTCGAAGCGGCGGCGCGCCTCCTCCATGTTGTCGAACGCGTACTGCACCTCGGCGGCGATGAGCGCGAGCTGCTGCGGGGCGACCAGGCGCCGCTCGGCCGCGGGCTTCTGCTGCTCCGGGTCGGCGTCGATGTTCGCGAGGTACACGTCGGTCGTGTCCACGAAGCGCTTCCAGGCGCCGGGCGGCGTGCGGGGCTTCAGCGCCTCGCCCTTGCGCTGCTCGACGTACGCCAGCTTGATGGGCTCGAGCTTGCCGGCCTTCACGTCCGCGTTGGCGGCCATGAGCCAGGCCTGCGCCGCGAGGTGGCCCGCGATCGCCTTGGTCTTCGGGCCGGCGTGCGGATCGGCCGAGGTCCGCTCGGCCGCCTGCGCCGCCTTCTCCCACTGCTGCGCCTGCATGAACAGCTCGGCGGCGCTGTAGCGGATGGGGATCTGGTACTCGTTCGCGCCGAAGCGGTCGTTGAAGTTGCCGAGGCCCTCGGCGGCGGTGGCCCACTCGGCGCGGGCCTGGTCCATGTTGCCGGCCTGGGCCGCGATGTCGCCGCGCCGCTTGTGGTCGAGCACGTCGGAGTAGAAGGCCCGCTCGGCGTCCTCCTGGATCGCGCTCGCGGTCGGCATCTTCTCGTCGGCCTGCTTGAAGCGTTCCGCGGTCCCCTTGCCCGCGCCGCCGCCGGTGGCGCAGGCGGTCGCGAGGAGCAGGAGGGCCGCCATCCGGATCTTCGATGTCATGTTGAGCACCTCGTTCCAGTGTCTCGCTCGCCCCGTCGCATGCCGTGGGCGGCGCACTTCGGACTCGCAACCAACCGGGCGGGCCGGTGGTCGACCGGTCGAACGGTTGGAATCCCGAGGAAATACGCCATCCCGGCGCGCACCGCCAGAACTAAAGTCGAGTCCGCAGGGGTCCGAGCGGCCCGCGCGGGCGCACGGACGATGCGCACGGCCGGCGCGCGCGGCGAGGCGCTCCGGCGGCTGCGCGCGGGCGCGCGGGGGAGCCGGCTAGCCGCCCTTCTTCAGCTCGGTGAGCACCAGCTTCGCGACCGACTTCAGCGTGTCGAACACGCCCACGCCGGTCGGGGCGACCGCCTGGAACTCCGGGACGCCGCGCGGGTTGAGCAGGCGGCGGAGCTCGTCCACGGTGGCGGTGTTGGGCAGGTCGCGCTTGTTGTACTGCACCACGTACGGGATCTTGTTCAGGTCGTAGCCCTGCTCGGCCAGGTTCACGCGGAGGTTCTCGACCGACTCGAGGTTCGCCTCCATGCGCTCGATCTGCGAGTCGGCCACGAACACCACGCCGTCCACGCCCTTCAGGATCAGCTTGCGGGAGGCGTCGTAGAACACCTGGCCCGGCACCGTGTACAGGTGGAAGCGGGTCTTGAAGCCGCGGATCTCGCCCAGCGACAGCGGGAGGAAGTCGAAGAAGAGGGTCCGCTCGGTCTCGGTGGCGAGCGAGATCATCTTCCCCTTCGCGTCGGGGTTGGTCTTCGCGTAGACGTACTGGAGGTTGGTCGTCTTCCCGCACAGGCCGGGGCCGTAGTAGACGATCTTGCAGTTGATCTCGCGCGAGCTGTAGTTGATGAAGCTCATGATCACTCGCTGAACAGATTGTCGATGTCGTCGTCGGTGATCTCGGCGAACGGGCTCGCGGCGCCGGGCGCGGCCTGCTTCCTGGCCAGCGCGTCGAACACCCGGGCCAGCTCCTCCCCCGCCTTCTTCACCCGCAGGCGCACCAGGCCGAGCGAGCTCTTCGCGTCGAAGATGACGACCAGCACCACCCGGCCGCCCACGATGCTCATGTGGAGCGATTCCTTCTCGCCCTCGTGGAACTGGTTCGGGAACTCCTTCTCGCCGATGAGCTTGGCGAGGCCGCCCATGGCCGCGACGTTACCCGCGGTGAGGGACGCGAGCGAGGTGGTGTCCAGGTTCTGCGCCTGCCCGCTCGACGCGATGAGCTGGCCGTTCTTGTCGACGAGGAAGACGACCTTGGCGTTCGCGTCGCGCGTGAGCCGGTCGCAGATCCCGGCGATGAGCCGGAACTCCTCCTCGTACATCACCAAGCCGGAATTCATGGGCCGTCGCTCTCCGCGAAGATCCGAGTGATGGGCGAATACCAGGGAACCGTGCCGCGTTCAATCGGGGCCGGCGCGTGTAGCGCGATATCGCACCGGGGAGGCGCTACGGCGAGGCCCGGAGCCGTCGCCCGCCGCGCTCAGAGCTCGCGGCGGCCGGCCAGCGCGCGGGCCAGCGTCACCTGATCAGCGTATTCGAGATCCCCGCCCATGGGAACACCTTGGGCGATGCGGGTGACCTTCAGCCCCATCGGCTTCAGGAGCTTCGTCAGGTAGAGCGCGGTGGCCTCGCCCTCGACGTCCGGGTTCGTCGCCACCACGATCTCGTCGGCCGGCTCGCGCTCGAGGCGCACCAGCAGCTCGCGGATCTTGAGGTCGGACGGGCCCACGCCGTCGAGCGGCGAGAGCGCGCCGTGGAGCACGTGGTAGCGGCCGCGGAACTCGTGGGTGCGCTCCACCGCCAGCAGGTCCGGCACGCCCTCCACCACGCAGATCATCCGGGCGTCGCGCTCCGGGTCGCGGCAGATCGCGCAGGGGTCCTGGTCGGTGAGCGTCTGGCAGGTCGAGCACAGCCGCACGTCGCGCACCACGCCGGCGATGGCCGCGGCGAGGTCGCCGGCGTAGCCGGCGCCGGCCTTGAGGATGTGGAACGCCAGGCGCTGCGCGGTCTTCTCCCCGATGCCGGGGAGCTTCGCCAGCTCCTTCACCAGGCGCGCGATGGGATCCGCGACGGCCATCGATCAGCCGGCGATGCCGGGGATCTTGATGCCGCCGGTGGCCTTGCTCATCGACTCGTCGGCGGCCGTGCGCGCCTTCTCCACCGCCGCGTTCACCGCCGCGGTGATGAGGTCCTCGAGCATCGCCTTGTCGTTCGGGTCGATCGCCTTCGGATCCACCGTGAGCCGGGTGACCTCGCACTTGCCGTTCATGGCCACCTTGACGAGGCCGCCGCCGCTCTCGGCCTCGACCGCGATCTCGGCGAGCTTCTCCTTGGCGTCCGCCATGGCCTTCTCCAGCTTCTTGGCCTGGCGCATCAGGTACTGGATGTCCATCACAGCTCCTCGATCCGGTCGATGGCGCCGTCCAGCACGCGGACGGCCTCCTGGATGTTGGGGTGGGCGCGCGCGGTGTCGCGCACCCGGGCCGAGCGGGCCATCCGCTCGGCGGCGTCGCTCGCGGCGATCGAGGGCGCGGCCGCGCCGGGGGGCGCCTCGGCCGCCGCGGCGGGCGCCGCCGGCAGCGCCGCGATCGTCAGCGCCAGCCTGGTGGGGCGCCCGAAGAAGCGGGCGAACACCGCCTCGATCTCGCCGCGCTTCCGCTCGGCGCTCTGCGCGTGGAAGCCGGGCGGGAGCTGGACCCGCACCTCGCCCTCGCCGAGGCCGAGCAGCGCCGCCTGCTTGAGCGACGCGGCCGCGGTCGGGCTCTCGTGCTCCACCTGCTCGACGGCCGCGCGCCAGCGATCGGCCGCGCTCGCGGCGGCGCCGGGGTCGGCCGCGGCGGCCGCGGGGGCGGGCGCGGCGGGCGGCGGCGGCGCGGGCGCGGGCTCGGCCTGGGCGGGCGCCGAGCCGGCGGCGCACCCGGGCGTCCCGAACGCGGGGAGCTCGCGCCAGCCCGAGGCGGCGGCGGCGCCGCGCGCAGGGGCGGCGGGCGGGGCCGGCGGCGCGGAGCCGGAGGCCGGCGCGGCGGGCGCGGGCGGCGCGGCAGGGCCGCCGGCGGCGCGAGGCGGCGGGAGCGGCGCGCCGCGGGCGAGCGCCTCGACGCGCGCCACCAGCTCGGAGACCTGCGCGCCGGGGGCGAGGAACACGCCCTCGAGCAGCGCCACCTCGAGCGCGTAGCGCGGCTGCTCGGCGAGCTTCACGTCCACCACCGCGCGCTGCGCCAGGTCGAACAGGCGCGTGAGCTGCGCCGCGTCGGCGGCCGCGGCCTGCGCGCGCACCTCGGCGAGCTCCGCGTCCGGCAGGTCGATGGGCGCCTGCGGCACGAGCCTCGCCACCACCACGTTGCGCAGGTGCCGGACGAGCTCCTCGGCGAGCCGCTTCACCTCGAGGCCGCGGTCGTGCAGCGCCTCGATCTCGCGCAGCAGCGCGGCGCCGTCGCGCCCGACCAGCGCCGCCGCGATGCGCGACACCGCCGCCGCGTCCACCGCGCCGAGCGCCTCCGCCACCGCGTCGTCGCCGGGCGCGTCGCCGCAGGCGGCCCGCACCTGGTCGAGCAGCGACAGCGCGTCGCGCATGCCGCCCTCGGCCTGCCGCGCCACCAGCGCCAGCGCGGCCGGGGACAGCCGCATCCCCTCCTCCGCCGCGACCTTGGCGAGCTGATCGGCGATCTGCTGGAGCGTGAGGCGCCGGAAGTCGAAGCGCTGGCAGCGCGAGAGGATGGTCTCGGGGACCTTGTGGACGTCGGTGGTGGCCAGCACGAACTTCACGTGCGGCGGCGGCTCCTCCAGCGTCTTCAGGAGCGCGTTGAACGCGCCCTGCGACAGCATGTGGACCTCGTCCACCACGAACACCTTGAAGCGGTCGCGGGCGGGCCGGTACTTCACCGCCTCGACGATGTCGCGGACGTTGTCCACGCCGTTGTTGGAGGCGGCGTCGATCTCCACCACGTCCACCGCGCGCCCCTCGGCGATCTCGACGCAGGGGGTGCAGACGCCGCACGGCTCGGCGGTCGGGCCCTGCTCGCAGTTGAGCGCCTTCGCCACCAGGCGGGCGGTGGTGGTCTTGCCGACGCCGCGCGGGCCGGTGAACAGGAAGGCGTGGGCGAGCTGGCCGGTCTTGAGCGCGTTCGACAGCGTCCGGACCACGTGCTCCTGGCCGGACATCTCGCCGAAGCGCTGCGGCCGGTACTTGCGGGCGAGGACGAGGTAAGCCATTGGGATCGGTCACCGCGGGGGCGGGGCGCGCCTCACGTTCCAGCAAAAAGAGCCGGCCCACAATCCCCGGGCGCACGGAAGACCACCTACCGTTGCTCCCTTCCGGGCCTGGCGGGGTTTGGTGACCCCCACGTCGCCCGAGGATTCTGGGCCGGCTCGCCCGGCGCATCGCCGGCTCGCGGTTCCCACCTTCTTAACGTCCTGGGAACCCCGTTGCTGGCGGAGAGGGTGGGATTTGAACCCACGGTACCGTTCCCGGTACACACGATTTCCAGTCGTGCACCTTCAACCGCTCGGTCACCTCTCCTTATACCTGGGGGAGTGCTCGGCTCCCCTGTGCTTCGCCAGGGGAGCCTGCGCTCCCCCAGACCCCCTGCTCGCTACGGCCCACGCTACCGCGTGGGCCTGCGCTCGCTGAGGTTACTGCTTCCAACTCTCCAGGGAGTGCTCGGCTCCCTCCCTGGCGGTGGGGCCGAACGGGCCCCGTGATGTCTTCTCGGGAGCTCTCGATGCCTCTCCCCTGACCTCGGCTCCGGCCTCGTCTGTTCTCGCCGCAGCGAGCGAGCCCGCAGTCGTGGTCCAAATTGGCGGAGAGCGAGGGATTCGAACCCCCGGTACCGTTGCCGGTACACCTGATTTCGAGTCAGGCGCCTTCGACCAGCTCGGCCAGCTCTCCGCCGGCGGGTTTAACCGATCTCCCGGGGCGTGCCAAGGGGGAAGGCTCGCCTACCCCTCGCCTAACCCTCGCCGCCGTTGCCGTTTCCGTTCCCGGCGCCCCGGCGGGCCCGGAAGAAGGCCCGGAGGAGCTCGCCGGACTCCTCGGCCAGCAGGCCGCGCTCCACCGGGAACCGGTGGTTCAGCCGGGGGTCCGCCGACAGGTCCTGGAGGGAGCCGGTGCAGCCGGCCTTGGGATCGCTCGCCCCGTAGACGAGCCGGTCGATGCGGGCGAGCACCATGGCGCCGGCGCACATGGCGCAGGGCTCGAGCGTCACCACCAGCGTGACGCCGGTGAGGCGCCAGCGCCCGAGGGTGCGCGCCGCCTCCTGGATCGCGAGGAGCTCCGCGTGCGCGGTGGGATCGCGCGCCGCCTCGCGGGCGTTCGCGCCGCGGCCGACCACGCGGCCCTCGAACAGCGCCACCGCGCCGACCGGCACCTCGCCGCGGGCCGCCGCCTCGCGCGCCAGCCCCAGCGCCTCCTGCATCGCCTCGCGCTCGTCCACGCGCCCTACATACCCCGACCGCGGGCGCCCGCGCACGCGCGCCGCGGCGCCGCAGGGTGACCGAGCACCCGCGGTGAATCCTCCGGGTCGCCGCCCCGACCCGCGCGCCGCGTCCGGAAGCGCGCGCCGGGCCTCCACTCCTGGTCACGTCCGCGCCGGACGGCGTTCCGCCCTTCCGAGCACGTTCACGATTCGTCGCAGTCACCGCCGGCGAAGGCCGGCCGCCTCACCCCTCTCGCCGACCGGAGCCCTCCATGAAGCCCACCCGCCGTACCCTGGTCGCCCTGCTCTGCGCGGCGGCCGCCTGCTCCGGCGGCGACGACGCCGCCCCGTCCGCCCTGCCGGTGAGCGTGACCGCCGCGCCCGCGCTGGTGAAGGCGGACGGCGCCGCGACGGTCACCGTCCACGTGCGCGCCGGCAAGGGGCCGGTCGCGGTGGTGGCGAGCCGCGGCACGTTCCTCGGCACCGGCACCAGCACCGCCACGCTCGCCGCGGCCGAGGGCGACCTCACGCTCGTCACCTGCGACCAGCGGCTCGACCCCGCGTGCTGGGGCCCGGTGTCGGTGACCGCGTCGGACGCGTCGCTGGCGTACGGCCTCGCGCAGGTCACGTTCATGGGCGCCGAGGTCTGCGACAACGGCGTGCCGGACGCGGGCAACCCGGCGGCGGACTGCGCCGCGGCCGAGTGCGCCGGCGCGACCTGCCGCACCGGGGCGGGGGCGGTCGGGACCTGCGCCGCCGGCGCGTGCACGTGCACGCCCGACGCCGGCCAGCCGGGCGGCGAGACCGCCTGCGACGACGCCCGCGACAACGACTGCGACGGCGGGGTGGACTGCGCCGACGCGGGGTGCGCCGGACGCCGCTGCCTGGCCGCGGGCGGGGCGGTGGGCGCCTGCGCCCAGGGCGCCTGCGTGTGCACGCCCGCGTCCGCGGGCGAGACCGCCTGCGGCGACGGGCGGGACGACGACTGCGACGGCCGGGTGGACTGCGAGGACGCGGACTGCGGCGGCGCGACCTGCGCCACCGCCGACGGGCGGGCGGGCGCGTGCGCCGGCGGCACCTGCGCGCCGGTGGCCTGCGACGCCACCGAGACGGCCGAGGTGTCCTGCGCGAACCGGCTCGACGACGACTGCGACGGCCTGGTGGACTGCGCGGAGGCCGCCTGCGACGGGCAGGCGTGCGACGCCGCCGCCGGCGCGCGCTGGGCCTGCCGCGGCCGCCGCTGCACCGACCTCGCCTCGGGCGTGGCGCTCGCGCTCGCCCCGGCCCGCGCCCGCATCCCGGCCGACGGCCGCGCCACCACCGCCGTCACGGTGACGCTGGCGCGAGAGGGCGTGCCCGCGGCGGGCGAGCAGGTGGTGCTGACCACCACGCTGGGCGCGTTCCAGGCCGAGTCCGGCCCGGCCGCGAGCGTCACCGTGGTGACCGACGGCGCCGGCGTGGCGGCCGCGACCTTCGTCTCCGCCGCGGAGGGCGGCACGGCCCACCTCACCGCCCGCCTCGCGGCCGCGCCGGTCGAGATCACCGCGTCGGTGCGCATGCCGGCGCTGGCGCAGATCTCCGCGCAGCCCGCGCCGGCGTTCCCGGTGATGGGCGTGCGCGACTCCGGCTGGAACGAGGCGAACGCGGTGACGTTCACGCTCGTCGGCGACGACGGCCTCGCCTACCCGGATGGCCTGGAGGTCCACCTGGAGCACCCGCGGCTGGGCGGCTCCGACCTGCACGGCGCGATCCCGTGCGCCGTGCCGGGCCCGGCGTGCAGCGCGGTGCGCGCCGCGACCACCTCCGGCGGCGCCGCGCCGGACACGCTCGGGCAGGTCCGCGCCACGCTCCAGTCCGGCACCGTGGCCGGCACGCTCACCCTGACCGCGACCGCCACCGCCGGCGGCCAGACCCGCTCGGCCGTGCTCCAGCCCGGCGTGCCCGTCGTCGGCGCCCGGCCCAGCGCCGGCGCGTTCACGCTCGTGTGCGACCCCGGGAACGTGGAGGCGCTCGCCGAGACCGACTGCGGCGCGTCGCTGGTGGACGCGGCGTTCACCTGCGTGGCGGTGCTGCAGGACCGCCACCAGAACATGCTCGGGCGCGCGACCGCGGTGACGTTCCACTCCGAGGCGAGCCGCGCCGCCCTCGCGCGCACCACGCCCGACCTCCAGCCCGGCATGGACCCGCCGGCGCAGCGCGACCTGGGCCTCGCGTCCGGCCTGTTCGCGACGCTGGGCGGCTACCTGCCGGAGGACGTGGCGCCGCGCGTCGGCGAGCCGTCGGTCACGTACGCCGACGCGTGCGGCACCCGCACGCACAACCCGCGCGACGGCGTGGTCTCCGTGATCGCGGTGGCCGACGGCGAGGAGGCGTTCACCGACCTCGACGGCGACGGCCGGTACGACGCGGGCGAGCCGTTCGTGGATCTGCCGGAGCCGTTCGTGGACGCGGACGACGACGGCCAGCACGATCCCGGCGAGGCGTTCGTGGACGTGGACGGCTCGGGCGGCTGGACCGCGGCGAACGGACGGTGGGACGCGCTCACCAGGATCTGGACGCAGACGGTGGTGGTGTTCACCGGGCCGCCGCTCGGGCCGACCGCCGCCACCGGGGGTGCGGGGCTGCTCGGCACCCGGTGGGCCGCGCTCCCCGCCGCCGGCGAGGGCGCGTGCACCCCGACCCCCCCGGCCGCCCCGTTCGCGCTCACGCCCGGTGACGTGCCCAGCCGGGCGACCTACGCGGTGTACGCGGCGGACGTGAACCTGAACCTGCTCCCGGCGGCCACCTCCTACGCGGTCGCGGTGCGCGCCCCGTCCAAGATCGCCGCCGCCTACCGGGGGCTCGACGCCTACCCGGACGGCCGCGGCCTCGAGTTCACCTACCAGCCCTGCAACGCGGCCGACGCCTGCGGCACGCGCTGCCCGGTGGACAGCGTGGGACCGTGCCGGATGGTGGCGCGGCTCGGCGGGTTCACCTGCGGCGTGGGCGCGTCGGTGACGCTGACCGCCGGCAAGGAGGCGGATCCGTACGCGCCGAGCGAGGTGGACTGGATCGTGGACTCGCCCATCCCGCTCCCGCTGGAGGTTCCCGTCACCGGGACCAGCGGGGCCGCGCCCTGATCGTCGCGGTCCGCTCCGGGCCCGTCCGCGGGCCCGGGGCGGGCGCCAGTCAGGCGGGGCGGGCCGGCGCGGCGAGCTGCACCACCGCCGGCTCGAGCTCCGGGTGGTCGGCGCAGTCGAGGCCGCAGGCGCGGCAGGTGTCCACCGCGCACTTGGGCGTGAGCTTCGACGCGACCCCGCGCCGCAGCTCCCGGGCCAGGAACCGCTTCTCGAGGCCCTGGTCGAGGAAGTCCCAGGGCAAGGTCTCCTCGACGCCGGCCTCGCGCAGCACGAAGAAGTCCGGATCGTGCGGCCAGCGCGCCAGCGCCTTGCGCAGGTCGCCGCCGGTCTCGCGGTGCGCCAGCTCGAGCAGGTCCGCCACCCGGCGGTCGCCGCGCGAGAGCAGCGTCTGGAGGTAGGCCTCGCGCGGGCTGAAGAAGTCCACGTCGATGCCGAGCGGCCGCAGCGTCTTCTCCAGCAGCTTGCGCTTCGCCTCCAGGCACTTGCGGTCGTGCATGGGCAGCCACTGGAACGGCGTCCACGGCTTCGGCACGAACGGGTTCACCGACAGCGAGATGCGCCCCATGCGCCCGCGCTTGCGGGCCCACGGCAGCATCACCTCCTCGCGGATCCGCACCGCGATCCGCGCCATCCCCAGCACGTCGTCGTCGGTCTCGGCGGGCAGGCCGCACATGAAGTACATCTTCACGTGCTGCATCCCCTGCGAGAGCGCGTTCTCCGCCGCCTGGACGATCTGGTCGTCGGTGAAGTCCTTGTTGATCACCCGGCGCATCTTCTCGGTGCCGGCCTCGGGGGCGATGGTGATCGACCGCTCGCCACCCTCCGCCATGCGCCGCGCCAGCGGCGTCGTGATCGCGTCCACCCGCAGCGACGACGGGCTGAACGTGCCGCCCTGCTCGCCGATGAAGCAGGTGAGCGCGTCGAGGCCGGTGTAGTCGCTCGTGTCCGGGCCGATGAGGCCGATGCGCTGGCCGCGGGCGATCCCCTCGCGCACCTCGGCGCGGAGCCGCTCCAGGTCCACCTCGCGGTAGGGGCGCTGCACGAACCCGGCGGCGCAGAACCGGCACCCCCACAGGCAGCCGCGCGCCACCTCGGTGAGGAACAGGTCGCCGAACTGCGCGTCGGGGCTGTCCACCACCCGCGAGGTGGGCACCTGCCGGAGGTTCGGGACGTAGCAGCGGCGGACGCGCTCCGGCGCCCCCTCGCGCGGCGCGAAGCGCGTGACCCACGCGCCGCCGGGATCCCGCGTGTCGGAGTACTCGACGTCGTACAGCCCGGGCACGTAGCCGCCGGGCAGCCGCGCCACCCGCCGGAGCAGCTCGGCGCGGGCGGGCCGCTCCTCGCGGGCGGCGCGGGCGAGCGCCAGGAACGGCCCGACCAGCTCCTCGCCCTCGCCCACCAGGAACGCGTCGAAGAACGGCGCCAGCGGCTCGGGGTTGATCTGCACCGCGATGCCGCCCCCCAGGACGAGCGGGTGGCGCTCGTCGCGGTCGGCGCTGCGGAGCGGCAGGCCGGCGCGGTCGAGCAGCTCGAGCACGTGGGCGTCGTCGTCCTCGAAGGAGAGCGAGAACGCGACCACGTCGAAGTCGCGCAGCGGCCGGCCGGACTCGACGGTGCGCGGCTCGCCCCCGTCCTCCGGCAGGAACGCCCGCTCGCAGGCGACCCCCGGGTCGGCGTTGAACAGCCGGTACACGGCGTGGAACCCGAGGTTCGCCATCCCCAGCCGGTAGGCGTTCGGGTACACGAGGGCCACGCCCAGGCGCCCGCCCGGCTCCTTGCGGATGGTCCCCCGCTCCCTCGTCGGCTGCGCGCGTTCCAAGGCCGGTCCTGTCTAAGCAGACCATGGGGGCGGTGCCACGTTCAAAGCGTGAGCGGCGCCCACGGCCGGCGGGGTCGTACTAGAATCCCGCGACCGCGCTCCCCGGGGCTCCCTCCATGACGATCACCCGCTCGTTCCTCCTCGCCGCGCTCGCGGCCCTCGGCCTCGCCGGCCTGCCCGCCTGCAAGACCGCCGCGCCGGCACCGGGCGCGCCCGCCGCCGGCGCAGCCGTGCCGGCCTCCGAGGCGGCCGCCGCCGATCCGCTCGCCGGCGCGGACCTCGACGACCTCACCCCGGAGCAGCGCGCCGTCGTGCGCGACTGGGCCTCGCGGGCGTTCTGCTACTGCGGCTGCCCCCACACGGTCACGAGCTGCCTGCGCACCCACCAGCCCTGCAAGCACGCCGCGCGGATGACCCAGCTGGCGGCGCGCCTGGTGGCGGCCGGCGCGAGCCCGTCGGCCCTGCCCGGCCTGGTGGACGACTACTACGCCTCGTTCGACCGCCGCGTCGCGCTCGCCACCGACGGCTTCGGCCCGCCGCTCGGCGACGCCGCGGCGCCGGTCACGCTGGTCGAGTTCTCCGACTTCACCTGCCCGTTCTGCCGCGGCCTGCGCCCGCAGCTCGAGCGCTTCGTCGAGGAGCACGCCGGCCGGGTGAAGCTGGTGTTCAAGCCGTTCCCCATCGAGGCGCACCCCGGCGCGCTGGAGGCGGCGCAGGCCGGCGAGTGGGCGCGCGACCAGGGCGTCTTCTGGCCGCTGCACGACGCGCTGTTCGAGGCGGAGGCGCCGCTCGGCGTGGACGCGATCGCGGAGGCCGCGCGCGCGGCGGGCGGCGACGCGGGCGACCTGCGCGACGCGCTCGCCAGCCGGAAGTACCTGGACAAGGTCCGCGTCTCGCAGGCGGAGGCGCGCGCGGCCGGGCTGCGCGGCACGCCCACGCTCTTCCTGAACGGCCGCTACCTGGCCCTGCCCGACTACTCGCCGGCCATGCTGCTGCACGCGCTGGAGGACGAGGAGGAGTGGCAGAAGCACCAGGGCTGGGAGAAGGACTGACCCTGCTCGTGGACATCGACGCCCACGGGCGGCTGGTCCCCCAGACCGACGCGGTGCGGCGCGCGCTCGCCGACCGCGCCGGGCGGTTCGTGCTCCTGCCCTCCGCGCCGGACCTGCTGGTGGCGCGCCGCACCCCGGCCACCGGGGCCGCGGCCGCCCGCCCGCGCTGCCTGCTGGCCGGCGACCTGGACGGCTTCCCGGTGGGCGACCTGGTGGCGTTCCTGCACCAGTCGCGGCTCACCGGGATCCTCACCGTCTCGTCGGGCGGCGCGGAGCGCTCGGTGGCGTTCCAGGACGGGGAGGTGCGCGGCGCCCGGTCCAGCGCGCCCGGCGAGCGGCTGGGCGAGATCGCGGTGCGGCTCGGGCTGGTGGGCGAGGCGCAGGCGCGCGAGGCGCTGCGCTCGGGGCGGCCGGTGGGCAAGGCGCTGCTCGACGCGGGCGCGCTCTCCGCGGCCGACCTGTGGAACTGCCTGCACGAGCAGGCCACGGTGGTGTTCCAGGCCATCCTGCTCGCCGGCCGCGGCTCGTTCGTGCTGATGGACGAGGAGCTGCCGGAGCGCGCCGCCGCCGCGCTCACCGTGAGCACGCAGGCGCTGCTCATGGACGGCGCGCGGCGCATGGACGAGCTGGCGCTGTTCCGCGCCCGCATCCCCGGTCCCCAGGCCCGCGTGCGCCGGCGCCGCCCGCGCCGCGCCGCCGCGCTGCAGCCGCCGGAGCGCGCCCTGCTCGAGCTGCTGGACGGGAGCCGCACCGTGGCCGAGCTGGCGATGGCCGCGCACCTCGACGAGTTCGAGGCGACGAAGCTGCTCTACCACCTCGCCGAGGCGGGCCACGTGGCGGTGGAGGCCGACGCCGCGGCGGAGCCGGCGCCGGAGGCGGCGCGCCTGGCGGAGCTCGCGGAGGCCATGAACACGCTCCTGCGCGAGGTGACGGCGGCGGTGCCCGAGGCGGGCCGGCCGGCGCTGCGCGCGGCGGTGCGCGGGTTCCTCGCCGACGGCGCGGGGCCGTGGGCGACGGTCTGGGCGCACGTGGGCCACGGCGACGACGGCGCGCTCGACCCGGCCGCGCTGGCCGCGAACGTGGGCGCGCTGGCCCCGGCCGCCGCGGCCCGCCTGCACCCCTCCGGCGATCGCGCGCGGGTGCTGTTCGAGGCGCTCCGCGAGCTGCTCTTCTTCCACCTCTTCGCCGCCGGCGACCGCCTGGAGCGCGCGGCGGAGCGCGCCCTCGGGGCGTCGCTCCGGCGCGGCCTCGCGCGCGTCGAGGCGCTCCTCCCCTCCGCATGACCGACCTCCCCTTCGTCACCGCCGACCTGCCCGGCTCGGGCGGCGCGCTGCGCCGCGCGCCCGAGGACTTCCGGGTGGACGAGGTCCCCGCCTACCTGCCGTCCGGCGCGGGCCCGCACCTGTACCTCCGCGTGGAGAAGCGCGGGCGCACCACCCGCGACGCCCTGCGCGAGCTGGCGCGGGCGCTGGGCGTGCCGGAGCGCGACGCCGGCGCCGCCGGGCTGAAGGACAAGGACGCGGTCACCACCCAGTGGCTCTCGTTCCCGGTGGCGCGCGATCCCGACCCGGCCGCGCTCGCCGCGCCGGGCCTGCGGGTGCTCGAGGTCTCGCGCCACCAGAACAAGCTCCGCACCGGCCACGTCCGCGCGAACCGCTTCACGCTGGCGGTGCGCGGCGGCGACCTCGCGCGGGCGCGCGACTGCGCCGCGGCGCTCGCGGCGCGCGGGCTCCCCAACTTCTTCGGGCCGCAGCGCTTCGGCGCGGCCGGGCGGAACGCGGCGGTGGGGCGCGCGCTCGTCACCGGCGAGCGGAGCCCCGAGGCCGGGCGCGCCGCCCGCGATCGCTTCCTGCGCCGGCTGTCCCTCTCCGCCTACCAGTCGCTCCTGTTCAACCGCTGGCTCGCGGAGCGGATGGCGGACGGGCGCTTCGCGGCGGCGCTCGCCGGCGACGTGATGAAGAAGCTCGACACCGGCGGGCTGTTCACCTGCGAGGACCCCGCCACCGACGGGCCGCGCGTGGAGCGGTTCGAGATCTCGCCGGCCGGCCCGATGTTCGGGCACGCGCTGCGCCTGGCCGGCGGCGAGGCCGGGGCGCGGGAGGCGCGGCTGCTCGAGGCCGAGGGGATCGCGCTCGCCGACTTCGTGCGCGGCGGCGGCGAGGCCGAGGGCACCCGCCGCGCGGCGCGGCTCCGGATCGACGTCGCGCTCGAGCCGCTGGAGGACGGGTACCGCGCGGCGTTCGAGCTGCCGCGCGGCGCGTACGCCACCGTGGTGATGCGCGAGCTGACGAAGGCCGACGCGGAGCTGCCCGAGGAGGACTGAGTCAGGGGAGCCGCGCCGCGGCCACGTCGGCGAGCAGCGCCAGCACCGCCACGTCCTGCTGGTCGAACAGCTCGCCGCCGCGCTTGTTCATCACCTCGATCGCGCCGAGCACCCGGCCGCCGCGGGCGATGGGCGTGCACAGCAGCGAGCGGGCCTCGTAGCCGGCCGCCCGCGCCACCGCGTCGTCGAAGCGCGGATCCTGGCGCACGTCCGAGACCGCCAGCGCCACGTTCTCCTGCACGCAGAAGCCCACCACGCCGGCGCCGACCGGCACCCGCACGCCGCGCCGGAGGATCGCGTCCGCCGCCGGGCCGCGCGCCACCGCGAACGACAGCTCGCGCTCGCCGGGCCGCAGCAGGAACACCGACCCGGCCTCGCACCCGGTCCGCTCCAGCGCCAGCTCGAGCAGCGCGCCCAGCCCGCCGCCCGCCTCGGCGCCGGCGCCGGGCAGCGCCGCCACGCGCCGCGCCACCTCGGCGAGCAGGGCCGCGGTGGCGGGGGAGCGCGGCGCCGGCTCGCGGCCGATGGGCGCCGCCGGCGGCCGGGACGGCAGCGGGCGGGCCTCCGGGGTCCCGCCGCCCCGCGGCGCGCCGGGGAGCGGCAGCTTCTCGGTGATCTCGTCGCGGGCCGGCCGGCGTGGCCGCGGCGCCGCGGGGACGGCGCCCGGCGGCGGCGTGCGCGACGGGCGGACCGCCGCCTCGGGCAGCTCCTGGATGCGGAAGGCGCGGCCGGTCTCCGGATCCGTCACGTGGATGGCGCCGCCCGGCCGGACGTCGCAGAGGACGTTCGCCGGGTGGCGGCCGCCGATCCGCGCCACGCCGGCCCGGAGCGCGCCGAGCCAGCTGTCCGCCTCGAGCAGCACGACCACGTCCGCCGCATGGGCGGGCGGGGTGGCCGGCACGAAGATCTCGAACTGCGCCATGCGTCCCTCGCGCTCCTTCATCCGCCCGGGAGGATCCGGACCTCGGTGCGCCGGTTCTGCGCCCGGCCGCGCGCGGTCTTGTTGGAGGCGATGGGGTGCTCGGCCCCGATCCCCCTCGCCTCCACCCGCTCCCCCTCGATCCCGCGCCCGGCCAGCGCCGCCCGGACCGCCTCGGCCCGCGCCTGGCTCAGCCGCTTGCTCGCGGCCGCGTCGCCGGCGCCGTCGGTGTGGACCTCGACGGCGACGCGCAGCCGCGGGCGGTCGCGCAGCGCCTGCGCCAGCTCGTCGAGCAGGACCGCGCTCGACGGCAGCAGGTCGTCGCGGGCGCCGAACCGCACCGGCTCGCGCAGCGCGATCCGGTCGCGCCCCACCTCGAGCAGCCGGTACGCCCGCGGGCAGCCGTCGGCGGCGACCCCGGCCTGCTCGGGGCAGCGGTCGTCCGGGTCGGCCACCCCGTCGCCGTCCGCGTCCATCACCGGGCAGCCGCGGTTCTCGAGCGGCCCCTGCTCGTGCGGGCACGCGTCCACGCGGTCCACGATGCCGTCGCCGTCGTCGTCCGGGTCCGGGCAGCCGTCCTCCTCCTGGAACCCGTCCGCGTCCTCGGGGTCGAGCGGGCAGCGGTCGATCTCGTCGGGGATCCCGTCGCCGTCGGAGTCCTTCGCCGGCGGGCACCCCAGCGTCTCGGCCGGCCCCGCCTCCGCCGGGCACGCGTCCTCGGCGTCGCCCACGCCGTCCCCGTCCGCGTCGGGGCAGCCCTGGAGCGTCGCGGGGCCGGGCGCCTCCGGGCAGCGGTCGTCCAGGTCCGGGACGCCGTCGAGGTCGCCGTCGGTCTTCTCGATGATCACCTGGGCCGCGGGCTCGCCCTTGCGGATGGTGACCTGCGGGGCGGCACAGGTCCGGGCCAGCTCGCGGGCGCGGCGGGCGCTGCGCGCGGCGGACTCGACCCGGGCGCGGGCCGCGCCGTCCTCGCCGCGGCCCAGCCGCCGCTCGGCCTCCTCCAGGCTCGCCTCCGCGTCGGACAGCTCGTCCGCGGCGCAGCGCTCCGCGCCGGCGCCGCGGGCCTCCACCAGCTCGGCCCGCACGGCGCGCACGTCGGCGCGGAGCTGGCCGCCGGCGGCGCACGCGGACACCAGGAGCGCCGGCAGGAGCGCGCGAGCGGGGGAGAGGCGGAGGGGCATGGCGCGAGCCGACGCTACTCGCCGGGGGATCGGGGAGTCAAGGAAGCGCCCGTACCGACGGTCGTGGCGCGCCCGCACGCCGCCCTGACCGCGCGGCGCGAGGGCGAGCAGGCTCCGGCGTCGGCGGCGGGCCTACCTTTCCGCCGGGAGGCAGGGCCATGGGGATCATCGCCTGGATCGTCTTCGGGTTCGTCATCGGGCTCATCGCGCGCGCGGTGGTGCCCGGCAAGCAGAGCCTGGGCTTCGTCATGACCACCCTGCTCGGGATCGCCGGCTCGCTCATCGGCGGGCTGGTCGCGTCCGCGTTCGCGGGCACGTCCGGCACGACGTTCCAGACCGCCGGGTTCATCGGCAGCCTGGTGGGCGCGATCGTGCTGCTCGTGATCGCCGGGATGGTGACGACGCCGCGGCGGCGGACCGTCTAGCCCCGCCGGCGCGGCCGGCCTACTCGCAGACCAGCTCGGCCGCGGCCGGCGGATCGCAGTACGTCACGGCGTCCACCGACGCGGCGCTCACGCCGGTGATGGCCTCGTAGTCGATCCCCGGCGCGGGCACGACGCCGGCCCAGCCGTTCCAGCGCGCGCTCACCACGGCGGAGTCGGCCACCAGGCCGCGCGCCGGCGACGGCGCGTACTCGCCGAAGACGTTGCGCCCGGCGCCGCAGGCGTCGGCGCCGGCGTCGAGGTGCCAGGCCGTCACGCTGCCCGAGACCAGCACCTGGTCGCCGGCGTTGCCGTGGACGGCGTTCCCGGAGAAGCCGACCGCCTGCGCGGCGGCGGGCGGGTTGCCGGCGAGGTACAGGCCGCCCACGGCGCGCTTGGTCGTGAACGCGCCGCGCGGGCTGGCCGCGTTCCGGCAGATGCGGGTCCCGGCGATCCACACGCGCGCGGTGTTCGCCTCGAGCACCACGCCGGTCGCCCCGTTGTCGCGGACCGTGCAGCCCTCGAGCGTGAGGCGCCCGTCCGCCCCGGCGGCGGCGACGAGCCCGGCCCCGCCGTTCGAGGCCAGCGTCACCCGCAGCAGCGTGACGTCGCCGCGCCCGAGGCGCAGCCCCTCCTGCGCGTTCCCCTCGAGCACCGAGTCCTCGGCGGTGACGGGGGCGCCCACGGCCAGCTCGCGCACCACCGCCACGCCCGGACCGGCGGCGCCCGAGACCGTCACCCGCTCCAGCGCCACCGGGCAGGCGCCCTCGAGGCGGAGCCCGGCCGCGAGCGCGCCGCCCTCGCGCGAGGCCGCCACGGCGACGTCGGCCACGCGGGCGGGGTCGCCGGCGGCGCAGGCGGTCCGGATCGCGACCGCCGCGTCGGGCGCGGCGTCGTCGCGCACCGTGACGCCGGCGAGCGTCGAGCCCGCGCCGAGCGTCACGCCCGCCGCCGCGACGCCGTCGCCGAGCGCCAGGATCCGGGCCGCCGGCGCGGCGGGGACGTCGTCGCCCCGCAGCGTCACGCCGGGCGGGATCACCAGGTCGGCGGCGACCGGGTAGACCGCCGGGGCCGCGCCCGCCGCGATCACCGAGGTCCCGCCGCCCTCGGCGGCCCGGGCCAGCGCGTCGGAGAGCGCGCGGTAGCGGCACTGCGCCGGCTCGCGCGCGCCGGTCGGCGCCGGCTCGCCCTGCGGCGCGCCCGCGACCGGGTCCACCCAGAGCTCGCCGCCGGCGGCGTCCGGGCAGTAGCACTCCGGGTCGGCGCCCGGCGTCCGCTGCCCGCAGCGCACGCCCGCGCCGCAGTCCGCCACCTGCGTCCAGGTCCCGCCGCACACCGCGTCGCCGGTGCCGTCGCACCGCACCACGTCGCCCCCGGCGGAGCAGGTCACCTGGCCCGGGGTGCACGGCCCGCCGTCGCAGGCGGCCGCGCGCCGGCTGCAGCGCAGGTCGTTGCCGCAGGCCTGGCCGGAGGGGCACTGCGCGGTGGCGCCCGGGACCTCGCAGGCGGCGCCCTCCACGTCCACCTGGCAGGCCGCGAGCGCGAGGGCGGCGGCGACGACGGCGAGGCGGCGCATCAGAACGTCCCCTCCACGAAGAACAGCGTGACGCCCGCGGCGCCGGCCGCCCCGGCGATCCCGTAGAGCACGTTCGCGGTGCGCGCCTTCGAGCGCGCGTCCCGCGCCAGGGAGGCGGCGTCGTCGTGCGGCGTGCCGTCCACGAGCGCGTCGCGCTTGCGCTGCGCGGATTGCCCGTACAGGACGCCGGCGGTGAGCGCCGCGGCGGCGGCGCCGGCGGCGACCCAGGTGTACACGCGGTGCCGGGAGGGCCGGGCCTGCGGCGCGGGCGCGAGCGGCACCGACGCGGCGGGCGCGCGGGCGGAGAGGTCCGGGCGCGCGGGCGCGGGCGGCGGCAGCGCGGCCGCGCCGCCGCGCGAGGCGGCCGGCGGCGCGGTGGCGGCGCCCGGCGAGGCCGGCCGGGTCGCCGCGGCGGACGGGGCCGGGGCGGGCGCGGCGGAGGGCCGGAGCACCACCTCGACCACCCGCGAGACCGACGCGCCGACCTCCACCGCCTGCTCCACCGGCGCGTAGCCCTCGAGCGCGAGCGCGAGCGCGTACGGGCCGGGCGGCAGCGTCAGGTGGAACGGCGTGGTGCCGCGGGGCCGGCCGTCGATCCGGACCTCGGCCCCGGGCGGATCGGTGTACACGAGCAGCGCCTGCACCCCGGCCGCGGCGAGGCGCGCCTCGATGCGGCCGATGGCGGCGCGGACCGCGGCCCGGTCGCGCGCGTCGGGCACCTCGCGCAGGTAGTCGGTGTAGCTGCGCAGCGCGCCGGGCCACTCCTCGAGCTGCTCCCGGCAGCGGGCCACGTTGAAGTGGATGGCGCCGTGCGGCTTCAGCCGGTACGCGGCCTCGAACTCTGCGATCGCGGCGCGCCACTGCCGCTGCTGGTACAGCGCCGAGCCCTTGCGGAAGTGCGCGCTCGCCGCGGCCACGTCGTCCGCGCGCGCGGCGGCGGGGAGGGAGGCGGCCGAGGCGGTGAGCAGGGCGAGGAGCGGGAGCAGGCGCCAGGGTCGGTTCATCGGAAGGGATCGGGCTTCAGCCCGCCGTCGTCGGAGTAGGGATCGGCGGGCGCGGGGCGCGGGCGCGGCGCGGCCGGGCGGCGCGCGGCGGCGGGCACCGGGCGCGCGGCGCCCGCGGGCGCCTCGGCCGCGGCGGGGGCGACGGCCGGCACCGCGGCGGTCGAGGGCGGCGCGACGTCGGGGGGAGGCGCGGGTCGGGCGTCCTGCACGGTGGGTGGATCTACCCGGAGCGCGGGGGTGACCGCCAGCGGGGCGACGGGGCGCGGCGCCCGCGCGCGCGCCCACCACCACCCCGCCACACCGACAGCGGCGGCGAGCCCGACCACGGCCGCCGCCTGCGCGAGGCGGTGGCGGCGAGCGGCGGCGGGCGCGGGCGTGCCGGCGCGCACGGTGGGCGCGCCGCCCGGGCGCGCGGCGGAGGCCGGGGGCGCGGGCACGGGCAGCACCCCGGGCAGCTCGTAGCGCGCGGTGGGCGCGGCGGAGGACGGCCGGGCGTAGTCGCCGGCCAGCGTGGACAGCCGGATGCGCGTCACCTCGGCCGCGAAGTCGAGCATGCTCGGGAAGCGCCCCTCCGGCTGCTTCGCGAGCGCGCGCAGCACGAGCGCGTCCACCTCCGGCGGGATCCCGGCCCGGCGGCGCGACGGCGGCTCGGGCGCCTGCGTCTGGTGCGCGACCAGCGTGGCGATGGCGCTCTCGCCGACGATGGGCAGCGCGCCGGTGAGCATCTCGTAGGCGAGGACGCCGAGCGCGTAGACGTCGGAGCGGTGGTCCACCGGGCCGCCCACCGCCTGCTCGGGCGCCATGTACTCGGGCGTGCCGACGATGGCGCCGGCGCGGGTGATCCGGTCGGCGCGGCCGGGCTGCTCCACGTGCGAGATGCCGAAGTCGAGCACCTTGGCGCGCTCGACGCCGTCCGGCCCCCGCACCACGAACACGTTCTCCGGCTTCACGTCGCGGTGGACCACGCCGCGCGCGTGCGCCGCGGCGAGCGCCCGGCAGACGTGGTCGAGCAGCCCGAGCGCCCGTCCCACCGGGAGCGCGCCCTCCTCGCGCAGCACGGCGCCGAGGCTCCGCCCCTCCAGCGCCTCCATCACGTAGTAGAGCGTGCCGTCGGCCTCCTCGCCGAAGTCGAGCACGTCCACCACGTTCTCCTGGCCGATGCGGCTCGCGGCGAGCGCCTCGTTGCGGAAGCGCTCGCGGAGCTCCGCGTCGGTGGCCCGCTCCGCCCGCAGCACCTTCACCGCGAAGCGCCGGCCCAGCACCGAGTGCTCGCACAGGTAGACCGCCCCCATGCCGCCCTCGCCGAGCTGGCTCAGCACGCGATATCGCTGTCCGAAGACACGCCCCACGAGCGCGTCGGCTGCGGGGCCGGCCGGGTCACCCCCCCGCGGGATCGATTCTGGCGGGCGCGAGGCGGACATGCGCGGGTCACGGCTAGGGTATCATGGAAGGCCTGTTGCACCGAGGGGACGCACCTTGGCCGATCTCGTGATCCTGAATGGCTCCCGCGCCGGGGCCGTGTTCGCCCTGCCGGAGATCCCGACGGTGCTGGGCCGGTCGCCCGAGGCGCACCTGCAGATCGAGGATCCGTGGATCTCGAGCATGCACGCCATGTTCGAGCGGCGGGCCGACGGCGTCTGGGTCATCGACCTGGAGAGCCGCAACGGCACGTTCCTCGGCGACGACCGGATCGCCGAGGCGCGCATCGAGCCGGGCATGGTGCTGCGCTTCGGGCGCACCGAGGTGCGGGTCGCCGAGGGCGAGCGAGCGGCCGAGCCCATCGAGGAATCGCCCCCGGAGCGGCCCCGCGTCGAATCGCCCACCGAGCCGCGCCCGCGCGCCGAGGCGCGCGCCACCCTGCGGGGCGACGCGGAGCCCGCGATCTCCGCGCTCCGCGCCGGCGGCGCCGACCCGAACGCGCTCACCGCGCGCCCGCTCACGGTGCTGCGCCTCTCCATCCAGGCCACCGGCCGCGGGCGGCCCGCCGACGCGCTCGCGGTCCGCGCCGCGCTCGACGCCGCGGCGCGCGCCGCCGCGAACGAGGGCGCCGTCACCGCCCGCCTGGCGGCCTCGGGCGTGCTGGGGGTGTTCGGCATGCCGGCGCCGGGGCCGAAGGATCCCCTGCACGCGATCCGCGCCGCCCGCACCGCCCGCGCCGCGGTGCGCGCGTTCGGCGTGGCGCTCGACGTGCGCGCCGCGGTGGACCGGGGCCCGCTGCTCACCGGGACGCTGCCGGTGCACGACGGCACCGAGCTGGTGGCGCTCGGCGAGGCAGCCGACCGCGTCGAGCGGGTGCTGGCGCTGGCCGGGCCGGGCGAGACGCTGGGCGGGCCGGGCGTGGCGGGCACCGAGGGGCTCGGGCCGGGCATGGTGCTGCGCCTCGGCCGCGAGGAGATCCTGGTCTTCCGCGACGACGGGCGCTGACGCGGCGGCGGCCGCGGGCGGGCAGCCGGCCTGCCGTTCTTGCACCACGTGCCGAATCGGCAGTAGAAGGGGCGGCAGGAGGCCCCATGGGCGCGAGCGACGCGGCCGAAGGTTACGGCGCGGGAAGATCCTGTCTGGTCGTCTCGGCGGGCGGCGCGCCGGAGCTCGCGGCGGCGCTCGAGCGGGCCGGCTTCGCCCCCGCGGTGGTCGAGGGCGAGCACGACGCGCTCGCCGCGCTGGAGGGCGGCGGGTTCGCGGCGGTCTACGTCGAGCAGGCGCTGGGGAGCGCGGCGGTCTCGACGCTCGCGGCCGCGGCCGGGCAGCGGCTGGGCGGCGCGCCGGTGACGGTGCTCGGGCGCAGCGGCACGGTCCAGGAGGCGGTGGACGCCATGCAGCTCGGCGCCGACGACTACCTGCCGCCGCCGTTCCCCGCCGGCGAGCTGCTCCGGCGCCTCGCGCGCGCGCTGGAGCGCCCCGGGGCGGCGCGCGCGGCGGCGCCCGGCCGGCTGCTCGGGCTCGACGGCTCCTCGCCGGCGGTGCGCCGGCTCCACGACGCCATCGAGAAGATCTCGCGCTACAAGAGCAACGTGCTGCTGCTCGGCGAGAGCGGCACCGGCAAGGAGATCGTCGCGCACGCGCTGCACGACCGCGGGCCGCGCCGGCAGCACCTGTTCGTCCCGGTGAACTGCGCGACGCTCGGGCGCGACATCCTCGAGAACGAGCTGTTCGGGCACGAGCGCGGCGCGTTCACCGGCGCGAACGAGCGCAAGCGCGGGCTGTTCGAGCTCGCCGACGGCGGCACGTTCTTCCTCGACGAGATCGCCGAGATGGACCTCTCCACGCAGGCGAAGCTGCTGCGCGTGCTGGAGCGGAACGAGTTCCGGCGCGTGGGCGGCACCGGCAAGGTGAAGGTGGACCTGTCCATCGTGGCCGCCACCAACCGCGACCTCGAGCAGGCCATCGAGGCCGGGCGGTTCCGCCACGACCTCTACTACCGGCTGAAGGTGGTGACGCTCGTGGTCCCGCCGCTGCGCGAGCGGCGCGAGGACATCCCGGCGCTCGTCCACGCGTTCATCGCCGACTTCAACCGGCGGAGCGGCGGGCAGATCGCCGGGATCGCGCCGGCGGCCATCCAGCGCCTGGTGGAGCAGGACTGGCCGGGCAACGTGCGCGAGCTGCGCAACGCGGTCGAGGGCGCCTGCGTGCTCGCGACCGGCGAGGTGGTGAAGCTCGAGGACCTGGAGCTGGTCGGCCGGCCCGCCGGCGAGGTCGCCCCGCCCCGGCGCCGCGCCGCCGCGCCGCGGAGGGCCGCGGGCGCTGCTGCGCCCGGCTCCGCGGCCGCCGCCGCGGCCGCCGTCCCGCTCGGCGCCGCGCCCGGCGGCGCCGTCGTCGAGGTGTCCCTCGACGGCACGCTGGCCGAGGCGGAGCGCCGGATCGTGCTCGCGGCGCTCCGCCGCCACGGCACCCGCGCCCGGACCGCGCGCGCGCTCGGCATCGGGCTGCGCACGCTCTACACCAAGCTCGCCGCCTGGGGGATCGGCCCCGAGGATGCCGGATCGGCATGATGCGGCAGCCGCCGGCCGCGGCCGGCCTGGACGCCAAGCGCCGGGATTCCCTGCGTTCCGGATGAAATGACGCGGTGGCGCGGTTCCTGCTCTCGGGTGGGACGACGCGATGCAGACCGCCCCGCCGCCCCCCTCCGTCCTGCTCCTCGCCCACCCCACGCCGGCGAGCGAGGACCTGTTCGCCGACCTCGCCCGCCGCGAGGACCTGTGCCTGCTGCGCGTCGCCACCGCGGCGGCCGCGAACCGGACCATCGACGAGATGCCGGTCGCGCTGGTGGTGACCTGCCCCGAGGTCCCGGTGGCGGCGGTGGAGTCGGTGCTGTCGCACCTGGAGCGCGCGCGCCCGGGCACGCCGGTGCTGGCCGTGCGCCCGCGGCAGCCGCCCGAGCCGGCCGGCTGGGGCGAGCGCGGCGTGGCGGTGCTGCGCCTGCCGCTGCTCGCCGGCGTGCTGTCGCGGTCGATCGACGTGGTCCTCGGCATGAAGCGCCTCGGCTGAAAGGAACCGGAACGGAATGCAGCTCACCGAACGCGACGCGGCCCGCCTCCTCGGCGTCACCGAGGCCACCCTGCAGCGGTGGCTGAGGAGCGGCGAGCTCGCCGCCTCCCGGGTCAACGAGCAGTACCGCCTGAACAAGATCGACCTGCTCGAGTTCGCCTCCTCGCGCGGGCTGGAGATCTCGCCCGACCTGCTCGCCGAGCTGGAGCAGCCGGCGCTGCCCAGCCTGGCGGAGGCGATCCGCGCCGGCGGCGTGCACCACGGCCTGGCGGGCGCCGACAAGGCGGCCACGCTGCGCGACCTGGTGGACCGGCTCGCGCTCCCGCGCGAGGCCGATCGCGACCTGGTGCACCGGATGCTCCTCGCCCGCGAGGCGCTCGGCTCCACCGGCGTGGGGAACGGCATCGCCATCCCGCACGCGCGGAACCCCATCGTCCTGCACGTGGCCACGCCGGCGGTGGCCATCAGCTACCTCGACCGCCCGGTGGACTTCGAGGCGCTGGACGGGAAGCCGGTGCACACGCTCGTGCTGCTGGTGAGCCCGTCCACCCGCGCGCACCTGCACCTGCTCGCGCTGGTCGCCACGGCGCTCCGCGACCCGGGCGTGCTCGCGGCGCTCGACGCGCGCGCCGGGGTGGACGCGCTCCTCCCCGAGATCGAGCGGGTCGAGGCCGCCATCGCCGAGAAGCGCGCGGCGGCGAGGAAGCCATGACGCTCTACGTCGCCGCGCTCGCCGTGCTCGTGGCCGGCGGGCTCGCCGCCCTGGCCGTCTCCGCGCGCCCGCGCCTGGCGCTCGCGGTGGGGAGCGCCAGCGCCGCGCTGGGCTGCGCGCTCGGCCTCGCCGCCTCGCTCGCCGCGCTGCGCGCCCCGCCCGCCGCGCTCGACCTCCCCTGGCCGGTGCCCTTCGGCGCGCTGGCGCTCGGCCTCGACCCGCTCTCGGCCGCGTTCGCGACCGCGGTCTTCGCGCTCGGCCTTGCGGCCTCGATCTACGGCGCCGGCTACCTGCGCCCGCAGGCGGACCGCCGCGCCATGGGCCCGTTCGCGCTGTTCTTCGCGCTCACGCTCGCGAGCATGGCGCTCGTGGTGGCGGCGCGGCAGGCGGTGCTGTTCCTGGTGGCGTGGGAGGGCATGACCGCCGCGTCGTTCCTGCTCGTCGCCCACGAGCACGAGGACGCCTCGGTGCGCCGCGCCGCCCGCACCTACCTCGTGGCCTCGCACCTCGGCGCCGCGTTCCTGTTCGCGCTGTTCCTCGTGCTCGGGCGCGAGGCGGGGTCGCTCCGCTTCGAGGCGTTCGCCGCGCTCCGGGCCGGCGGCGCGCCCGCGGCGCTCCTGTTCCTGCTCGCGCTGGTCGGCTTCGGCACCAAGGCCGGCCTGGTGCCGCTGCACGTGTGGCTGCCCGAGGCGCACCCCGCCGCCCCGAGCCACGTCTCCGCGCTCATGTCCGGCGTGCTCGTGAAGATGGGCGTGTACGGCATCCTGCGGGTGCTGACGTTCCTGCCGCCCGCGCCGGCCTGGGCCGGGCTGCTGCTCGCCGGGGTGGGCCTGGCGGGCGCGCTCGCGGCGCTGGCGCTCGCGCTCGGGCAGCGCGACCTGAAGCGCGTGCTCGCCTACTCCACCGTCGAGAACGTGGGGATCGTCGCGCTCGCCGCGGGGCTGGGGCTGATCGGCGCCGCGTACCACGCGCCGCTGGTGGCGGCGCTCGGCGTCACCGCCGCGCTGCTCCACGTCTGGAACCACGCGCTCATGAAGGGGCTCGCGTTCCTGGGCGCCGGGGCGCTGGTGCACGGGGCCGGCACGCGCGACCTGGAGCGGATGGGCGGGCTGCTCCGGCGGCTGCCGTGGACCGGCGGCCTGCTGGTGCTCGCCGCGGTGGCGCTGTGCGGGCTGCCCCCGCTGAACGGCTTCGTCTCGGAGTGGCTCGTGTACCTGGGCCTGCTGCAGGGCGGCAGCGGGACGGGCGGGCTGGCGCTGGCGGCGTGGCTCGCGCTCGCCGCGCTGGCGCTGGTGGGCGCGCTCGCCGCGGTGGTGTTCACCCGGCTCCTCGGCACCGCGCTCCTGGGCGAGCCGCGCAGCGAGGAGGCGGCGCACGCGCACGAGGCCGGGCCGCTCGTGCTCGCGCCGCTCGCGCTGCTCGGGGCCGGGAACGTGGCGCTGGCGCTGTTCCCGGCGCAGGCGGCCGCGCTGCTCGCGCCCGCCGCCGCGCAGGTCCTCGGGACCACCGAGGGCGAGGTGCTCGCCGCGCTCGCGCCCGCCACCGGCGCGCTCGCCGGGCCCATGCGCGCGGGCGTCCTGGTGCTGGTGGCGCTCGGCGGCGCGCTCGCGCTGGCGGCGCGGCGGCTGCGGGCGGGCCGCCCGGTGGCCACCTCGTCCACCTGGGGCTGCGGCTTCTCCGCGGCGAGCCCGCGCGTCCAGTACACCGCCGCCTCCTACGCGCAGCTCGCGCTGGCCGCGGCGGTCCCGCGCCCGCTCCGGCCGCGCGCGCGCCTGCGGCCGCCGGAGGGCGCGTTCCCGGCGGGCGCCTCGCTCGCGCTGGAGGGCGACGACCCGGCGCGCACCCGCGTGTTCGAGCCGGCGTTCCTGCGGGTGGGCGGCTGGTTCAGCCGGCTGCGCGGCTTCCAGCAGGCCCGCCTCAACCTCCAGCTCCTCTACACCGTCGCGGCGCTGCTCGGCCTCTCGGCGCTGCTCCTCCTCCGGTACGGTCCGTGACCTCCGCGCTCGCCCTCGGCGCCATCGCCCTCACCGCCGCGAGCGGGCTCGCCGCGGCGCTGCCCGGCCTCCGCCCGGCGCGCGCGCAGGCGCTCGCGACCGCGGCGCTCTGCGCCGGCGCGGCGCTGGGCCTGGCCGCGGCGGCGGCGGCGCTGGCGGGGGGCGAGGCGGCGGCGGGCGGGGCGCTGCGGGTGGACGCGCTCTCCGGCCTGTTCCTCGTGCCGATCCTCGGCATCGGCGCCGCGGGCTCGGTGTACGGGCTGCGCTACTTCCCGCAGGCGGAGCGCGGGGCGCGCGCGGTGCGGCTCCAGGTCTTCTACGGGCTCGCGGTCGCCGGGATGGCGCTGCTCGTGTGCGCCGCCGACGCCATCGGCTTCCTGGTCGGCTGGGAGGTGATGGCGCTCGCGAACTTCTTCATGGTGCAGACCGAGGACGAGGATCCCTCGGTCCGGCGCGGCGCGTTCCTGTACCTCGCCGCCACCCACGCCGGCACGCTGGCGCTGTTCGCGCTGTTCGCGCTGCTGCGGCGCGAGGCGGGCAGCTTCGAGCTCGAGGCCATGGAGGGGCTGCGGCTCTCCGGCCCGACCGCCGCCGCGGTGCTCGCGCTCGCGGTGGCCGGCTTCGGCATGAAGGCCGGGCTCGTCCCGCTCCACTTCTGGCTCCCCCCGGCGCACGCGGCCGCGCCCAGCCACGTGTCCGCGCTCATGTCCGGGGTGGTGGTGAAGACCGGCATCTACGGGCTGATGCGGGTGACGGGCCTGGTGGACGCGCCGCCCGAGTCCTGGGGCGTGGCGCTGCTCGCGCTGGGCGGCGTCTCGGCGGTGCTGGGCGTCGCGTTCGCGCTCGCGCAGCACGATCTCAAGCGGCTGCTCGCGTACCACACCGTGGAGAACGTCGGGATCATCGCGCTCGGGCTGGGCCTCGCGGTGCTGGGGCGCGCCCGCGGGATCCCGGCGCTGGTGGTCCTCGGGCTGGGCGGCGCCGGCCTGCACGTCGTCAACCACGCGCTGTTCAAGTCGCTCCTGTTCCTGGGCGCCGGCGCGGTGCACCACGCCACCGGCACCCGCGAGCTCGACCACCTGGGCGGCCTCGCGCGCGCCATGCCCCGCACCGCGCTGCTGTTCGTGGTCGGCGCCGCGGCCATCAGCGGGCTCCCGCCGCTGAACGGCTTCGCCTCCGAGTGGCTGGTCTACCTCGGGCTCCTCGACGGCCTGCGCCAGCCCGGGGGCGACCTGCTCGCCTACGTGACGCTGGGCGCGCCGGCGCTGGCGCTCGTGGGCGGGCTCGCCGCGGCCTGCTTCGCGAAGGTGGTCGGGGTGGTGTTCCTGGGCAGCCCGCGCAGCGAGCACGCGCGCGGCGCGCACGAGCCGCCCGCGGCCATGCTCGCGCCCATGGCGCTCCTCGCCGCCGCCTGCGCCGCCATCGGCCTGTTCCCGGCCGCGACCACCGCGCCGCTCGCCCGCGCCGCGGCCGCCTGGGCCCGGGTGGACCCCGCCCTGCTCGCCGCCCCGGCCGCGCGCGCGGCCGCCGGCGCCGCGCGGGTGAGCGCGGTGGCCGCCGTGCTGCTCGTGGCCGCGCTGGCCGTGGCCGCCTGGCGGCGCCGCCGCCTGGCCGGCCGGGTCGCGCCCGCCCAGCCGACCTGGGGCTGCGCCTTCGCCGCGCCGACCGCCCGCATGCAGTACACCGGCTCGTCGCTCGCCGCGCTGCTGCTGGCGCGCTTCACCTGGGCCATCTTCCCGCGGCGCACCGAGCCGCGCCTCGAGGGTCCCTTCCCCGCGGCGGCGCCGTTCGCCACCGCGGTCCCGGACACGGTCCTCGACCTCGCCCTCCTCCCGGTGGCGCGCGCGTACGGCTGGCTCGCCGAGCGCGCGCGCCTCCTCTACCTCCGCCGGATCCAGTTCCAGATGCTGCTCGTGCTCCTGACGCTCCTCGCCGTCCTCGCCTGGGGGTTCGCGTGGTGAACGCGCCCATGGTCCTGCGCACCGCGCTGCACGTGGTCGCGCTGCTCGTCCTCCCGCCGCTGCTGCTCGGCGTGATCAACCGCGTGAAGTCGATCGTCGGCGGCCGCCGCGGCCCGCCGCTGCTCCAGCCGTACCTCGACCTCGCCAAGCTGCTGCGCAAGGGCGCGGTCTACAGCCGGACCACGACCTGGGTGTTCCGCGCCGGCCCGGTGATCGGGCTCGCGGCGACCGCCTCCGCCGGCGTGCTCCTCTCCATGGGCGGCGCCCCCGCGCCCATCGCGTTCGCCGGCGACTTCGTCCTGTTCGCGTACCTGCTCGGCCTGGGCCGCTTCTTCACCGCGCTCGCCGCGCTCGACACCGGCTCGTCGTTCGAGGGGATGGGCGCCGCGCGCGAGGTGACGTTCGCGAGCCTGGCCGAGCCGGCGCTGTTCCTCTGCCTGCTGGTCCTGGCGCGCGCCACCGGCTCGCTCTCGCTCTCCGGCATGCTCGGCCCGGACCTCGACGCCGCCTGGTCCTCGGCCGCGCCCGGCCTGCTGCTCGCCGCCATCGGCCTGTTCGTGGTGGCGCTGGCCGAGTGCTCGCGCATCCCGGTGGACGACCCCAACACGCACCTCGAGCTCACCATGATCCACGAGGTGATGGTGCTCGACCACGGCGGGCCCGACCTGGCGCTGATCCTGTACGGCGCGGCCATGAAGCTGTTCCTGTTCGGCGCGCTGCTCTCGCGCCTGGTGCTCGGCCACGGCGCCGGCGCGCTCGCCTCGGAGGCGCTGTTCCTCCTCGGCGTGCTCGCGTTCGCGGTGGCGGTGGGCGTGGTCGAGTCGGTGATGGCCCGGCTGCGCATCGTGCGCGTGCCGCAGCTCCTGGTGGGCGCCTCGGTGCTGTCCGCCTTCGCGCTGGTCCTCCTGCTCCGGTGACCCCGTGACCAACCTCACCGACCTCGTCTTCATCCTCGTCGTCGTCATCGACTTCTTCCTGCTCGCCTCGAGCCGGCTCGGCGCCGCCATCCGCGCGGTCGCCACGCAGGGCGCGCTGCTCGCGGCCCTGCCGCTGCTGCTGCTGGAGGGCGGCCACCAGGTCGGCCACGTCCTGCTGCTCGCGGCCGGGGCGCTCGCCATCAAGGGCGCGCTCATCCCCTGGCTCATGTTCCGCGCCATCCGCGAGGCGTCCATCCGCCGCGAGATGGAGCCCATCGTCGGCTTCGTCCCGTCGATGGTGCTGGGCGGCATCGGGGTGGCGCTCGCGTTCGCGTTCTCCAGCCGCCTGCCGCTCCCGGGCGGCGAGGCGCACCCGTACCTGGTCCCGACCGCGCTCTCGACCGTGTGGGCGGGGATGCTGCTGGTGGTCTCGCGCAAGAAGGCCGTCAACCAGGTGCTGGGGTTCCTGGTGCTGGAGAACGGCGTCTACGTCTTCGGCCTGCTGCTCACCGGGATCATGCCGGTGATGGTGGAGGCGGGCGTGCTGCTCGACCTGTTCGCCGCCGTGTTCGTCATGGGCATCGTCATGTTCCACATCAACCGCGAGTTCGCCTCGCTCGACACCGAGAAGCTCTCGGCGCTGAAGGACTGACCGCGCATGGTGCTCCTCATCGCCGCCCCGCTCGCGCTCGCGCTGGTCGCGTTCGCGATGCCCTCCGCCCGGCGCCGCCCGCTGGTGCTCCTCGCCGGCGCGCTGGTCCACGCCGCCGGCGTCCTGGCGCTGCTCGCCGCGCCCCCGCCCGCCCGCGAGGGCGCCTGGCTCGCGTTCGACCCGCTCGCGCGCGTGACGCTCCTCACCGCCACCGCGCTGTTCCTCGCCTCGGCGGTGTACGCGCAGGGCTACCTGGCCCGCCGCGCCGATCGCGACAACCGCGTGTTCGTGGGCGGCCTGCTGGTGCTGCTCTCGGCCATGACCACGGTGGCGCTCTCGCACCACCTCGGCCTGACCTGGGTGGCCATGGAGGCGAGCACGCTCTCCACCGCGCCGCTCATCTACTTCAACCAGAACGCCCGCTCGCTCGAGGCCGCCTGGAAGTACCTGCTCATCGGCTCGCTCGGCATCGCGCTGGCCCTGCTCGGCACGTTCTTCCTGGCGCTCGCCGGGGCGGGCCCGGGCGGCCCGAAGTCGCTGCTGGTCGAGGACCTGATCGCCGCCGGCGGCGCGCTCTCGCGCCCCTGGGTGCGGGCGGCCTTCGTGTTCCTGCTGGTGGGCTACGGCACGAAGATGGGCCTCGCGCCGCTGCACTCCTGGAAGCCGGACGCGTACGGCGAGGCGCCGGGCATCCTCGGGGCGTTGCTCGCGGGCGGGCTCACCAACTTCGCGTTCGTCTCGGTGGTGCGCGTGTTCCAGGTGACGATCGCCGCGGGCGAGGGCGCGTTCGCGCGCGACGCGCTCATGGCGCTCGGCCTGCTCTCCATCGGCCTCGCCGCGGTGTTCGTGGTGGGCCAGCGCGACTTCAAGCGCATGCTCGCGTACTCCAGCGTCGAGCACATGGGCATCCTCGCCATCGGCGTGTCGCTGGGCGGCGCCGCCACCGCGGGCGCGTTCTTCCACACCATGAACAACGGCCTGACGAAGGGCGTGCTGTTCCTGTCGGCCGGCAACATCCACCGCGCCTTCGGCTCGAAGTCCACCGACGAGGTGCACGGCGCGGGGCGCCGGCTGCCGCTCTCCGGGCCGCTGTTCCTGGCCGGCTTCCTCGCCATCACCGGCTCGCCGCCGTTCGGGCCGTTCTTCAGCGAGTTCGCCATCGTGAACGGCGCGTTCGGCGCCGGGCGCTACTGGGTGGGCGGGCTGTTCCTCGCGTTCCTGGCGGTGATCTTCGTGGGGATGGCCGCGACCGTGCTCGACGTGGTGCAGGGCGATCCGTCCGACGCGCCGCGCGTTCCCGGCACCGGCGACAGCTGGCTGACCGCCGGCCCGCCGCTCGCGCTCATGCTGGTGGTGCTCGCGCTGGGCGTGTTCCTGCCGGCGGGGCTGAAGGACCTGTTCGGCGCCGCGGCGGCGCTCGTCGGGGGAGGCTGGTGATGGCCCGCAACACGACCGCGACCGCCGGTCCGGGCGCCGCGCCCCGCGCCAGCGACGTCCTCGAGACCTGGAACGGCGAGCCGGTGGACGCGCGCGCCGTGCCGGTGCACGACCCGGCCCGCTTCAGGGAGATCGTCCTCGCCGCGCACCGGGGCGGCGGGCGCCTCGCCGCGCTGTTCGGCCGCGAGGACGGCGGGGGCGGCGTGCTCGTCACCGCCGTGCTGGCGGACGACCCGGAGGGCCGGCTGGCGCTGCTCGCCACCCGCGCCGCCGGCGCGCTCCCGTCCATCGCGGCCGAGCTGCCCGCCGCGCAGGCGTTCGAGCGCGAGCTGGCGGAGCAGTGGGGGCTGCGCCCCGAGGGCCACCCCTGGCTGAAGCCGCTCCGCTTCGAGCCGCCCCGCCGCGAGGCGCCGGATCCGTTCGGCCGCGCCGACCCGCGCGCCACGATCCCGGGCGAGTACCCGTTCTTCCGCGTCGAGGGCGAGGAGGTGCACGAGGTCGCGGTCGGCCCGGTGCACGCCGGCATCATCGAGCCGGGCCACTTCCGCTTCCAGTGCCACGGCGAGCGCGTGTTCCACCTCGAGATCGTGCTCGGGTACCAGCACCGCGGGGTGGAGCGGCTCCTGCGCGGCGGGCCGGACCGGCGCTCGATGGCGCTCGCCGAGTCGATCGCCGGCGACACCGCGGTGGGCCACGGGCTCGCCTACGCCAAGGCGATCGAGTCGCTCGCCGGGGTGGCGCCGACGGCGCGCGCCATGTCGCTGCGCGGCATCGGGCTCGAGCTGGAGCGGGTCGCGAACCACGTCGGCGACCTGGGCGCGCTGGCCGGCGACGTGGGCTTCCTGCCCACGGCCTCGTACTGCGGCGCGCTCCGCGCCGAGTTCCTGAACGCGGTGGCGGAGATCTGCGGCAACCGCTTCGGCCGCAGCCTGGTGTGCCCGGGCGGCGTGAAGCACGACCTCGACGCGGAGGCGGCGCGCGCGCTGGCGGCCCGCGTCCGCGCGGCCTGGGAGAAGACCCGGCGCGCGGCGTCGCTCATGTTCGAGTCGCCCTCGGTGCGCGCCCGCTTCGAGGGCACCGGGACCGTGCCCACCGCGCTGGCGCAGGAGCTCGGCATGGTCGGCCCGGCCGCGCGCGCGAGCGGCGTGGACCGCGACGTCCGCCGCGACCACGCGTTCGGCATCTACCGCTTCTCCCACGTGGCGGTCACCACCGCCGAGAACGGCGACGTGCTCGCCCGCGCGCTCATCCGCCTGCTCGAGTCCGAGCGGAGCGTCGAGTTCGTGCTGGACCAGCTCGAGCGGCTCCCCGGCGGCCCGTCGCGCGCGGCGCCCGGGCCGCTCGCGCCGGGCGCGCTGGTGGTCTCGATGGTGGAGGGCTGGCGCGGGGAGATCGCCCACGTCGCGGTCACCGACGCCCGGGGGAAGCTCGACGCCTACAAGGTGAAGGACCCGTCCTTCCACAACTGGTTCGGCCTCGCCATGGCGCTCCGCGACGGCCAGATCTCCGACTTCCCGCTCTGCAACAAGAGCTTCAACCTCTCCTACGCGGGGCACGACCTGTGATCGACATCCTGAAGTTCCGGCTCGGCTACGGGAACCAGACGGTGGCCTTCCCCGACGGCCCGCCGCGCTTCCCGGCGCGCTTCCGGGGCCGGCCGGTGGTGGAGCCCTCGCGCTGCGAGGACGGCTGCGCCGCCTGCGTCGAGGCGTGCCCCACCGACGCGATCCTCGACGCCGGCAAGGCGACGATGCGGGTGGACCTGGGCCGCTGCACGTTCTGCGGCGACTGCGCGGCCGCCTGCCCGTCCGGCGCGCTGCGCTTCACCGGCGATCACCGCCTGGCGTCGCGCTCGCGCGAGGCGCTGGTGGTGTCGCGCGACGCGCCCGTGCTCGCCGAGGCGCTCGACGCCGAGCTCCGGCGGGTGCTGGGCCGCTCCCTCAAGCTCCGGCAGGTCTCGGCGGGCGGCTGCAGCGGCTGCGAGGCGGAGCTGAACGCGTCCGGCAACATCCAGTTCGACGTCGGCCGCTTCGGCGTGCAGTTCGTCGCGTCGCCGCGCCACGCGGACGGCCTCGTGGTCACCGGGCCGGTCACCGAGAACATGCGGCTCGCGCTGCGCCAGACCTGGGAGGCGGTGCCCGCCCCGCGGATCGTGATCGCGGTGGGCGCCTGCGCCATCTCCGGCGGGCCGTTCGCGGGCAGCCCGGTCACCTGCGGCGGCGCCGCGGCCGCGCTCGACGGGATCCCGGTGGACCTCTACGTCCCCGGCTGCCCGCCGCACCCGATCACGTTCCTCGACGGGATCCTGCGGCTGCTCGGGCGCCTGAAGTAGCCGGCGCGCGCCTCAGCCGCCCCAGCCGCTCGGCGCAGGGCGCGCGTCCTCGCGGGGCGCGTGCGGCGGGAGCAGGAGCGGCTCCTCGGGCATGGCGATCCAGAGCGCCACGTAGACCACGATCCCCCAGCCGCCGAGCACGACGGAGAGCAGGAACGCGAGGCGGATCGCGGCGCAGGGTACGCCGAAGCGGTTGGCGAGCCCGCGCGCGACGCCCGCGATCATCCGGCCCTCGCGGGCGCGGGTCCACTCGCGGAACGGCGGGCGGCCCACCATCCAGCTCGTGCAGGCGGCGCAGCGGGTCGCGCCGGGCGCGTTCTCGGTGCGGCAGTACGGGCAGAGCATCGTTCGGCCTCCTCCGAGACCTTACGCAGGCCCCGCCCGGTTATTTCGGGCGGGCCTCGGCGCGCCCGAAGGCGCCGGCCCAGAGGCTCGCGCCGCCGGGCGCCTGGACGACGCGCTGCCGCCGGAGCGGCAGCCCGTAGTGCTCGAACAGGCGCACCAGCTCCTCCGGGGGCACCGGCCGGGCGGCGCGCTCGATGAGGCGCAGCGCCTGCGACGGGGGCTCGGGCGCCTCGCCGCCGGGCAGGCGCAGCACGATCGTGCAGGCGCCGCCGTCGGCGAGCCAGCCGGCGATGCGCCGCACTAGCGGCTCCGGGTGCAGGTACTCCAGCACCAGCGCGGCGTGGACGAGGTCGAAGGCGCCGGGCGGCGCGCGCCAGGCCTCCGCGTCGGCGCAGTACAGCTCGAGGCGCGGCCCGAGGTGGAAGAAGCGCTGCCGCGCGATGGCGAGGTACTGCAGGTTGACGTCGAGCCCCACCACGCGCGCGGTGACCGACGGGTCCACGTGCTCGAGGCCGTCGCCGGTGGCGCAGCCGACCACCAGCAGGCGGTCGGGCTGGGCCGAGAGGTAGGCCTCCTGGAACAGGGCGTCGAGCGTCGAGCGGAGGTCCAGGCCCTCCGGGCCCAGCCATCGCGCGTGGTCGGCGGCGGGGACCACGGTCCACGGGTTCGGAGCGCGCATCGGCGCTACCCTACCCCGAAACGGCTGGCCGCGAGGGCGCACGGCGGCGCGCCGGCCGACCCGGGTGTCGCGCAACCGGCGGCCGTCGCCTACCCTGGAGACATGCGCGTGCGGCGCCTCGAGCCCGCGGACCTGGACGGCTGCCTCGACCTGTTCGCGGCGGTGTGCGCCGAGCGCCGCTGGCTCGCGACCGAGCCGCCGGTGGACCGCCGCGAGGTGCGCCGCGGCTGGGAGGCGCTGCTCGGGACCGGCGAGGGGACGCTGCTCGTCGCCGAGGCCGGGGCGGGCGCGCCGCCGGCCGGCATGGCGATGCTGGTGGGCCGGACGCTGCCGCAGCTGGGGATGCTGGTGGCCGAGGGGTTCCGCCGCCAGGGCGTCGGCGACGCGCTGGTGAGGGCCGCGGTGGGCTGGGCGCGCGAGGCCGGCGCGCGGGAGCTGGTGCTGCACGTGTTCCCGCACAACACCGCCGCCCGCGCGCTGTACGCGAAGCACGGCTTCGCGCAGACCACCGTGCTCCGCCGCGCCTTCCCCCGCAGCACCGGCGAGCGCTGGGACGCGATCCGGATGACGAAGGCGCTGGATCGGGCCTGAAGGATGCCGCGGCCGCAGGCAGCGCCGCCCCGTGGGGCGGGGCGCAGCCCCGCGCGCGGCCCAGCCGCGCCCGCGGGGACCTCGCGCGGGCCCGCGCAAGCGGGCGCGCGAGGTCACGGGACCCGCGCAGCAGGGTGGGGCCCCGCGGAGCTCCGCTCCGTGGGGCGGGGCGCAGCCCCGTTCAGATCGGCGCCCGGCGCGCGGCGAGGACCAGCTCGGTGCGGAGATCGTGGAGGCCGCGCTCCAGCCCCACCGGGAACTGGTGCGGGTTCACGAACCGCTTCACGCCGGCGTGGAACCGGGCGAGCTGCGCCTGCGTGCGCGCCCGCACCGCGTCGAGCGGCGGCGGGGCGTAGACCTGCCGGCCGCCGCGGAACACCGGGACGAGCAGGTCCTCGGCCGGCGTGCCCTCCGCGAGCTGCCGGCGGCGGGTCGGGTCGAGCGGGTCCACCATCACCGGCGACGCCGGCAGCCCGGTGAGCTCGTCGTAGACGACGTCGGCGAGGAAGCCCTGCGGGCCGGAGAACCGGCGCACCTGCAGGAGGCCGGGGATGGTGGTCTTCGCGGCCTGCTCCGACACCTTCACCCGGTGCTCCCATCTCGCGTCCGGCGAGGCGCGGACCGCGCCCAGCTTGTACACGCCGCCCAGCGCGCCGTCGTCCTGGCCGGTGACCAGCCGCGTGCCGACGCCCCACACCCCGATGCGCGCGCCCTGGTCCTTCAGGCTCTGGATGATGATCTCGTCGAGCTCGTTCGAGGCGTACACCGCCGCGCGCGGGAAGCCCGCCTCGTCGAGCATGCGCCGGGCCTGGATCGACAGCCAGGCGAGGTCGCCGGAGTCGAGGCGGACGCCGAGCAGCTCGTGCCCGTGCTCGCGGAGCCAGCGCCCCACCTCGACGGCGTTCCGGATCCCGTCCAGGCTGCCGTAGGTGTCCACCAGGAACACGCAGTTCGCCGGCATCGCCTTCGCGTACTCCAGGAACGCCTCGCGCTCGCTCGCGTGCAGCATCACCCAGGAGTGCGCGTGCGTCCCCTTCCCCGGGATCCCGTACAGCCGCGCGGCCAGGGTGTTCGAGGTGGCGGCGCAGCCGCCCACGTACGCGGCGCGGCTCGCGGCCAGGCCGCCGTCGATCCCCTGCGCGCGCCGCAGCCCGAACTCGAGCACCGGGTCCCCGCCCGCCGCGAGGCACACCCGCGCGGCCTTGGTGGCGACGAGCGTCTGGAAGTTCACCACCGCGAGCAGCGGCGTCTCGAGCAGCATGCACGGGATCACCGGCCCGGTGACGCGCACCAGCGGCTCGGTCGGGAACACCACCGTGCCCTCGGGCGCCGCGTCCACGTCCACGTCCACCTCGAGCGCGCGGAGCGCGTCCAGGAAGCCGCCCTCGAACAGCGGCGCGCCGTCCGCGCCGGCCTGCGTGGCCAGCCAGGCGAGGTCCTCGTCGGAGAAGCGCAGGTGGGCGACCAGGTCCATGGCGTGCTCGAGCCCCGCCGCCACCGTGAACCCACCGTGGAACGGGTTCGACCGGAACGAGAGCGTGAACGACGCCTGCTTCGCCGCGGCGCCGCTCTTCCAGGCCGCGTACGCCATGGTCAGCTCGTAGTAGTCGGTGAGGAGCGCGAGCGAGGGGCGGTAGAGCTGGGACGGGACGGGCATGCGGTCTCCTGACGCGCCACCCGAGGTGCAGGTGGGACCCTCTTTGCTTGCTTCGGCGCGGCGCGACGATAAGTAGCCTGCCACCGGAGGCCTCGCACCCATGAACGATTTCCTCGGCGTCGTCACCCCCTTCGATCTCGGCTCCGGCCGGACCGGCAAGCTCGTCTCGCTGCCCGCGCTGGAGCGCAAGGGCTTCGGCCCCATCTCGCGGCTCCCCGTCTCGCTGCGCGTCGTGCTCGAGTCGCTCGCCCGCAACGCGGACGGGCAGCGCGTCACCGAGGAGGACGTGCGCGCGCTCGCGCAGTGGAAGCCGCGGGCGGAGCGCACCCGCGAGGTCCCGTTCGTCGTCGGCCGGGTGCTGCTGCAGGACTTCACCGGGGTGCCGCTCCTCGTGGACCTCGCCGCGATGCGCGCGGCGGTCGCGAAGCTCGGCAAGGACCCGATGATCGTCGAGCCGATCGTCCCGGTGGACCTGGTGGTGGACCACTCGGTGCAGGTGGACGCGTTCGCGTCGCCCGAGGCGCTCCGCTGGAACATGGACCTCGAGTTCGACCGGAACGTGGCGCGCTACGAGTTCCTGAAGTGGGGCACGCAGGCGTTCGAGCGGCTCCGCATCGTCCCGCCGGGCATGGGCATCTGCCACCAGGTCAACCTCGAGTTCCTGGCCAAGGGCGTGCTGGAGAAGGACGGGGTGTACTACCCGGACACGCTGGTGGGCACCGACTCGCACACGCCCATGGTGAACGGCCTCGGCGTCGTGGCCTGGGGCGTGGGCGGCATCGAGGCCGAGGCGGCCATGCTCGGCCAGCCGACGTACTTCCTCACGCCGGACGTGGTGGGCGTGCACCTCACGGGCGCGCTCCGCGAGGGCGTCACCGCCACCGACCTCGTGCTCCGCGTGACCGAGGTGCTGCGCAAGGCCAAGGTGGTGGGCAAGTTCGTCGAGTTCTTCGGCGCCGGCGCCGAGACGCTGCCGGTGCCGGAGCGCGCCACGCTCTCGAACATGGCGCCGGAGTACGGCGCCACCATGGGCTTCTTCCCGCCCGACGAGCAGTCGCTCCGCTACCTCGAGCAGACCGGCCGGCCGAAGGAGGTCGTGGACACGTTCCGCGCCTACTACGCGGCGCAGGGCATGCTGCGCATCCCGCGCCCCGGCGAGGTGGACTACTCCGAGGTGGTCGAGCTCGACCTCGGCAGCGTCCGCCCGGCGGTGGCCGGGCCGAAGCGCCCGCAGGACCGCATCGAGCTGCCCGCGCTGAAGCAGGCGTTCCGCGAGCTGTTCACGCGCGCGGACGCGACCGGCTACGGCAAGCCGGCCGCGGAGCTGGGCCAGCGCCACCGCCTGGCGTCGGCGCCGAGCGGCCAGACGCGCCCCGGCGGCGGCCTGCAGGACCCGGACAGCGCGCCGGACGGGCGGAAGAACACGAGCACGCTCACCGAGACCGAGATGATGAACAACCGGCCCACGCCGGATCCGGTGGGGCTGGTGCCGCGCCTCGCCGACGGCGACGTGGAGGTCGGCCACGGCGACGTGCTCATCGCCGCCATCACCTCGTGCACCAACACGTCCAACCCGAGCGTCATGCTCGCGGCCGGCCTGCTCGCCCGCAAGGCGGTGGCGAAGGGCCTCACGGTGAAGCCGACCGTGAAGACCTCGTTCGGCCCCGGGTCGCGGGTGGTGTCGCGGTACCTCGAGCGCACCGGGCTGCAGAAGGACCTCGACGCGCTCGGCTTCAACGTCGTCGGCTACGGCTGCACCACCTGCATCGGCAACTCCGGGCCGCTCGACGGGCGCATCGAGAAGCTGCTCGGCGAGCACGACCTGGTGGGCGCGGCGGTGCTCTCCGGCAACCGGAACTTCGAGGCCCGGGTGCACCAGTCGATCAAGGCCAACTTCCTGATGAGCCCGCCGCTGGTGGTGGCGTTCGCGATCGCCGGCACGGTGGACGTCGATCTCGAGCAGGAGCCGCTCGGCACCGGCAAGGACGGCGAGCCGGTGTACCTGCGCGACGTGTGGCCCACGATCCAGGAGGTGGAGGCGCTCCGCGGCGCGGCCGCGGACCCGGAGCAGTACCGGCAGAACTACGCCGGGTTCTCGCAGAACGACCGCTGGAACGCGCTGCCGGTGCGCGGCGGCAAGCTGTACGAGTGGAACCCGGAGTCCACCTACATCCAGCAGCCGCCCTACTTCGAGGGCTTCGGCCTCTCCGCCGGCACCATCGGCGAGATCACCGGCGCGCGGCCGCTCGCGATCTTCGGCGACTCGGTCACCACCGATCACATCAGCCCGGCCGGCTCGATCAAGCCGACCTCGCCGGCCGGCAAGTACCTCCAGTCGCTGGGCGTGTCGGTGGCCGACTTCAACAGCTACGGCGCGCGCCGCGGCAACGACCACGTCATGGTGCGCGGCACGTTCGCGAACGTGCGGGTGAAGAACCTGATGGTGCCCGGCGTCGAGGGCGGGGTGACGCGCCACCAGCCGGACGGGACGCAGCAGCCCATCCACGACGCCGCCATGCAGTACGCGCGCGAGGGCGTCCCGCTCTGCGTGGTGGCCGGCCAGGAGTACGGGACCGGCAGCTCGCGCGACTGGGCGGCGAAGGGCACGGTGCTGCTCGGCATCCGCTTCGTGGCGGCGCGGAGCTTCGAGCGCATCCACCGCTCCAACCTGGTGGGCATGGGCGTGCTCCCGGTGCAGCTGCCGGAGGGCGTGTCCGCGGCGACGCTGAAGCTCGACGGCACCGAGACGTTCGACCTGCTCGGCATCTCCGAGGGGCTCGCGCCGCGGCAGGCGGCCCGCCTCGTGATCCACCGCGCCGGGGGCGCGCGCGAGGAGGTCCCGGTCACGGTGCGGATCGACACGCCGATCGAGGTCGAGTACTACCGGCACGGCGGCATCATGCAGTACGTGCTCCGGCAGCTCGTGCAGCGCGCCTGACCGATCCGTCCGACGGCCCGCGCGCCGCCGCCGGCACCGGCGGTGCGCGGGTGTGGGCGCGCCGTCCGGGGCCGGCCGCTTCCTTGCCCGCGCCGCCCGGCGGGCGTAAGAACGCCGGCCATGCCGCTCCACACCCTGCTCGCGTTCGTCGCCCTCGCCGGTTCCGCCCTGCTCTTCGCGACCGGCGGCCGCGTGCTCGCCACCATCGCGCTCGTGGCGAGCGGCCTCGAGGTCCTGATGGCCCTGGGCGCGCTGCAGCTCCGGGTGGTGCAGCTGCCGCTCGGGCTGGTGCTCGGGCTGGCGCTCGCGCTCCCCGGCCTGGTCGCGTGGTTCCGCGCCACCGCCAAGCCGGCCATCTCCGCCGCGACCGTGGTCGCGCTGGTGGGCACGGTGCAGGTGGTCGCGTACGCGGCGCTGCACCGCTGAGCGCGGCCGCCGGCTCAGCGCAGGGCGCGCGCGAGCGCGAACACGCCGGCGAGCCCGAACGCCGCGATCCACACCACCAGCCAGGTGACGCCCCAGCCGTCGCGCGCCGGCACCGCCGGCGCGGGCGGCTCCGCGGCGTGCGTCGCCGCCTCCGGCGTCGCCAGGAGCTCGCGCGAGCGGTCGAGGTCCATGGCGGGCACCATGAGGCGCAGCGCGCGCGTGCCCGGCAGCAGCACCGCGTCGGCGCCGTCGCGGAACGCGGCGGGGATGCCGTCCGCCTCGAGCATGCCGCGGGCGAGCTCCGCCTCGGCGCGCGTCCAGTAGACGGCGACGGTCCGGTACTCCGACGAGTGCTGCGCGTTCCCCTCGCGCTGCGGCCCCAGCTCCACGCGGCCCCCCCAGGCACCTCGATGCTGCCAAACTCTCGCGCGCCGGTCCAATGCGGGCTCGCCTGTTCGTGCGACCTGCACGTTCGGTCGCCCGCCAACGGGCGAGGCCGGGCGCGGGAGCACGCACCCACCGTCACGCCGCACGGACGCCAGGTCCGGGCCGGACGGCGGCCGCCGCGGGAGCCGACCCCATCCGCCAGCGGAGCAGCGGCGGCGTCACGAGCGTGGTGACGAGCACCATCGCGACGATGGCCGCGAACGCGCCCGGCCCGAGCAGCGGCCGCCCGCCGGCGGTGAGCGACAGGCCGATGTTCGCGAAGATGAGGCCCACCTCGCCGCGCGGGATCATCCCCAGCCCCACCGCGAGCCGGTCCACGCCCGGCGTCACCACCGCGAGCGCGCACGCCTGCTTGCCGACGATCGCCGCCACCGACAGCGCGCCCGCCAGCGCGAGCGAGCCGGTGCCCAGGGCGCCGAGATCGACCGCCAGCCCCATGCGCACGAAGAAGAGCGGCACGAGCACCGCGGCGAGCGGGGTGAGGCGCTCCTCGAGCCGCTCCTCGCCGCCGCTCAGCTCCGCGAACGGCACGCCCTCCAGCACCAGCCCCGCCGCGAACGCGCCCACGATCGGCGCGAGCTCCACCGCCGAGGCCGCCCAGGACAGCGCGAGGCACACCGCCAGCGCCAGCGTGAACAGCACGCCCTGCGCGCGGAGCCGCGCCGCGACCGCGAACAGCCGCGGCGCCGCCCAGCGCCCGGCCACCAGAGCGGCGCCGAGGAACCCGACCGCCTTCGCCCCGACCAGCGCCAGCACCGTCCACGTCCCGGCGCCGTCCCCCCCGCCGCCGGCGAGCCCCACCATCACCGCCAGCACCAGCAGGCCGAGCACGTCGTCGATCACCGCCGCGCCGAGGATGATCTGCCCGGCCGGCGAGCCGATGCGCCCCATGTCCCGGAGCACGCGGGCGGTGATGCCGACGCTGGTGGCGGAGAGCGCCGCGCCCAGGAACAGGTGCGCGAGCGGGCTCGCCCCGGGCAGGAGCCACGCGCCGACGCCGTAGCCGAGCGCCATGGGCGCCACCACGCCGATGCACGCCACCAGGAACGCGGAGGCGCCGACCTTCACCAGCTCGGCGAGGCGGGTGGAGAGCCCGACCTCGAACAGCAGCAGGATCACCCCGAGCTCGGCGAGCGCCTCGAGGACCGGATCGTGCGCCAGCCCCGCCGCCCCGTGCAGGCCGAGCGCAGGCAGCGCGCCGAGCGCGATGCCCGCGACGAGCTCGCCGAGGACCGCCGGCTGGCCGAGGCGGACCGCGAGGACGCCGCCCAGCTTCGCGGCGGTGAGCAGGAGGGCGAGGGAGAGGAGAAGGTGCGCGATCACGATGGGTTCCTCCTGGGCGCGGCGTGCCGGCCTTCCGGGCAGGGGCGCCGGCGCGCTGCCCGGATCGGCGGCGGCGGCACGGCCCCGCCGGCGCGCGATCGGCGCCGGAGGGCCGGGCCGCCGCGGCCCGGCGCGGGGCTGTGCATCCGGCGCACCAGATGGGCCGGCGGCCCCCGGGCGCGCCCGCCGGCCCGGCCCGGGGTCCGCCGATGTCAGAGGGGCCGGCTAGGGTCCGCTCGCCGTCCCTTCCCCGCGCCGCCCGTGACCGGCCCGGCGCGTCGGGAGTGGACGGGATCCGCTAGGTGGAGGTTCCGAGGATGGCCGTGAAGGTCATGGTGGCGCCCGCGATCGCGAAGGGCGAGCTCGAGAAGCCGAGGTCCCTCGGCCGTGTGAAGGAGCCCGGCGACGCCGCGAAGCCCAGGCGTCGCCGCTCGTCCGTCTACGACGCCGACGGCAACGAGGTGTTCATCACCCTCATGTGCCTGAAGTGCCACAAGATGCGGCCGCTCTCGCAGTTCGGCCTGCGGCGCATGGCCGACGGCGCCATCCGGAACCAGCCGTGGTGCCGGACCTGCCGGTCGGGGACCGCCGAGAAGCCGCGGAGGGGGGCTGCAGAAACCGTGGAGTCCTCCGCGGTGGAGGCCCCCCCGGCCGCGAACGGGGTGGCCGCGCCGGGCGAGCCCGCGCCCGGGCCCAAGCGCGCCTCGGGCGCGGTGGCCGCCGAGGTCGCCGCCGCCCTGGCCGCGGGCCGCGGCTAGGCCGCACCGGAGATCGGGTGGCCCGGGGATCGCCGGAGGCGGCGCCTCCGGAGGGTGTCCAGGCGCGCCGGGGTCCGGGGTTCCGGCCGCCGCGGTCGCGCGCGCGGCGGCGAGCGGCATTTGGTCGCGGCGCGGCGCGCCCCGGCGAGCGCACGCCCGCCGGTACGCGGGCCGGCAGGGAGGCGGACGGCGCGTTCGCCTGCGAGCGAAACCCGAGCATTTGCCGGGCGCTTCCCACACACATCGGCTCCATTGACCAATCGCGCGGGCTGAAGTGGACCGCTCCGGGCGCTCGCCCGGCGGCTTTCAAAACGTAAATAGACCTTTGTGCTCCACGACTTACGGGCCCTTTCCCGTTTGCGCCATCCCCGGGCCCGCGAGTAGGATTCGGGCCCTCGCGTTACGAAATTCCAAGCAACTCAAACCTTCAGACAGTTGGCCGGAGTGACCATGGCTGAGTCCACGCTGAAGCAGGTGCTGAAGCAGAAGATCGAGGCGTTCCGCCCGCGGATTCAGAAGCTGAACAAGGAGTTCGGCGAGGTGGTGATCGACAAGGTCAACATCGGCCAGGCGATCGGCGGCGCCCGCGACGTCCGCTGCCTCGTGACCGACATCTCGTACCTCGACCCGCAGGAAGGCATCCGCTTCCGCGGCAAGACCATCCCCGAGACGTTCGAGGCGCTGAAGGCGCACGTGGTCCCGGGCGGCGAGATGCCGACGGTGGAGAGCTTCTTCTACTTCCTGCTCACGGGCGAGATCCCGACCAAGGAGCAGGCGCAGGAGGTCTTCGCGGAGTTCAAGAAGCGCGAGGCGCTCCCGCAGTACGTCATCGACGTGCTCCGCGCCATGCCGCGCGACTCGCACCCGATGGCGATGTTCTCGGCCGGCATCGTCACGATGCAGCGCGAGTCGGTGTTCGCGAAGCGCTACGGCGAGGGCAACCTCAAGAAGACGGACATGTGGGACCCGATGTACGAGGACGCGATGACGCTCGTCGCGCGCCTCCCGGTGCTCGCCGCGTACATCTACCGGATGAAGTACAAGGGTGACACGCACATCGCGTCGGACGCGAACCTCGACCTCGGCGGCAACTTCGCCAAGATGATCGGGCAGGTGAAGCCGTACGACGACGTGGCCCGCATGTACTTCATCCTCCACTCGGATCACGAGTCGGGGAACGTCTCGGCCCACACCTCGCACCTGGTCGCGTCGGCGCTCTCCGACGCGTACTACTCCTACTCGGCCGGCATCAACGGCCTCGCCGGCCCGCTGCACGGCCTCGCGAACCAGGAGGTGCTCGGCTGGATCCAGCAGACGATGAAGAAGCTGAACAACCAGGTGCCCTCGAAGGAGCAGCTGAAGCAGTTCCTCTGGGACACGCTGAACTCGGGCCAGGTGATCCCGGGCTACGGCCACGCGGTGCTCCGCAAGACCGACCCGCGCTACACGGCGCAGAACGAGTTCGCGAAGAAGCACCTGCCGAACGACCCGCTCTTCCAGCTCGTGAACATGATCTACGAGGTGGCGCCGGGCGTCCTCACCGAGCACGGCAAGACCAAGAACCCGTGGCCGAACGTGGACGCGCACTCGGGCGTGATCCAGTGGTACTACGGCGTCCGCGAGTGGGACTTCTACACGGTCCTCTTCGGCGTCGGCCGCGCGCTCGGCGTGCTCGCCAACCTCGTGTGGGACCGCGGCCTCGGCTACGCCATCGAGCGGCCGAAGTCGGTCACCACCGAGATGCTGGAGAAGTGGGCGCACGAGGGCGGCCGGAAGATCTAGGCCCGCGCCCCGCAGCAGCCTGAAACACCGAAGGCCGCCCGCGAGGGCGGCCTTCTCGTTTCCGGGTTCCGGGTTCCGGGTTCCGCGCCAGGTCGCGCCCCGCGCGCGCCGCCGGCGCGCCCCGGCTCGCGGGGGCGCCGGCGCGCTCCCGGGTCAGCGCGCCGCGGGGAGCGCGGCGGGCGTGGCGGGGACGGCCGGCGGCGCCTGCGTCGCGGCGACCGCGCCGCCGAGCGCGGCGTCGAGCGCGGTGCGGCGCGCGTCGAACGCGGGCTTGCGGGCCGCGTCCAGCGCGGCGTGGCGGATCTTGTGGATCTCGAACGGATCCAGCACGCGGCCGTCCGGCGCCTCCAGCTGGTAGTGCAGGTGCGGCGCGGTCGAGTGGCCCGTGTTCCCGGACAGCGCGATCTGCTCGCCCTTCTTCACCCGCCGGCCCGGGACCATGTCCTTGGGCAGCACCTCGAGGTGCAGGAAGATCGCGTGCCGCCCGGAGGCGGGGTCGCGGATGTCGAGGCAGTTGCCGTTCCCGGCGAAGTTCCAGTTCCGCCGCTCGATCACGCCGTCGAAGGTCGCGAACACCGGCGTGCCGGTGGGCGTGCGGAAGTCCACGCCCTTGTGGCGGCGGCCGTCGCGCAGCAGCGAGGTGACCTGGTCGTACTCGTGGATGGGCGCGTCCACCAGCAGCTCCTCCAGCTCGGTGCCGTCCGGGCGGTAGTAGCGCGCCCAGCGCGACCCCTCGGGCTGGAAGCGGTACGCGGCGAAGACGCGGCCGAGCTTCTGGGACGCGAACCGCACCGCCTCGACCACCGGCTCGCCGGACGCGGGCAGCCCCTGCGCGGCCGGCGCCGGCGGCGAGTAGAGGATCTCGATCCGGTCGCCCTTGCGGCCGTCGCGCGCGACGCGGAGGTCCCAGACGAGGAGCCGGTTCACCACCTGCGTGAGCTGCTCGCCCACGTCCCGGTCCTCCGGCGGGAGCGCGCGCTGGATCGACTCCTCGAGCGCGCCGGAGAGCGTCGCCACCACCCGGCGCGGTCCCGCGGGCACGGCAGGCGCCGCGACGGGCGCGGGCGCCGGGGCGGCGGCGGTCGCGCCCGCGTCCGGCGCGGGGGCCGGCGCCGCGGACGGCGCGGCAGCGGGGGGCGCCTGCTGGACAGCGCCGGCGGGCGCGGCCGGCGCGGGCGCCTGCGCGACGGGCGCCGGGTCCCCCGGAGACGATCCGCCGATCGCGAACCGGCCGCCGGGCGCCGTCAGGCGGCCGAGCACGATGCCGGCGGCGAGCGCCACCCCGAGCGCGATGCCGAGGCCGGCGCGGCGCGCTCCGGGCCGGGGCGTGTGCCCGGGCCTGTGGGGAGGCGGATCGATGGAGAGGCTGACCATGTGAGGGGCTCCGGGTGTGCGGGAGGGCGGATGATAAACGGCCGACCGGCCCGCGATCTTCCGCCCAAGGGACGCCTCGCGCGCTCCCTCGCGGGCCTGCGGGACGCATCCCCCGTCGGAGCGGGCGGCCAGGCGCTCGACGCGACGCCCGCGCAGCTCCCTTCAAGAGAAGAAGCGATCCAGTCAAAAGAAAAAGCGGTCCACGACCCCGGCGCTCCACTCGAGGATCGTCGGCCAGCCCACGACCGCGTCGAGCGTCCGCTCCGCGTCGGCGAGCGCGACCTTCTGCTCGACCACGCTGGCGCTGCACGCGATCAGGCGGCACTCGCCCACGGTCCGCGCCTGCTGCAGCGCCGCGCCGGGCTCCTCCGGGTCGGCGTCGTGCGCCGCCACCAGCGCGGGGACGGCCGGACCGAACAGGTAGACGTCCACCCGGTCGCCCAGCGCCGTGGCGGCCAGGGCGGCGGACCCGGCGAGGCGGAGCGCGCCGGCGTCGGCGTGCGACAGGAAGATCACGGCGCGGCGCTCCATGCGCCCGTTTTACGCGAGACCCGGCGCCTGTGCTATGAGACGCCGCCATGTCGGACCAGAAGAAGCCCGAGTCCCCGGGCCCGGTGGTGATCCGCAAGGGCCACGTGAAGCCCCCGCCCCCCGGCGCGAAGATCGAGGCGCCCGAGGAGGAGCGGCTCGCGCCCGCGACCTCGCAGCCCGCGCCGGCGGCGCAGGACCGCCGCCCGCTCTGGCAGCGCGTCGCGGAGGAGCGCAGCCCGCGCCCCGCGCCCGGCGGCGCCGGCCCGCAGCAGCGCGGCGGCCCCCGCGGCCCCAGGCCCGCCGGCGGAGGTCCGCGCGGCGAGCGGCGCCCCCGCGGCGACCGTCCCGAGCGGCGGGAGCACGGCGAGGTGGGCCCGGCGGCCGCGCTCGAGCCCCCGCGCCCGCCGGCCGGCGAGCCGCCGCCGGCGCCGGAGGTGGAGGCGCCGGACGAGGGCTCCTTCGCGGACATGCTCGCGGGCTCGGAGGCGGGGCCCCGGCGCCGCTTCCAGGTCGGCGAGAAGGTCGCCGGCAAGATCATCCAGATCGGCGAGGACGTCGCGTTCCTCGAGCTCGGCTCCGGCGTCGCCGAGGCGATGATCGAGACCGTCGAGCTGAAGGACGAGGCCGGGAACCTCGCGGCCCGCGTCGGCGACATCATCGACGCGGTGGTGGTGAAGGCCACCGACCGCGGCGCGGTGGTCTCGAAGGGCCACGGCCGCGCCACCCGCGATCACGCGCGCGAGGCGGTGATCGAGGCGGCCCACACCGGCCTGCCGGTGGAGGGCGTGGTCAAGGCGGTGAACAAGGGCGGCCTCGAGGTCGAGGTCCACGGCGTCCGCGCGTTCTGCCCGATCTCGCAGATCGACGTGCGCTTCGTGGGCGACGCGTCCGCGTTCGTCGGGCAGAAGCTCCTGTTCAAGGTGACCCGCGCCGACGGGCGCGACGCGGTGCTGTCGCGCCGCGCGCTGCTCGAGGAGGAGCGCGCGCAGAAGGCGGCCGAGACGCGCGCGCGGCTCGCGCCGGGCGCGGTGTTCGACGGCGTCGTGACGAGCGTGCAGGACTACGGCGCGTTCGTGGACATCGGCGGCGTCGAGGGCCTGGTGCACGTCTCCGAGCTGGCCTGGGACCGGGTGTCGAAGCCGCAGGACCTGCTCTCGGCCGGCGACGCCGTGCAGGTGCAGGTGCTCCGGATCGACGAGGACCCGAAGAAGGGCGAGCGCATCGGGCTGTCCGTGAAGGCGCTCGCGCCGCGGCCCGAGCCGGCCGCGCCGGCGCCGGGCGCCGAGGGCGCCGAGCGGCCCGCCCGCCCCTCCCCGCCGCCGCCGCCGCGCGTCGGCGACGTGGTGCAGGCCACCGTGGACAAGGTGGAGAGCTTCGGCGTGTTCGTGCGCTTCGCCGGCGGCCGCGGCCTGGTGCCGGCCAGCGAGACCGGCACGCCGCGCGGCGCCGACCTGCGCAGGAGCTTCAAGGTCGGCGACACGATCCAGGCGCTCGTCTCGGCCATCGACGAGCAGGGCCGCATCCGCCTGTCGAAGACCGAGGCCGAGCACGCCGCGGAGCGCGCCGAGGCGCGCGAGTACATGGCGAAGGCGCCGCGCGCGCAGGGCAAGGGCTTCGGCACGCTCGGCGACCTGCTCCGGCAGAAGCTCGAGAAGAAGTAGCGCGCCGGCCGCGGGCGCCGTCACCGTGCGGCTTCACGCACGGTGATCGGCCGCGCCGCGCTCGAGCCAGACGCACCGTCCGTGCGCGCGCCCCGGGGTCAGCCCATCAGGGACGGCGGTGCCGCGGGTGGCCCGTTCGCGCGTGACGTGCCACTGCAGTCAATATTGAGCGCATCGGTCCACGTTCCCGGAGCGCCTCCGGATCCTCCAGGTCTCGTTCCGGTGGGCCTTGATTCGCGTCAACGGGCCCGGATCGTAACCCATTGAAACTATTAGGTCAGCGTCCTTTTGGCCCATCGCAGGATCTGCTGCGACCCCGTATCTGATGGCCTGTGGTCGCCCGGACCCCTGAGCGACCCGCGGCCGCGCCGGCGAGGCGGCGAAGGAGCGACGCGATGGCCACACAGTACGGTGCACTGTCGTACTCGTCTCGGACCCAGTCCCCCGCGCGGGTGATGACCCGCGTCATGGTGGAGGCCCGGCGCGTGCTCCTCGGGGCGCTCGCCACCGCGGCGGTGGTCGCGTTCATGAGCGCGGTCGGCTGGGTCGCGCTGCTGGCCCTCACCGTCACCATCCCGTTCGCGACCATCGTGGTCGCGCTCGCGATGGCCATCCGTCACTTCCGCCAGGATCGACGCGCGCTCGCCTGAGGCGCGCGCCCGGGGCGCCTCGCCACGCGCGTCACCGTCAGCCCTCCTCGACGCTCCACCCCCACGGGCCGAGCCCGCCCGCGGCGCGATCCGACAGGTTCGCGCGCACCGTGAGGCCGGGGCGGCGGAGCGTGAACGCCGCGCCGTCGAGCGCCACCTCCGGCCAGCGGGCCGCGATCACCTCGCGGTGGCGCCGCCGCACGTCGAGCAGCCTCCGGTGGTGGTCGCGCAGCGCGGCGTGCCGGCCGTCGCGCCGGTGCGAGAGCTTCGAGCCCAGGAACGTCTGCTCGTCCTGCGGGTCCGGCGGCTCGCCGCGCCCGCGCGCGATGTGCTCGGCGCGGCGCCCCTCGGACACCGCGCGCGCCAGGGCCGCGTCGCCGTGGCTGGTGAAGTACTGGAACGGGCGCGGCTCCCCGTACTCCTCGCCCATGAACAGGAGCGGGAGCGCCGAGCCGAGCAGCACCAGCGCCGCGATGGGCTCGAGCGCCGGCCAGGGCACCAGCGCGGCCAGCCGCTCGCCGTGCGGGCGGTTCCCGATCTGGTCGTGGTTCTGCGCGCAGGCGACGAAGCGCGACGGCGCGAGCCCCGCCACGCGGGTGCCGTGCGGCCGGCCCCGGTACACCGACGGCTCGCCCTGGAAGACGAAGCCCTGCGACAGGGCGCGCGCCACCTGCTCCGGCGCGCCGAAGTCCGCGAGGTAGCGCTCCCGCTCGCCGGTCACGAGCGCGTGGACGGCGTGGTGCAGGTCGTCCGCCCAGACGGCGGAGCAGCCCCAGCCGGCGGGCGGCGGGTCGAGGACCCGCCGGTCGTTGTCGTCGTTCTCCGCGATCACGTGGATCCGGCGCCCCTCGCGGCGCGCCAGCGCCGAGACCTCCTCGCACAGCTCGGCCACCAGGTGACGCGGCCCGTCGTCGCGGATGGCGTGCGTGGCGTCGAGGCGGAGCGCGTCCACCCGGAAGTCGCGCACCCACTGCAGCGCGGCGCCGAGGAAGTAGGCGCGCACCGGCCCGGCGTCGGGCCCGTCGAGGTCGAGGCCGTCGCCCCAGGGCGTGTGGTGACGGTCGGTGAGGTACGGCGCGAGCTGCGGGAGGTAGTTCCCCTCCGGGCCGAGGTGGTTGTAGACGACGTCGAGGCACACCGCGAGGCCGAGCGCGTGCGCGCCGTCCACGAAGCGCTGCAGCGCGGCGGGCCCGCCGTACGCGGCGTGCACCGCCCAGCTCTGCACGCCGTCGTAGCCCCAGTTGCGCGCGCCGGCGAACGGCTGCACCGGCATGAGCTCGACGCACGTGACGCCCAGGTCCGCCAGGCCGGGCAGCGCCTCGGCCGCGGCGTCGAGCGTGCCCGCCCCGGTGAAGGTGCCGACGTGGAGCTCGTAGAAGACCAGCGCCTCGAGCGGCAGCCCGGCGAACGCGCTCCGCCACCGGTGCCGTGCCGGGTCGAACACCTCGGACGCGCCGTGAACGCCGTCGGGCTGCGCGCGCGAGGCGGGATCGGGGAGCGCTCGCCCGCCCGGCAGCACGAGCTGGTAGCGCGTGCCGTGGGCCGCGCCGGGGACCTCGCCGGTCCACCATCCGCCCGGCGCGGGCGAGAGCGGGTGATCCGCGCCCTCGACCCGCACCGCGAGGCGATCGACGCGCGGCGCCCAGGCGTGGAACCGGACGCCTCCGGTCGTGATCTCCGGCCCGTGTGCCGCGAGCGACATGCGGGGAACGTAGCGCCTCCGCGCGCGCGGCGCGGGCTCGCGGCGGGGTCGTGTCGCCCGTTCGCGGGGCGCGGCGGGCGCACGTTTGCGCGCGGTGCGCGCCGGCGCCAGCTTGCAGGTCGGAACGCGAATTCGGGGCTCGACTCTGCGACCTCTCGTGCGCTAGCTTGGCGTCCCCGTTTTCCGCGCTGCAGCTGCGCGTTCCCAGGCCCTTTTTCCGCTCAATCGTAAAAAGGAATTCCTGATGTCCACCTCTCCTGCCGCTCGCCCGACGTCGAACCCCCACCTCCTCGGCTGGGTCGACGAGATGGCGAAGCTCTGCAAGCCCGATCGCGTCCACTGGTGCGACGGCTCCGAGGCCGAGAAGAAGCGGCTCACCGACGACGCGGTCGCCGCGAAGGTCCTCATCCCGCTCGACCAGCAGAAGTGGCCCGGCTGCCACTACCACCACTCGAACCCGAGCGACGTCGCCCGCGTCGAGCACCTCACCTTCATCTGCACGCCGACGAAGGAGCAGGCCGGCCCCACCAACAACTGGATGGAGCCGAAGGAGGCGTACCGGAAGCTCGGCGCCATCTTCGACGGGTCGATGAAGGGCCGCACCATGTACGTGGTGCCCTACGTGATGGGCCCGAGCACCTCGCCGTTCGCGAAGGTCGGCATCGAGATCACCGACTCCGTGTACGTGGCCCTGAACATGGGGATCATGGCGCGCATGGGGAAGGTGGCGCTCGACCGCCTCGGCGACTCGAACGAGTTCAACCGCGGCCTGCACTCGGTCGCCGACTGCAACCCCGAGCGCCGCTTCATCTGCCACTTCCCGCAGGACAACACCATCTGGTCGGTCGGCTCCGGCTACGGCGGCAACGCGCTGCTCGGCAAGAAGTGCTTGGCGCTCCGCATCGCCAGCTACCTCGCGAAGAACGAGGGCTGGCTCGCCGAGCACATGCTGATCCTGGAGGCGGAGAGCCCGACCGGCGAGAAGCAGTACGTCGCCGCCGCGTTCCCGTCGGCCTGCGGCAAGACCAACTTCGCCATGATGATCCCGCCCGCCGCGTTCCCGGGCTGGAAGATCCGGACGGTCGGCGACGACATCTCCTGGATGCGCGTGGGCGAGGACGGCCGCCTCTGGGCGGTGAACCCGGAGAACGGCTACTTCGGCGTGGCCCCGGGCACGAACCGCAAGACCAACCCGAACGCGATGGACTCGGTCCGCAAGGACACCATCTTCACCAACGTCGCCCGCACGCCGGACGGCGACATCTGGTGGGAGGGGATGGACCACGAGGCGCCGGCCGAGCTGATCGACTGGAAGGGCCAGCCCTGGAAGAAGGGCTCCACCGAGAAGGCGGCGCACCCGAACAGCCGCTTCACCGCGCCGGCGAAGAACAACCCGGCCATCTCGCCGCTGGTGGACGACCCGAAGGGCGTGCCGATCTCCGCCATCATCTTCGGCGGCCGCCGCTCCACCACGGTCCCGCTGGTGCTCGAGGCGTTCAACTGGACGCACGGCGTGTACCTGGGCTCGACCATGGGCTCGGAGACCACCGCCGCCGCCACCGGCCAGGTGGGCGTGGTCCGCCGCGACCCCATGGCGATGCTGCCGTTCATCGGCTACGACTGCGGGAGCTACCTGCAGCACTGGCTCGACATGCAGTCGCGCATCCCGAACCCGCCCAAGATCTTCCTGGTGAACTGGTTCCGGAAGAGCGCCGAGGGCAAGTTCCTGTGGCCGGGCTACGGCGACAACATGCGCGTGCTGAAGTGGATGCTGGATCGCGCCGCCGGCCGCGCGCCCGCCAAGGAGACGCTGCTCGGCTACACGCCCGGTGACGCCGGCCTCGACCTGCACGGCCTCGACGTCTCCAAGGACGCGATCGCCGCCGCGACCCGGATCGACCTGGGCGAGTGGGAGCAGGAGCTGGAGTCGCAGGCCGAGTGGTTCGAGAAGCTCGGCAAGACGCTGCCCGCGCCGCTGGCGCTCCAGCGCGAGCTGCTGCTCGAGCGCGTCCGCGCCGCCCGCAAGGTGAAGTAGCGCGCCAGCGCGAGACGTCTCCGGGGGGCCCGGCCGGCGACGGTCGGGCCCCTTCCCTTTGCACGGGGCGAGCGAGACCGCCGCGCCCGTGTTAAGCGTTCCGGGCATGTGCACCCTCGCCGTCGCCCTCCAGGCCGATCGCCGCTGGCCGGTGATCGTGGCCGCCAACCGCGACGAGCGGATCGGGCGCCCGTCGGAGGGCTGGGGCCTGCGCGACGGCGCCACCGGGATCCGCTGGGCGGCGCCCCGCGACCTCCTCGCCGGCGGCACCTGGATCGGCCTCTCGGCGCGCGGGGTCTTCGCCGGGGTGACGAACTTCCACGCGCCGGTGCAGTGGTACCCCGACCCGGAGCGCCGCTCGCGCGGCGACCTCGTGCCGCTCGCGCTCGCCGCCCCCGACGCGGAGGCCGCGCGCGCGGCCCTCGAGCGCGCCGACGCGGCGCAGTGGAACCCGTTCCACCTGGTGGTGGCCGACGCGCGCGCCGCGTTCCTGTGGTGGTACGACGGCGAGACCTCCGGGCTCGAGCCGCTCGGCCCCGGCCTGCACGTCGTCACCGAGACCTCGCCGCACGGGCGGGGGCCGCGCGCCGACCTGGTGCGCGCCCACTGGCCGCTCGAGCCCTCGGTCCCCCGCCTGCGCGAGGTGCTCACCCGGCACGCGGCCGTGCCGGGGACCGGCACCGCGCTCGCCACCTGCATCCACATGGACCCGGACTACGGCACCCGCTCGTCGGCGCTGCTGCGCCTCGCGCCGGAGCTGGACCGCTCGGAGCTGTACGCGACCGACGCGCGCCCCTGCCTCGGGCCGTACCAGGACCGGACCGACCTCGTCGCCGCGCTGGCGCGCACGGCTTGACAGCGCGCCCGCCGGGCGCCATCCAAGGGACCGCCATGGGACTCCTCGACCGGATCACCTTCCAGAAGCAGACCGCCGAGCCGCCGGAGTCGATCGACGTCCAGCCCGACCACGCGATCCGCATCGTGTGGCCGGGCGGGCGCGAGACGACCATCACCTCGTGGGCGCTGCGCGACTTCTGCCCGTGCGCCTCCTGCGTGGAGGAGGGCACCGGCAAGAAGCTCCTCGACTCCTCCACCATCCCGGCCGACATCCACCCGCTGGAGATCAACCCGGTGGGCGCGTACGCGATCCAGATCCAGTGGTCGGACGGCCACAACACCGGCCTCTACGCCTGGCCCACGCTGCGCCAGGCGTGCGGGCTGAGCTAGCGGGTCCCTCGACTCCGGTCCCTCGACTCCGGGTCCCTCGACTCCGGGCCGCTTCGCGGCCCTACGCTCGGGATGAGCGAGCTCCTGCGCGGCCCTACGCTCGGGATGAGCGGGTTCCTGCTGCGCGGCCCTACGCTCGGGATGAGCGGGTTCCTGCTGCGCGGCCCTGCGCTCGGGATGAGCGGCCTACACGGGGCTGCGCCCGGCCCCTCGACTCCGGGCCGCTTTGCGGCCCTACGCTCGGGGTGAGCGCCTACACCGGGCTGCGGCCAGGGGCCGAAACAGGCGCGTGGCGGTTCACCTCGGGCGCGTGGCCCTCGCGCGCGCCGCCGAAGCGGATCGCGCGCGGGTCGCCGCGGCCGCCGCGCAGCGCGTGCACCAGCAGCTTGGCGGTGTTCGCGTCGGCGTGCCCGGCCAGCACCTCCGCCACGATCACGTCGGCGGCGCCGCGCGCGTCGTAGGCCGCCGAGCGGTAGGCGCGCGGCCGCGTCAGCGCCGCGAACGCGCTCGCCACCGACACGACCTCCACGGCGCGCGACGGCGCGGCGCCCATGCCCGGGTAGCCCTGCCCGCAGCGCCAGTGGTGGCAGCGGGCGGCGGCCACCGCCGGGTGCGGGCCCAGCTCGCAGGCGAGCTGGTAGGCGCCGAGCAGCGGGTGGGCCGCGATCCGGTGCGCCTCGCGGATCTCCAGCCGGTCGGCGCGCTCCACCAGCGTCGCCGGCACGTGGCGCATGCCGAGGTCGTGCAGCAGCGCCGCCGCCGCCAGGTCCGGCAGCGCCCGCGCCCCGCCCACCGCGCTGAGCAGCATGCGCACCGCCACCGCCGCGGTGGTGAACGCGTGGAGGTGGAGCGCCGGCCGCTCGTCGCGCAGCGCCAGCAGCTCCTCGACGAGCGCCTCGGTCAGGCCGGCCGCGCCCACCGCCCGCGCCACCGCGTCGCGGGCGCCGGCGCGCTCGAACAGCGCCCGGTAGGCGGGGTCGTCCAGCACCGCCTCGAGCTCGCCGGCGAGCGGCGTGTCGGCGAGCGCGCGGCGGGGCGCCGGGCGCGCGCGCTGGGCCGCCTCCTCGATGGACTCGGGCGACACCACCAGACCGCGGCGGGCGACCACCCGGCCCCGGCAGTCGAGCAGGTCCTCGGCGAGCGTGAGCCGGTCGAACACCGAGACGAGGCTAGCAGGGCGGCGCCGTGCGGCGGGAGCCACCGCCCCAACGAGAACGGCGGCCGCGCGATCGGGGGCCCGCCGAGGAAGGAGCAGGGCCGGGGGCGTCCGGCGCCGACGCTACCGGCGCCGGCCCCGGGCGAGCGCCCGATCCATCTCGCGCTTCGACTCGCGCTCGGCGATGGCCCCGCGCCGGTCCTCGTGCGAGCGCCCGCGCGCCAGGCCCAGCTCCACCTTCGCCCAGCCCTGCTTGAAGTAGATCCGCAGCGGCACGAGCGTGTACCCGCGCTGCTCGACCTTGCCGCGGACGCGGTCGATCTCGGCGCGGTTCATGAGGAGCTTCCGGTCGCGCAGCGGCGCGTGGCCGAAGTGCGCCGCCTGCTTGTACTCGCCGATCCGGCAGTTGAGGAGCCACAGCTCCTCGCCGCGCGGCATCGCGTACGCGTCGGACAGGTTGACGTTCCCCTCGCGCAGCGACTTCACCTCGCTGCCGGTCAGCACCAGCCCGGCCTCCCAGGTGTCCTCGATGTCGTAGTCGAAGCGCGCGCGCCGGTTGGACGCCGCGACCTTCTCCGCGGCGTCCGCCGCCTTGCCGCCGGCCTTGCCCTTCACGGCAGCCTGCCGTTGTCGATGAGGCGGGTGGTCCCGAAGGACGCGGCGAGCAGCAGCACGGTGCCGGGCTCGGCGCGCGCCACCGGCGCGAGCGTCTCGGGGTGCACGAGCTCGACGTAGTCCACCCGGCCGCCGGCAGCCTCGAGGCGGGCGCGCGCGCCCGCCCGCAGCGCGGCCGCGTCCCGCTCGCCCCGCGCGGTGGCCTCGCGGGCCTCGGCCAGGGCCCCGGAGAGCGCGAGCGCGCGGCGACGCTCGTCCGGCGAGAGGTAGGCGTTCCGCGAGGAGAGCGCCAGGCCGTCCGGCTCGCGGACGATGGGCATGCCGACGATCTCGATGCCGAAGGCGAGGTCGCGCACCATGGCGCGGATCACCGCGAGCTGCTGCCAGTCCTTCTCCCCGAACAGCGCCACGTGCGGGCGGGTCAGGTTGAACAGCTTCGCCACCACGGTGGCGACGCCGCGGAAGTGGCCCGGGCGCGAGGCGCCGTCCAGGCCCTGCGAGGCGCGCTCCACCGTCACCCAGGTCTCGTGCCCCGGCGCGAACATCAGGGCCGGGTCGCTCGGCGCGAGCACCGCGTCGAGGCCGGCGGCGGCGCACTTCGCGAGGTCGCCCTCCAGGTCTCGCGGGTAGCGGGCCAGGTCCTCGGTCGGGCCGAACTGCGTCGGGTTCACGAAGATGGTGCCCACCGCCAGGCCGCGGCGGCCGCCCGCGTCGGCGCGGCGCCGCGCCTCGCGCATGAGCGAGAGGTGGCCCTCGTGCAGGTAGCCCATGGTCGTGACCAGGGCGATGCGGGTGCCGGCCTCGCGCGCGGCGGTGCAGCGGGCCTGCCAGGCGGCCGGGTCGGTGATCAGCTCGGGTGTCTTCACCTTGGGTGTGCTCGATCCCCGGCGCTAGATGGGGGCGCCGATGGCGTCCGGCGGCTCTTCCTCCGCCTCCTCGGCGTGGCGCTCCACCGGGACGAGGCGGACCGAGGCGGAGTGGAAGCTGTGCGCGTCGTCGGGGAACGCGCGGGCCTTCACCTCGCCGACGTATGCGCCCACCGCGCCCTCGACGGCGGCGCCCAGCTCGCCGAAGCGCTTCACGAACTTCGGCGTGAAGGAGGCGTCGAGGCCGAGCAGGTCGTTCAGCACCAGCACCTGGCCGTCGCAGTGCGGGCCGGCGCCGATGCCGATGGTCGGGATGCGCAGCTGCGAGGTGACGATGCGGGCCAGCTCGGAGGGGATGCACTCCAGCACCAGCGCGTAGCAGCCGGCCGCCTCGAGCGCCCGGGCGTCGCGCAGGATCTGCTGCGCCTTCTCCGAGTCCTTCCCCTGCACCACGTAGCCGCCCATCTTGTGGACCGACTGCGGCGTCAGGCCGATGTGGCCCATCACCGGCACGCCGGCGCGCACGATGCGGCGGATCACGTCGCCGAACTCGGCGCCGCCCTCGAGCTTCACGGCCTCGGCGCCGCCCTCCGCCACCAGCCGCATGGCGGCCTTCACCGCCTCGTCGGCGCTGGCCTGGTAGCTGCCGAAGCTCATGTCGGCGACGAGGTGGGCCCGGCCGTCGCCGCGGGCGAGCCCGCGGCGGACCATCGCCGAGTGGTAGACCATCTGGTCGAGCGTGACCGGCAGCGTGGACTCGTGGCCCTGCACCGCCATGCCCAGCGAGTCGCCCACCAGCACCGCGTCCACCCCGGCGGCGGCGACCAGCCGCGCGGCGGTCGCGTCGTAGGCGGTGACCATGGCGATGCGCTCGCCGGCTTCCTTCATCCGGCGCAGCTCGTGGATGTTGACGTGCTTCCGTGGCGGGGGATGGGACGACATCTTCGACGACCTCCGGTGTAGGCCCCGTGGCCGGGGTCCTGCCCATTGGTGAGGCGAGGAGACGACTCTAATACGTCCTGGTGCCCAGCGGTACGTAGTGCTGCGTGCCCTTGCGATGCTTCCGGATGACGGCGAGCAGCGCCTCGAGGTCCTCGGGCTCGGACTCCACGTCGATGTCGCTGGTGTTCACCACCAGCAGCGGCGTGTCCTCGTAGTGGAAGAAGAAGTCGTTGTAGGCCTTCGCGAGCGCCTCGACGTAGGCGGGATCGAGGCCCCGCTCGAAGTCGCGGCCGCGCTTCTTGACGCGCGACAGGAGCACGTCGGTGCGGGCCTGCAGGTAGATCACCAGGTCGGGCCGGACCACCCGCGGCCCCAGCAGCTCGTGGATCTGGCGGTAGAGCGCCAGCTCGGCCGGCTCCAGCGTCAAGGTCGCGAAGATCCGGTCCTTCGCGAACAGGTAGTCGGCCACGGTGGAGCTGGAGAACAGGTCCTGCTGGAACAGCGCCTGCTGCTGCTGGAAGCGCGAGAGCAGGAAGAAGACCTGCGCCTGGAACGCGTGCTTCTTCCGGTCTGCGTAGAACGCCGGGAGGAACGGGTTCGCCTCCGCCTCCTCGAGCACCAGGCGGGCGCCCAGCCGCTCGGCCAGCACCTGGGCGAGGGTCGTCTTGCCCACGCCGATGGGGCCTTCGACGGCGATGTATCGGGGGCGTTCCATCCGGAAGCTCGCAGGAACGCGCGAGATTGCCACGCACCGAGGTCGCCCGCAAGGCGCGCCCGCGGCGGGGCCGTCCGGCGGGCCGGCGCGTCCGTGACCCCGCGGCGATCTGACATCTGGATCGCGGGATCCCTGATCCTGGGATCAGGGCTGCCCCTTGACCCCGCATGTGCAGCCACGTATCGTCATGCTGGTTCGCAGGGCGGAGCGGGAACCGGGGCTCGGAGGCGGAGATGCGGAGCAGGGTGGCGGTCGGGCAGCAGGCCGTGGCGAAGGCCGGGAAGGCGCAGGAGGACGGGATCGACCCCGCCTACCACCGCGCCATCCTCAAGATCGCGCTCGAGCTCAAGAAGCCGAACGCCCCCAGCTACGACGCGATCGTGGCGGCGACCATCCGGTCGATGAAGCTCGACCCGGTCGCGTTCCGGCGGTACCTCGGCGAGAACGGCGCTCGCAACATGAGCCTGATGCTCGCCACCGCCCGCACCGGAGGCCTCTAGGCCACCGGGGACGGCTCACGGGCGCCCGTTCGACGGATGGGGTCGGTCGGGGCGGGCGGGGAGATTTGGACGGGCGCCCGTGACTTCTTCCAGGCTCAGCCGAGCGCGCGGTCGAGCGCGGCCCACTCGGCCAGCGTGAGCGTCTCGCCCCGGCGGCCCGGATCCACGCCGGCCGCCGCGAACGCCGCCTCGAGGCGCGCGGGCTCCGCGAGCTTCGCCGAGCCGAGCGCGTTGCGCAGCGTCTTGCGCCGCAGGCCGAAGCCGGCCTTCACCAGCCGGCGGAAGCGCGCCGGGTCCCCCACCGCGTCCGCGGGCGGCCGGAACAGCGCGCAGAGCACCGCGCTCTCGACCTTCGGGGGCGGCCAGAACGCGCCGGGCGGCACGATCCGCTCCACCGACACCTCCGCCTCGCGCTGGAGCAGCACCGAGAGCAGGCCCCAGTCCCGGCTCGCGGGCGGGGCCGCGAGCCGCTCGGCCACCTCGCGCTGCAGGAGGAACACCGCGCGCGACACGTGCGCCACCTGGTCGAGGATCGAGAACAGGATCGGGCTGGTCAGGTGGTACGGGAGGTTCCCCACCACCGCGAGCCGCGCGCCCTCCCCCGCGGCCGCCGGCGCGCCGAAGCGGGCCGCCAGCGCGGCGTGGTCGAGCCGCGCCGCGTCCGCCTCGAGCAGGGTGATCCGGTCGCCCAGCTCGCCGCGCAGCACCCGGGCCATGTCGCGGTCGCGCTCCACCGCGACGACGCGCGCGCCCCGCGCCAGCAGGCGCGCGGTGAGGTGGCCGAGGCCGGCCCCGAGCTCCAGCACCGGGTCGCCGGCCCGCGGCGCCGCGAGGCGGGCGATGTCGTCGAGGACGGCCTCCTCGCCGAGGAAGTTCTGGCCCCAGCTCTTCTTCGCGCGGAGGTCGTACCTGTCGAGCAGCGCGCGCGGGCTCGGATAGCGGTCGGTCATCGCGGGGCGCAGTATGCCCCGGCGCCGCCGCGCCGTCCCGCCCGGCGCGCCGGCGTCAGGTGGCGGGGGCGGCCCGTCCGCGCGGCCGGTGCGGGCGCGGCGGCGTGAGCGCCACCCAGCAGACCAGGATGCCGACCACGATGTCGTTCACCGCCAGTCCGGCATCGAGGTAGCCGAGCACGAAGGGCGACAGCACGGCCCAGGCGCCCAGCACGACGTTGACGGCCTGGAGGCGCGGCAGCGCCATGGCCAGGAACGCCACCAGGAAGATGGCGAGGCCGAGGAAGATGTGATCGCCGAACTCCGGCGCCCGCGGGCCCGCGACCAGGCCGGTCGCGAGCATCCAGCCGCCGAACAGCACGTTGAGCCAACGCAGGGACATGACCGCTCCGATCCCTCCGGGCGATCAATAGGTACGGCGGGCCGCGGCCGCAGGGACCGGGCGGGCGCCCGTCCGCCCGGCCGCCTCGCGATCAGAGGCGCCAGGCGGGATCGGCGTTCAGGTCCGGCCCGGCCCGCTCGCCCCGGAGCAGCGCGTGCGTCCCGGCGACGGCGATCATGGCCGCGTTGTCGGTGCAGAGCCTGACCGGCGGGATGAACACGGACATGCCCTCGTACTCGGCCGCGCGCGCGGTGGCGGCGGCGCGCAGCCGGCTGTTCGCGGCCACGCCGCCCGCGAGCACCAGCCGCTCGAACTGGAGGCGGCGCGCGGCGCGGAACGCCTTCTCCACCAGCGCGCGCACGATGGCCTCCTGGTAGCTCGCGCACAGGTCGGCGAGCGCGGGCCCCTCCGGCACGCCGTGCTTCTTCACGTGGTGCAGGAGCGCGGTCTTGAGCCCGGAGAAGCTGAAGTCGAGGTCGGCGCCCTTCACGATCGCCTTCGGGAAGCGGATCGCGGCCGGGTCGCCCTCCTTCGCCAGGCGGTCGATGGCGACGCCGCCCGGGTACGGCAGGCCGAGCAGCTTCGCGCCCTTGTCGAACGCCTCGCCGGCGGCGTCGTCGCGCGTCTGGCCGAGCAGGCGGTAGTCGCCGAAGCCGTGCGCGGCGTAGAGCGAGGTGTGCCCGCCCGACACCACCAGCCCGAGGTACGGGAACGCGGGCGGCACCTCCGCCAGGAACGCCGCGACCAGGTGGCCCTCGAGGTGGTTCACGCCCACGAGCGGCTTGCCCCAGGCGAGCGCCAGCGCCTTCGCGGCCTGCACGCCCACCAGCAGCGCTCCGACCAGCCCGGGCCCGCTCGTCACCGCCACCGCGTCGAGGCCCTCCGGCCCGACCCCGGAGCGCGTCAGCGCCTCGTCCACCACGGGCATCACCTGCACCACGTGGTTGCGGCTCGCCAGCTCGGGCACGACGCCGCCCCAGCGCCGGTGGATGTCGATCTGCGTGGACACCACGTCCGACAGCGCGCGCCGGCCGTCCTCGACGACCGCGGCGGCGGTCTCGTCGCAGGAGGTCTCGATGGCGAGCACTCGAGTCATCGGATCTCCATCGCGACGAGACCGTTGCGAGCGCAGGGGCAGGCGGATGAGCCTGCCCCGGAGCGAGCGGGGGGCCCGGGGGGGCGCGCCGTCTGCGTCCCCCCGGATCCGACTGCCTCGATGGCGAGGACGCGGGTCGGCATGTCGGCGGCGGAAGGTAACGCGGTCCGGCCCTGCGCGCGAGCGCAACGGTCGCCGGGGCCCGCGTTCGCGGGAGCTAGCGGAGCTGCCGGCCGAGGATGTCGCGGACCGCGCGCGCCTCGGGGCCGGTCGGCGACAGCTCCAGGAACCGCGAGTACGCGGCGCGGGCCTGGGACGCGCGCCCGGCGCCCTGGTGGATCTCGCCCCGCAGCAGCCAGGCGGGCGCGTAGGCGGGATCGAGCTCGATGGCGCGGTCGAGCGCGCGCACCGCCTCCCCGGAGCGCTGCGCGTCGTGCAGCGCGCGGGCGAGGCCGACGTAGCCGGGCGCGGTCGGCCGCAGGCCCACGGCGCGCCGGTAGTCGGCGGCGGCCTCGGCGAACCGGCCCTCCTCGTACTTCCGCGCGGCGGCGGCGAGCAGGCGGCGCGCGTCCGCGGGATCGGGGCGCGCGGCCGCGCCCGGCGCGGACGCCGGCGCGGCGGACGCGGCGGCCGGCGGCGGTGCGGGCGAAGGCGCGGGCGCCTCGGCGGCGGCGATCGCGGCGGCAGCCTCGGGCTGGGCGGTCTGCGGTGCCGCCGGCGCCTCGACCGGCACGGCGGCGGCCGCGACCGGCTGCACGGGCGAGACGGCGGCCGGCGCGGCGGCCTCGGGTGCCGGGGCGTCCGGGGGCGGCCCGGCGCCCGCACCGCGGCCGCGCAGCGCGACCGCGCCCGCGACCGCCGCGAGGACCAGCACGCCGGCGCCGATGGCGAGCGGCGCGCGCGAGCGGGGCGGGCGACGCGAGGGGGCCGCCGCGGACGGAGGCGGAGCCGGGAGCACCGGCGCGCCCGCGGCGGGCTCGGGCCGCGCGCGCGGCGCGACCTCCGGCGCGGGCGCGGCGATCGGAGCGGCGGGCGGCGGCGACCCGGGGGCCGGCCGGCGCGCGGGCGCCGCGAGCGACGGCGGCGGCGGCAGCGACCCGGGCGGCGGGAGCGGCATCGAGAAGCCGCCCTGCGGGACGAAGCTCGGCGGCGCCGCCGTGGGCGGATCGTGGCGCGCGGGCGCGGGGCGCGGCGGCTGGGCGCTGCGCTCGGGGGCGGCCGGCGCCGGCGCGTCCGGCGCGGGCACCCCCGGGGCAGCGCGCCCGACCGGCCCGGCGAACCAGTCCACGCCCTGCGGCTCCGGCGTGGCCTCCGCCGGCGCGGGGCGCGCGGGGCGGCCCAGGCGCGGCGCCTGCTCGACCGGCTCCGGCGCGGCCTCGACCGCGGGCGGCGGCGGCGCGGGGGCCGGCGGCTCGGGCGCGGGCGGGACCGCCACCTCTTTCACGATGCCCTCGAAGAAGAGCTTCGAGATCACCCCGGCGGCGGCCAGGTCGTCGTAGTCCGCCTCCTCGATCACCTGCTCGAGCGGGCGCCGCCCGTCGAACAGGCGCAGGAGCGCGTTCACGTCGTCGGGGATCTCCGCCAGCCGCTCGGCCAGCGCGGCGGGGTCGATCTCGAACACGCGGTCGAGCGAGGGCAGCTGCTCGACGATGCGGCCCCACTCGTCGATGCGGCGCATGCCCTCCATGAGCAGCCCCTGGGTCGAGACCGGGATCCGCTCCTCGCGCTCGATGGGCTTGAACTCGATCGCGAACTCGCCCTCCTGCCAGTTCAGCAGCCGGTAGAACGCGTTCTCGCCGGCGACCTTGCCGCCCAGCTCGCAGTCGAGGATGCGGCCGTCCTTGAAGTAGCAGACGGCCTCGAGCCCCCGGCGGCTCTTCACGTGCAGCGCGCCGGACTTCTTGCCCATCTCCAGCGTCTGGACGAGGTCCACCACGCCCATGTCGGAGAGGTTGCCGGCGAAGCTCGCCTTCAGGTCCTTCTTCTCGAGCCGCTCCTTCTCCTTCTTCTGGAGAAGGATCTTCACGCGGGTGACGATCTCCTTGATGTAGATGGGCTTCGTCAGGTAGTCCTCGACGCCCAGCTCGAGGCCCTTCACCTTGTACTCGACCGACTTCTGGCCGGTGAGGAAGATGAACGGCGTCCCGCGGTGGCGCTCGTCCTCCTTCAGCCGCCGGCACAGCTCGAAGCCGTCCATCTCCGGCATCTTGGTGTCGGAGAGGATCAGGTCGGGCGGCGAGACCGCGCACCGCTCCAGCGCGTCGCGCCCGTTCACCGCGGTCGTGACGGTGAAGCCCGCCTTCTTGAGCGAGACCTCCATCACCCGCAGCGACTTGGGGTCGCCATCGACGAGGAGCAGGTGCTGCTTCGCCAAGCTGCCGCCTTTCCGTACGTTTCCGTACGTCTACACGCGCCGCGATGACGCCCGGATCTCGCAGCAACGGCCCGGCGGAGTCAAGGCGCGGAACCCGGGGACAGCGCGCGCCCGGCGGCGATCCGGGCGCGGGACGATCAGCGCCCGCGCCGCTCGGCCCGCCGCGCCTCGAGGTTGCGGAGCTCGCGCAGCGCGTCGGCGTTGCGCGGGTTCGCCGCGACCGCCGCGCGGAACATGCGCTCGGCCTGGCCCACGTCGCCTTCCTCGCGCGCCAGCACGCCGGCGACCTGGCACACGCGATCGCTCGCGGCGCCGCCGGGCTCGGCCAGCGCCTGCTCGACGAGCGCGCGGGCCCGGTCGAGATCGCGGCGCTGCGCGTCGGCCACGTAGGTGTGCGCGAGGGCGGCGAGGTACTCCGGGCGCGGGTCGGCGCGCACCGCCGACTCGTAGAAGCCGCGCGCGCGCGCCAGGTCGCGCGTGCGCAGGCAGGCCTCGCCCTTCTGGAAGTCCACCCGCGCCGACCCGGCCTGCGCCGGCGTCACGCCGTGCGCGCCCCGCACCGCGAGGTACGCGGCCCGCTTGCGGTCGTCGGAGAGCGTCTCGTACGCCTCGTTCACCGCGGTGAAGAAGTCGCGCACCTGCTCGGAGAGGTCGGCGAGCGCCGGCGCGGCGAAGCGGTCGGGGTGGAACTGGCGCGCGAGCTGGAGGAAGGCGCGCTTCACGTCGTCGCGGCCGGCGGTCGGCGCGAGGCCGAGGCGGGCGAACAGGTCGCGCTCCCGCGCGCGCGGCGCGGCGGCGAGCAGCGCGGCCCGGAGCGCGGCCTCGGGCGAGCCCGGCGGCTCGGCGGCCGGCGGCGGCGGGGCGGCAGGACCCGCGGGGATCGCGGCCGCGGCGGGCCGCGCCGCCGCGGCGGGGGGCCGCCCGGCGAACGGGCCGATGCCCATGTTGCGCATGGCCTGCTGCAGCAGGCGCTGCCGCCGCTCCCGCGCCTCGGCCGGATCGCTGCGGCGCGCCGGGGCGGCGGGCGGCGGGGGCGGCGCGGCGACCGGCGCGGGCGCCTCGGAGCGCGGGGGCGCGATCGGCCCGGGCTCCGGCTCGATGTCGAGCACCAGGTCCGCCGCGGTCTCGCCGCTCGGCTGCCGCCCGGTGGCCGGCACCGCCAGCCCGAGCAGCAGCAGCGCGGCGAGCACGGCGCGCGCGCGCTCGGGCTCCACCTCGGTGCCGGCGAAGAAGCCCTCCAGCGTGGCGGACGGGGAGAGCCGGCGCAGCAGCGCCTGCTCCGCCGCGGTCCAGCGGAAGGCGCCGGCCACCTCCGCGTACCCGGACGCGAGCCGCACCGCCTGGTGCGCCAGCGGCTGCAGCGCCGACACCACCAGCGCGCCGGCCTGCGGCCGCTCCAGCGCGTCCACGATGGTGCGCAGCGGGGACAGCCGGCTGCCGCGCGTCCACTCCGGGACCGGCGCGGCGGCGTCGAAGCGGAACGCGCCCGCCTCGAGCGCCGCGATCAGCGCGAAGTAGCCGGCCTGCTGCTCGGCGAGCATCCGGTCCACGTCGGCGCGCGACACCGCGCCCATCTCCACCAGGAGCTCGCCCTGCGGGCGGCGGGTGGACGCCATGAGGCCCAGGCTGCGCGAGAGCGCGTCGATGTCGATGAGCCCCGCCTGCAGGAGCAGCAGCCCGAGCGGACGGAACCCGCTCACCACCTGCGCCCCGACCGGCCGCCCGTCGCGCAGCCACAGCCGCGAGGTGCCGCCCTCGTGCGCCACCTCGAGCAGGCCGGTGGCGCGCTCGTTCAGCGCCTCGAGCAGGATCGCCGCGAGCGGCGTGCGGGACAGGTCGCCCGGGACCTCGAGGACGCTCATTCGCGACATCTTACCGCGGCCCGGCGCCGTACGCTCCCGGTGCGGCCGCGGGGGCGTTTTCGGTTTGACCCGGCCGCGCCCGCGCCGCAGAGTCGGCGACCGGGGCGGCACCGGGGATCCACCTGGGACGGGTCGGCATGGGCGGCATCGGCATCGTGAACAACCCGCGATCGCGGCGGAACCGGCGCGATCCGCGCCTGGGCGACCGGCTGCGCGCGCGGCTGGGCGACGCGGGCGAGGTGGTGGACGCCGCCACGCCCGACGAGCTGGCCCGCGCCGTGGAGCGGTTCCGGGCGCGCGGGGTGGACGTGCTCGGGATCGGCGGCGGCGACGGCACCGCGCACGTGGTGCTCTCGGCCTTCGCCGACGCGTACGGCGACGCGCCGCTGCCGCAGGTGCTGCTCCTGCGCGCCGGGGCCATGAACACCGTGGCGCACGGCAACGGCGTCCGCGGCGGCCCGGAGGCCATCCTCCGCGCGGTGCTGGGCCGCCGCGCGCAGGGGATTCCCCTCGCCACCGTCGAGCGCGACCTGCTCCGCGTCGAGGCGGACGGCGTCCCCCCCCGCCACGGGTTCATCTTCGGCACCGGCGCGGTGGTGGCGTTCCTGGAGGCCTACTACGCGACCGGCCGCCCCTCCCCGCTGACCGCGGGGCTCCTGCTCGCGCGCGCGGCCGGCTCGGCGCTGGTGCGCGGCCCGTTCGCGGCGTCGCTCACCCGCCGCGATCCGCTGCGGGTGTGGAGCGACGGGGAGGAGTGGACCGACGCGCGCTACCTCGCGCTCGTGGCCGGCTCCACGCCGGACATCGGCTTCGGCTTCCGGGCGTTCCACCGGTGCGGCGAGCAGCCCGGCTCCTTCCACGCGGTCGGGGTCACCGCCAGCCCGCTGCAGATCGCGCTCGCGCTGCCGCGCATCCGCGCGGGGCGGCCGTGGAAGCGGCGGCACGCGCAGGACGAGGTGGCCCGCGAGCTGCGCGTGGAGGGCGACGGCCTGCGCTACACGGTGGACGGCGACCTGTACGGCCCGGTGCGGGCGGTGCGGATCTCGACCGGTCCGGGCGTCGAGCTGGTGGTGCCCTGACCGCGTTTTCCCGGGCAGATCCTTTTGACCGCTGAGGGGGTCGCGACTAACCTTCCCGGTCCCACCATGCGCCTGAGCCACGCGGGAGCGAGCGACGTCGGGCGGAAGCGCGCCCACAACGAGGACGCCTTCCTGCTCCTCCCGGAGGAGCAGCTCTACTGCGTCGCGGACGGGATGGGCGGCCACGCCTCCGGCGAGGTGGCGGCCCGCATCGCGGTCGAGGAGATGGCCGAGTTCTTCCGGATCACCGGCCGCGACGACGAGGCCACCTGGCCCTTCCGGCCGGACCCGGCCCGGGACGCCGACGAGAACCGGCTCCTCACCGGCGTGAAGCTCGCGAACCTGCGCATCCACGAGCGGGCCCGGGCCGACGAGCGGCTCCACGGCATGGGCACCACGCTCGTGGCGGCGCAGTTCCCCCGCGACGGGCGCGAGGTGCTGGTCGGCCACGTCGGCGACAGCCGCGCGTACCTGTTCCGCCGCGGGGCGCTGCGACAGCTCACCGAGGACCACTCGCTGCTCAACGACTTCCGGCGCACGCGCCAGCTCACGCCCGCCGAGATCGAGGCGTTCCCGCACAAGAACGTGATCGTCCGCGCGCTCGGCATGAAGGAGTCGGTCGAGGTGGACCTGCTCCGCGAGCCGCTCGAGGACGGCGACGTGGTGCTGCTCTGCTCCGACGGCCTGTCCGGGATGGTGCCGGACGCGCGCATCGCCGAGGTGCTGCGCGCGGTGCCCGGCGACCTCCGCCGCGCGGCGCAGGCGCTGGTGGACGCCGCGAACTCCGCCGGCGGCGCCGACAACGTGACGTGCGTCCTGGTGCAGGCCCAGGGCTAGGGCCGCAGCGAGCGTCAGCCGCCCCGCACCCGATCCGCCCCGGCGGCGACCGCGTCCTCGACGCGCTCGCCCGGCGCGAGCGCGGTGCCCGCCCACAGCACCGCCCGGCGCACCGCGGCGCCGGCGGGCACGCGGCAGCCGGGCCCCACCACCGCGCCCGGCCCGATCTCGGCGCCCGCGGCCACGTCCGCGCCGGCGCACACCAGCGCCGGCCCGGCGAGCCGCGCGCCCGGGTCCACCCGCGCGCCGCCCGCGACCCAGACGCCCGGCAGGCGCTCGGCCGCGCCGGCGAACGGCTCCGCCCCCGGGAAGCGCGCCAGCGGCACGCGTCCGGCGAGCAGGTCGCGGTTCGCCTCGAGGTAGCGCTCCGGCGTGCCGAGGTCGTTCCAGTAGCCGGCGGCGACGTGGCCGCGGATCGCCCCCGACGCCATGAGCGGCGGGTAGACGTGGCGGTTCACGTCCGCCTCGAACGGCTCGGCCGGCACCGCGTCGAGCAGCGCCGCCGAGAGCACGTGCACGCCGGAGAAGTGCCAGGGCGCGAGCCCCTCCCCGCCCGGCCCGAACCGCCCCGCGATGCGCCGCACCGCGCCGCCCGCGTCCACCTCGACCGCCGCGTAGCGCGCGCCGGCGGGCATGGGGAGCAGCACCATGGTGGCGAGCGCGCCGGACGCGCGGTGCGCGGCGAGCGCGGCGCCGAGGTCCACGTCGAACAGCACGTCGCCGTTCACGAGCAGGAGCGCGTCCGCGCCCCGGAGCGCCGCCCGCGCCTCGCGGAGCGCGCCGCCGGTCCCGGCGATGACCGGCTCGCGCGAGACGGTGAGCGAGAGCCCGAGCGCGCGCGCGGCCGCCCCGGCCTCCGCGGCCATGGCGTCCGGCAGGTGGTGCACGTTGACGACGGCGCGGCGCACGCCGGCCCCGGCCAGCAGCGCCAGCGAGTAGCGGACGAGCGGCACCCCGCACACCGGCACCGCCGGCTTCGGCACGCGCGCGGTGAGCGGCCGCAGCCGCGTCCCGAGCCCGGCACAGAGGACCATCCCGGCGAGGTCGCCCATGGTAGACGCGAGTCTAACCGATGGCCTCCGCCGCGCGACTCCGGCTCATGTACTTCCTGTACTACGGGAACGTGGGGGTGGCGCAGCCGTACCTGGCCGCGTACCTGCGCGGCCTGGGGTTCAGCGGCGAGCAGATCGGCGCGGTGCAGATGATCCCGTCGCTGCTCGCGCCGGTGGTGGCGATGTCCTGGGCCACGTTCGCCGACCGCCACGCCACGCCGGCGCGCGGGCTGCGCCTCGCCACCGCCTGGAGCGCGCTCTGCGTCCTGGCGCTGCCGTTCGCGCGCACGCCGGCGGCGGTCGGCGCGGTGCTGGTCGCGGCCGCGCTCGGCGACCGCGCCTACGTGCCGCTGCTCGACTCGGTGACGCTGGAGCACACCCGGGCGCGGCCGGAGCGGTCCTACGCGTCCGTCCGGCTGTTCGGGTCGATCGGGTTCGTGGTGCTGGCGCTCGCCGCCGGCCGCGCGCTCACGCTGCGCGGCAACCGCCCCGCCGACCTGCTCGTGCCGTCGCTCATGACCGCGCTGGTGGCCGGCTACGCGCTCGCGGCGCGGCGCCTGCCCGCGCACGCCGGGCCGCCCCAGGCCGATCGCCCGGGGCCGCGCGACATGCTCGCGCTGCTCCGCCGGCCGGCGCTGCCGCTCCTGCTCGGCGCGTGCGCGGTGCACTGGGCCGCCTGCGCGCCCTACCACCTGCTGTTCGGCGTGTACGTGCGCGACCTCGGCCTGCCCGCCGACGTGACCGGGCTCGGCACCGCGGCGGGCGTGGCGGCCGAGATCGGGGTGCTGCTCCTGTTCCCGAGGCTCGAGCGGCGCCTGTCGCTGCGCGGGCTGCTCGCCGCCTCGTTCCTGGGCTCGGCGGTGCGCTGGGCGCTGCTCTGGCGCGCCGAGGGCGCGGCGGCGATCGTGCTGCTGCAGCTCCTGCACGGCCTCACCTTCGGCCTGTTCTGGGCCGCGGCCATGAAGGGCATGGCGGAGGTGGTGCCGGCGCGGCTCCGCGCCACCGGCCAGGCGCTGTTCAGCGCGGTGGTGTTCGGGGCCGGCAACGGGATCGGGTTCGCGCTCTCGGGCGCCGCCTACGACCGGCTCGGCTCGGTGGCCCCGCTGTTCGCGGGGGCGGCGCTGCTGGAGCTCGCGCTGGTGGGCGTGGGCCTCGCCGCGGCCGGCGCGCTGGCGGCGGCGCGCGCCCGCGGGGCGGGGCCGGCGGCGCCGTGATCGCGCACGCGGTCAGGTGAGCTCGCGCAGCCGCCGGGCGCCGAGCGCCTCGCGCAGCACCAGGAACAGCTCGGCGGTGGCGACCGCGTCGGTGAGCGCGTCGTGCGCCTGGTAGTCGGGGAGCCCGAGCCGGCGCCGCGCCGCCGAGAGGTTCAGCACCGGCGGGTCGGCCGGCAGCTCCGGGAAGCGCCGCCGCTCGCGCGCGTCGAGGCGGAGCAGCAGCTTCACCGTGTCCACCACCGGCGGCGCCGGCCAGCGCAGCCCGGCCGCCCGGAACGCGCGCTTCAGGAACCCGAGCTCGATGGGCGCGTGGTGGACGAGCAGGACCGCGCCGCGGAGGCGGCGCTCGAGCTCCGGCAGGACCTCCGCGAGCGCCGGGGCGCCGCGCGTGTCGCCGGCCACGAGCTGGTGCGCCTGCACCGAGCGCGGGCTCACCGCCTTCCCCTGCTCCGGGCGGACCAGCGTCCGGTACGCCTCGCCGAGCCGCAGGTGCCCCTCGCGCACGGGGAGCATGCCCACCGCGAGGATGGCGTCGCGCCGCGCGTCGAGGCCGCCCGTCTCGAGGTCGAGCGACCAGTAGACGGCGGACTCCCAGGGCGGCGACGAGAAGAGCATCGAGGGGATGGTAGCAGCGGTCAGAAATCCGTCTTGAAGTGGAACGCGGCGCGGTCCTGGAGCGTCTTGACGGCGCGCAGCGCGTCCTTGAGCCGCGAGCGCTCCATGGCGCTCAGCGCCGCCAGCGCCGCCTCGTTCGAGGGCGGGCGGCCCTCGGCCACGGCGCGGAGCTGGAGGCGCAGGCGCAGGCCGTTCAGGAAGCGGAACCCCTCCGCGGCCGCCGCGACCGCGTCGCCGTCCAGGATGCCGGCGTCGCGGGCGGCCTCCAGCCGCTCCAGCGTCCCGCGCGCCTCGGTCCGCAGCTCCAGGCCGTAGCAGCGCGCCACCGCCACCACCGCCGCGATCCCCTGCAGCTTCAGGTCCACCGTGGTCGAGCCGCCGCGCAGGCGCAGCAGCAGCGACGCGGGCGGGCGGAAGCCGAGCGCGGCGCGGGCCAGGAAGCGCAGGAGCACCGGGCGGTCCACCGCGGTCGCGATCACCGCGTCGAGCGGCGCGAGATCGAGCCGGCCGGCCACCCGGCGGTAGTCGAAGAAGATGGCCGCCTCGAGCAGCGCCTGCGGCCCCGGCGCGTCGAGCCACCCGTCGAACCGGCCGCGCCACTCCGCCATCGGCCCCACCCAGCGGCGGGCCATGTAGCCGCCCGGGCAGGCCGGGAACCCGGCCAGCTCGAGGTCCGCGTTCACGCGCTCGGCCAGCACCTCGTACCAGGCGCGCCGCGCCTCGCCCTCGTCCGCGTAGACGAGCGCGTTGTCCTGGTCGGTGAGCAGCGTCTGCTCGCGGCGCCCCTCCGAGCCGAGCGCGAGCCAGGCGTAGGGCGCGGGCGGCTCGCCCAGGTCGGCCTCGGCGAAGCGCAGGATCCGGTGCACCAGCGCGTCGTTGAGGCGCGCCACGAAGCCGGCGATCGCGGCGGCGTCGAGCCCGCCGGCGAGCAGCGCGCCCGCCATCTCGGCCACCCGCCGCCCGTAGCCCGCCAGGCTCTCGCGCGTCGAGACGCGCTCCACCCCGCGCAGCACGGCCATGGGGCCCTGCGCCGAGGCGCGGAGCAGCTCGCCCGAGGTGAGCACGCCCACGATGTCGCCGCCGCGGGTGACCGGCAGGTGGTGCACCCGGGCGTCGAGCGCCAGGCCCCAGGCCTCGTGGATGGGCGCGGTCGCGGGGGTGGTGCGGAGCGGCGAGGTGGCGATGCGCGCGAGCGGGGTGTCCGGCCCGAGCCCCTCGGCGAGCACGCGGTTCCGGAAGTCGTGGTCGGTGGCGATCGCGGGCGGGTCGGCGCGGAGCAGCACCGAGGAGACGCCCTCCGCGCGCATGAGGCGGGCCGCGTCGCCCACGGTGGCGTCCGCCGCGATCCAGACCGGCGTGCGGCGCACCAGGTCGCCCACCTGGCGGGAGAGGTCGGCCTGGAAGGTGGTGATGGCGGAGTGCTCGAGGCTCGACTTGAGCCGCTCGGCCAGCCCCACCGCGAAGTGCGAGGCGAACTGCGCGTCGCCGAGCAGGCGCTGGAACTCGGCGTCGGGCAGGCGGTACGCGAGCAGGTCGTCCTCGACCACCACGTCGATGGTGGCCTTGCGCGTGATGAGCGAGGTGTAGCCGAAGGTCTCGCCCTCCTCGAGCACCTGCAGGAGCTGGCCGTCGCGCTCGAGCCGCACCGCGCCCTTGCGGATCACGTACAGGTGCGCGAGCGGCTCGCCCCCCACCCGCGCCAGCCGCGAGCCCGCCGGGTAATAGCCCACCTCCAGCGAGGCGGCCGCCGCGTCGAACAGCGGCTGCGGCAGCGCGTGGAACGGGGGCGTCGCCCGCAGGTACGAGACCGGGTCGAGCGCGGCCGCCGCCATCCCGCGAGGATAGCGGGGCGCGGCGCCCGCGTCACGGCGCCCGCCCGCCGTCGTCAGCGGCGCTCGCCGGCGCGGAGCGCGGTGGGCGCCGGCGCCGGGCGCACCGGCTCCCGCGGATAGCGGAGGTTCGTGACCAGGTCCTGCACCGCCTGCGGCGGGGCCGGCGTGCGCAGGGAGACGGCGACCAGGACCGTCAGGTTCACCAGCATGCCCACCGTCCCGAACCCCTGCGGCGAGATCCCCAGCCACCAGTGCGCCGGGACGTCCAGCTCCGGGTGCCAGAACTTGAACCAGTGGACGTACGCGGTGGTCACCGCGAGCCCGCTCAGCATCCCGGCGATGGCGCCCTCGCGCGTGGCGCGCCGCCAGAAGATCCCGGCCACCAGCACCGGGAAGAAGGACGAGGCCGCCAGCCCGAACGCGAGCGCCACCACCTCGGACACGAAGCCGGGCGGGTGGACGCCCAGCCAGCCCGCCACCAGCACCGCCACGGTGGCCGCCCCGCGCGCCCAGGCCAGCTCGCCGCGCTCGGAGACGCGCGGGATCCACATTCCCTTCACCAGGTCGTGCGCCACCGCCGCCGAGATGACGAGCAGGAGCCCCGCCGCGGTGGAGAGCGCCGCCGCGAGCGCGCCCGCCGCCACCAGCCCGACCACCCAGGGCGGCAGCCCGGCGATCTCCGGGTTCGCGAGCACCAGCACGTCGGGGTCGATCCGCACCTCGTTGCGGGCGGGGTCGCCGGAGAGGCGCATCACCCCGTCGCCGTCGCGATCGGTGAAGCGCACCAGGCCGGTGCGCTCCCAGTCCGCCACCCAGGCCGGCGCGTCGGCGTGGCGCTTGCCGTTCAGCGACTGGATCGCCCCGGCCCGCGCGAAGGCGGCCACCGCGGGCGCGGTGGTGTAGAGCAGCGCGATGAACAGGAGCGCCCAGGCGGCCGAGGCGCGCGCGTCGCGCACCTTCGGCACGGTGAAGAACCGGATGATGATGTGCGGCAGCCCGGCCGTGCCGATCATGAGCGCGAGCGTGCTGAACAGCACGTCGATGCGGGGCCGCGTGCCGGCGGTGTAGCGGCCGAAGCCGAGGTCCTCGCCGATCCGGTCGAGCGCCTGGAGCAGGTGCACCCCCGGCTCGACCCCGAGGATCCGGGCGCCCTCCGCGCTGACCCGCCCGCCGAGGCCGAGCTGCGGCACCGGGTTCCCGGTGAGCATGATCGACACGTAGATGGCCGGCACCAGGTACGCGGCGATGAGCACGACGTACTGGGCCACCTGCGCGTAGGTGACGCCCTTCATCCCGCCCAGCACCGCGTAGAACAGCACGATGGCCATGCCGAGCAGCACGCCGCGCTCGACCGGCACGTCCAGGAAGCGCGCGAACACCACCCCCACCCCGCGCATCTGCCCGGCCACGTAGGTGAACGAGACGAACACCGCGCACACCACGGCCACGCCGCGCGCCGAGCGCGAGTAGTACCGCTCGCCCACGAACTGCGGGACCGTGTACTTGCCGTACTTCCGCAGGTACGGGGCGAGCAGCACCGCCAGCAGCACGTAGCCGCCGGTCCAGCCCATCAGGAAGATCGAGCCGTCGCGGCCGAGCAGCGCCACCACCCCGGCCATCGAGATGAACGACGCCGCGGACATCCAGTCCGCGCCGGTGGCCATCCCGTTCAGCAGCGGGCTGACCTGCTTCTCCGCCACGTAGTACGCGCTCGTGGTCCGCGCGCGGCCCCACAGGCCGGCGAGCGCGTAGAGCGCGAACGACGCGGCGACCAGCACCCAGGTCCAGGCGACGGGGCCCACGCCTCAGTCCTCGAACACGCCGTGGGCGCGGTCGAGCCGGTTCGCGATCGCGACGTACGCCGCCACCAGCAGCACGAACACGAGCTCCGCGCCCTGCTGCCCGAACCAGAAGCCGAGCGGGAAGCCGCCGAGGTGGAACGCGTCGAGCGCGTCGGCGAACAGGATGGCGGCGCCGCACGACACCGCGAGCCAGATCGCCAGGATCGCGGCGACGGTGCGCAGGTTGGCCCTCCAGTACGCGTCCCGGCGATCCCGTTCCATGCGAGCCCTCCCGCGCGGCGTCCGGACGTCCCGGGCCCGAGACTACCCTGCCTGCGGCGTTCTGGCCTCTCCTGGGGCGCCGGATCCGGCCGCCTGGCCCCGGCCGGGCGCAACAATCGTCCGACCGGTGCACCTCTTGCGCCTACGCGCCGCGTCAACAGCCCAACTCGGCGTAGCTGCGCGATAATTCTCGCGCCCAACATGGGGGTTTCATCGCAGTTCGTGCGCGCAGGGACTGCGCCATGCGCGGTATTTGCGCGTTGGCCGTTGTAAACGCCGAATCCGGTGTGCTACCTCGTACCTCAGGCCACGCGGCTGGCGTCCCAACCTCACCGTGGAGGAAGAAAATGTCCGTGTCGTCGGCATCCCCTGTCCGACCTGTCCCCCCCGATTCCGGCGCACGCGCCGGCATCACCCGCGAAGAGAAGATGGTCATCTTCGCGTCGTCCCTCGGCACCGTCTTCGAGTGGTACGACTTCTACCTGTACGGCTCGCTCGCGGCGATCATCAGCAAGCAGTTCTTCGCAGGCGTGGACGAGCGCACCGGCTTCATCTTCGCGCTCCTCGCCTTCGCCGCCGGCTTCGCCGTGCGGCCCTTCGGCGCGGTGGTGTTCGGCCGGCTCGGCGACATGATCGGCCGGAAGCACACCTTCCTGCTCACCATCCTCATCATGGGCGGCTCGACGGCAATCGTCGGCATGCTCCCCAGCTACGCCACCATCGGCGTGCTGGCGCCCATCATCCTCATCTCCATGCGCATGCTGCAGGGCCTCGCGCTCGGCGGTGAGTACGGCGGCGCGGCCACCTACGTCGCCGAGCACGCGCCCCCGGGCCGGCGCGGCAACTTCACGAGCTGGATCCAGACCACCGCCACCCTCGGCCTGTTCCTCTCGCTCCTCATCATCCTCGGCACCCGCATCGGCCTGGGCAACGAGGCGTTCGAGAAGTGGGGCTGGCGCGTCCCGTTCCTGCTCTCGCTCATCCTGCTCGGCATCTCCGTCTACATCCGCCTCCAGCTGAACGAGTCGCCGGTGTTCAAGCGGATGAAGGAGGAGGGCAAGGCCTCGAAGGCCCCGCTCACCGAGTCCTTCCTGCGCTGGAACAACCTGAAGATCGTCCTGATGGTGCTGTTCGGCGGCGTCGCCGGCCAGGCGGTGGTCTGGTACACGGGCCAGTTCTACGCGCTGTTCTTCCTCCAGCAGACGCTGAAGGTGGACCCGACCGCGTCGAACTACATGATCGCGGCCTCGCTGATCATCGGCACACCGTTCTTCATCGTGTTCGGCACGCTCTCGGACAAGATCGGCCGCAAGCGGATCATCATGGCGGGCTGCGTGCTCGCCGCGCTGACCTACTTCCCCATCTTCAAGGGCATCACGAAGTACGCGAACCCGGCGCTGGAGCACGCGCAGGCGACGAACCCCGTGACGGTGGTCGCCGATCCCAAGGACTGCAGCTTCCAGTTCGACCCGATCGGCAAGGCCAAGTTCACGAAGTCCTGCGACGTCGCCAAGGCCTCGCTCGCGAAGAAGGGCGTGCCGTACCGCAACGAGGAGGCGCCCGCGGGCACCGTCGCCACCATCAAGATCGGCGAGGTGTCGGTCGCGAGCTTCGCCGGCAACACGCTCTCGCCGGCCGACTTCAAGACGCAGAACGCCGCGTTCGAGAAGGCGCTCGGCGGCGCCATCACGACCGCCGGGTACCCCGCCAAGGCGGACATGAACCAGGTGAACTACGTGATGGTCGTGCTGCTCCTGACCATCCTGGTCATCTACGTGACCATGGTGTACGCGCCGATCGCGGCGTGGCTGGTCGAGCTCTTCCCGGCTCGCATCCGCTACACCTCGATGTCGCTGCCGTACCACATCGGCAACGGCTGGTTCGGCGGCTTCCTGCCGACCATCTCGTTCGCGATGGTCGCCGCCAGCGGCGACATCTACTACGGCCTCTGGTACCCCATCGTCATCGCGCTCATCACCGCGGTCCTCGGCACCCTCTTCATGCCCGAGACCAAGGATCGCGACATCAACCACGAGTAGCATGAGCGGCGCGCAGTTCGGGATGATGGCCGGTGGCCTGGCCGTGCTGGGCCCCGTCATCTGGGGAGTGGCGGAGGTCACCAGCAGGTAGTCGCCGCTCGTGCCGGGGCCGGACGTGCACATCCCGCACGTCCGGCCCCTTCCCTTTCTCCGGGCGGGGGCGCGGGGCTCAGCGCCGGCCGGGCGGGCGCACCAGCGTCACGGTGCACGGCGCCTCGAGCGCGACCTTCGTCGCGACGGTGCCGAGGATCCCGCGCAGCGGCACGTCGGGCGGGGGCGCGCCGATCACCAGGTGCTCGACGCCGTTCGCGCGCGCGTAGTCCACCAGCGCCTGCGCCGGATCGCCGGACTCGATCACGTGCAGCGAGACCTGCCCGGCCTCGAGGGCCAGCGGCTCGGCCCAGTGGCGCAGCAGCGCCAGGTGCTTGATGCGCTGGTGCGCGGCGGTCTCGTCGGCGCTCGAGCCGCCCAGCTCCGGGGTGGGCCGGATGACCGTGGCCACCGCCAGCCGCCGCGCGTCCTGCAGCGACAGGAGCCGCCGCACCGTCTGGCGGATGGCCTCGAACTGCGCCTCGTTGGTGTGCTGCGTGGCGATGCAGGCCAGCACGATGGCCGCCCCGGACAGCTCGGTGGACGGGAGCGCCAGCGGCGCCGGCTCGTAGCCGGCCGCCTTGATCCAGCGGCGGAACAGCGTGAGCGGCCCGGCGGCGCGGCGGCGCCGCCCGCGCTCCGTGATCGCCACCTGGTCCGGGTGCGCCAGGTCGAACGCGACCTGCGCGGCCGAGGCGTGGCGGCGGCCCGCGTCCGGCTCGAGGCACCGCAGCACCAGCTCCTGGAACCACTCCGGCAGCGCCGGCACCAGGGCCCGCGGCGGCGTCGGGTCGCGGTACAGCCGCCGGCGCAGGCCGCCCGGCGTGGTGGGCGCGCCGAACGGCAGCCGGCCGGTGGCGAGCTCGTACAGCACCACCCCGAGCGCGAACAGGTCGCTGCGCGGGTCGCTCCGCGCGCCGACCACCTGCTCCGGCGCGATGTACGGCGCCGAGCCGATGGGGCGCCGGAACTCCTCGGCGAGGAGGTCCGGGTAGTGGGCGTGGTGCGCGAGCCCGAAGTCCACCAGCACCGCCTCGCCGGTGGGCCGGAACACCACGTTGGCCGGCTTCAGGTCGAGGTGGATCGCCTCCTGCTGGTGGAGATCGTGGAGCGCGGTGGCGAGCGCGATCCCGATGCGCACCACCTCGTCGAGCGGGACCGGCTCGTCGCCGACCCACTCCTTGAGCGAGCGGCCGCGGACCTCCTCCATCACCAGGTAGGGCTGCCGCTCCAGGTCGCCGGCGGCCACGAAGCGCGGCACGTGCGGCCCCTTCAGCGCGGCGAGCACCGTCTGCTCCACCTCGAAGGAGATCACGCTGCTGGCCGGCTCCCCCGGGCCGAGCCGGGGGATCTTCATGATCATGGGGAAGCCGGGGTCGGGGCCGGTGACCCGGTAGATGACGCCCATGCCGCCGGCGTGGAAGCGCTCGCCGATGCGGAAGCCGTCCACCACGTCGCCGGGCCCGGGCAGATCGCTCACCGGTCTCACTCTCCGTGCGCGAGGCGCTGCGCGAGCCGCTCGGGCAGCCCGGCCGCGCGCACCTTGGCGGCGGCCGCCGGCCAGTCGTAGGGGACGCGGTGGAAGGTGATGGACGCGCGCGCCACGTCCACGATGGCGTAGCACGCCGCGGTGTTCCCGTCGCGGGGCTGGCCCGCCGAGCCCACCACCGCCAGCCATCGGCGGCGCGGCGGGGCCGGGATGGCCACCCCGGGGACCGGCCGGAACGCCACCGGCCGGTCGGCGGCCCCGGTGTAGTAGAGCACCGGCTCGTGCACGTGCCCGCAGAACACGTAGGGCGCGCCCGCCGCGGCCAGGCTCCGCTGCGCGTGCAGCGGGTCGGTCACGTAGGCCCACTCCCCCGGCGCGTCGGCGCTGGCGTGCACCAGCACCAGCGGGTCGCGCCGGATCACCAGCGGCAGGCCGCCGAGGAACGCGCGCGCCGCCGGCCCGAGCCGCTCGCGGGTCCACCGCACCGCCTCCTCGGCGGTGGGGTTCATGGTGGCCGCCTCGCGCGGCTCGATCACCGCGGCGTCGTGGTTGCCGAGCACCACCAGCGCGCCGCGCTCCGCGTGCGCCTGCACCAGCTCCAGCACCGCCACCGGATCGGCGCCGTAGCCCACCAGGTCGCCGAGGAACGCGTGGCCGTCCACGCCCGCCGCCTCCGCGTGCGCGAGGCAGGCGGTGAGCGCCTCCAGGTTCGCGTGCACGTCGGCGAACAGCGCCAGCCTCATGCCCACCCCCGAGCCGCGTGGCCGCGGCGGACCGCCGGTCCGGCCCCGCCGGCCAGCATAGCAAGCGCAGCCGGTGCGGCCGCGGCGCGCCAGCCTTGCGCCACCGGCCGGGCGTGCGGCCGACCGCCTCCCCCGTTGCGGCGCCGCGTTCTCACGCAGCGTGCGTGTTGACCCGGGCGCGACGCAAAGCGTTCGCGCAAGCGGTGCGTCGCAGGCGAATCATCGACCCGGAGCGGCGACGTCGATTGATCAACGTCAGCAATTCGCGCAATTTTGTGCGCGGGCGCCACTATCGTTCGCGCATTTCGTGCTGTAGGCTTGCCGCTCGAAACACCCGAGCCCACGATGTGCGACTTCCCCACGCAATCGCGGTCCTCGGGGAGAAGCCCGGCTGACTTGTCGCACTGCACTTTCGAGAGATGCCCGGCGCGTTCGCGCAGGCTTCCAAGGAGAGTCAAATGGCAGAACCGGCACGGAGCGGTCCCAGCACGGATTCCAGGGGCAACAAGAGCGCGCTCCAGGTCCTCGATTCGCCCGACTTCAAGGCACTCGTGAAGAAGCGCTGGAGCGTCAGCATGGTGCTGCTCGCCCTGCTGTTCGTGACCTACTACGGGTTCATCCTGCTGCTCGCGACGAACAAGGCGTTCGTCACGCAGAAGGTCGGCGAGGTCACCACGCTCGCGATCCCGCTCGGCGTGGCGGTGATCATCTTCGCCTGGCTGCTCACCGCCTACTACGTGGGCTGGGCCAACAAGTCGTACGACCCAGAGGTCGAGCGGCTGAAGTCGCAGCTGAAGCGCTGACCCGGATCGCACCAGGAGACCCGTGACCATGACCCACCTCGGCGTGATCCAGCAGCTCGTCCTCCAGCAGGCGCAGCAGGCGGCGCCCCAGGCGACCACCACCCTCGGGAAGCCGACCGTCGCCTCCATCGGCTTCTTCTTCCTGATCGTGGCGGTGACGCTCGTCATCACCTACTTCGCCGCGAAGAAGACCAAGACCTCCTCCGAGTTCTACGCCGCCGGCCGCAGCGTGTCGGCGCTCCAGAACGGCTTCGCCCTGGCCGGCGACTACATGTCCGCGGCCTCGTTCCTCGGCATCTCCGGCATGGTCGCCCTGAAGGGCTACGACGGCATGATCTACGCCACCGGCTGGCTCGTCGGCTGGCCGGCGCTCATGTTCCTCGTGGCCGAGCCGCTCCGCAACCTCGGCAAGTTCACCTTCGCCGACGTGGTCGCGTTCCGCCTGCGGCAGAAGCCGGTCCGCATCGCGGCGGCCATCGGCGGCATCCTGACGGTGCTCTTCTACACCATCGCCCAGATGGTGGGCTCCGGCGCCCTCATCCAGCTCATGTTCGGCCTGAAGTACGAGATCGCCGAGATCATCGTCGGCGTGGTCATGCTCGCGTACGTGCTGTTCGGCGGCATGCTCGCCACGACCTGGGTGCAGATCATCAAGGCCGGCCTGCTGCTGTTCGGCGTGACCATCCTCACCGGCCTCGTGCTCGCGAGGTTCGGCTTCAACCCGGGCAACCTCTACAAGGCGGTGGTGGACCAGTACGGCCAGCCCTCGCTCGAGCCGGGCGGCTTCGTCGCGAACCCGGTGGAGGCGGTCTCCCTGGGCCTCGCGCTCATGTTCGGCCTGCTCGGCCTGCCGCACATCCTGATGCGCTTCTACACCGTCCCGGACGCCAAGGCGGCCCGCAAGTCGGTGCTCTACGCCACCGGCCTCATCGGCTACTTCTACCTGATCATCCCGATCGTCGGCTTCGGCGCGGCGGTGCTCACCCCCGGCGGGCGCGCGTTCATCACCTCGATCGACAAGGGCGGCAACATGGCCTCGCCGATCCTGGCGGAGCAGCTGCTCGGCTCCGGCTTCCTCGGCTTCATCGCGGCGGTCGCGTTCGCGACCATCCTCGCGGTGGTGGCCGGCCTCACGCTGGCCGGCGCGTCGGCCTACTCGCACGACATCTACGTGAACGTCATCAAGGGCGGGCACGCGACGGAGGAGGAGCAGGTCAAGGCCGCCAAGACCGCCACCGTTGTGTTCGGCATCTTCGCGGTGGGCCTGGGCATCCTCTTCAAGGGCCAGAACGTGGCCTTCATGGTGGGCCTCGCGTTCGCCATCGCGGCCAGCGCCAACTTCCCGGCGCTGCTCATGTCGATCGTCTGGAAGCGCTTCACCACCATGGGCGCGGTCTGGTCCATCCTGGTGGGCGCGTTCTCGTCCTGCATCATGATCCTGCTGTCGCCCACGGTCTGGGGCGAGGTGTTCCACCACCTCGACGCCGCCGGCAAGCCCTACGGCATCCTGCCGTGGAAGAACCCGGCCATCTTCTCGATGACGGCCGCGTTCGTCGCGGGCATCGTGGTGTCCCTCGTGACCGCCGACCAGGGCGCGCAGGACAAGTTCGAGGACGAGAAGCTCCGCACGTACCTCGGCGTCGGCGCCGAGTAGCGTCCCGGGCGGCGGCCCCTCCTCGACGCCGCCCCGAAGCCGCGCGGGCGGGCCCCTCCGGGCCCGCCCGTCTTCGTTTCGCCCTCGAGCGCCGGGCAGCGCGGCCCGCGCCGCCTAGAACCGCCGGAACTCGCCGTCGCCGACCTTGCCGTTGCGCGCGGCGAGCGCCGGGGCCTCGGGCGCGGCCGGCGCCGGCCGCGGCGCGGGGCGCGGCAGCGGCGCGGGAGCCGGCAGGCGCGGCACCGCGGCGTGCTGCGCGCGGGGGGCGGCCTGGCCGGGGGCGCGGTGATCGGCCGCGAGCTGGAAGAAGCTCATGAGCTGCTGCAGCGCCTCCGCCTGCGAGGCCATCTCCTCGGCGGTGGAGGACAGCTCCTCCGCGGCGGACGCGTTCCGCTGCGTGACCTGGTCCACCGTGGACATGGCCTTGGAGACCTGCGACACCCCGGCCGACTGCTCCTGCGAGGCGGCCGCCACCTCCTGCACCAGGTCGGACGTCTTGCGGATGGCCGGGAGCAGCTCGGCGATCATCTCGCCGGAGCGCACCGCCACCGCCACCGACGAGGACGCGAGCCCGCCGATCTCCTGCGCCGCCTTCTGGGCGCGCTCGGCCAGCTTGCGGACCTCCGTCGCGACGACCGCGAAGCCCTTGCCGTGCTCGCCGGCCCGCGCCGCCTCGATGGCCGCGTTCAGCGCGAGCAGGTTCGTCTGGTAGGCGATCTCCTCCACGATCCCGATCCGCTCGGCGATCGCGCGCATCGCCTCGACCGTCTCCTTCACCGCAGCGCCGCCGGCGTCGGCGCTGCGCACGCCCGACTTCGCCATCGCCTCCGACTGCCGGGCGGCCTCCGCGTTCTGCGTGATCGACGCGCTCATCTCCTCGAGCGACGAGGTGGTCTCCTCCACGCTCGCGGCCTGCTCGCCGGTGCCCTGCGAGAGGGACTGCGCCGTGGCCGACACCTGCGCCGACGCGCCGGTGAGCGCCTCCGCGCCGCCGCGCACCTCCGCGATCACCGTGGCGATGCGCTCCGCGGTGGCGCGCATGGCCGCCTGGAGCCGCCCGGCCTCGTCGGCCCGATCCACCGTGGGGAGCTCGCGCAGGTCGCCCTGCGCCATCCGCTCGAGCGCGACCACCACGCCGGCCACCGGCGTCACCACCGAGCGCGTGATGATCACGCTGAGCACGGCGCCGAACACCACCGCGGCGAGCAGCGTGAGGACCAGCGTGGTCCGCACCGACGACGCCACCCCGCCGATCACGCCGGCCTGGGCCTGCATCTGGCTCATGTGCTGCTCGGCCAGCGCGTCGGTCTCCTCCACCAGGGCCCGCACCGGCTCCTTGAAGGCGGCCGCCGCGGCGTTGCCGGAGTCGGTGGACCCGTGCTTGCCGGCCCGGATCTCGGCCAGGAGCCGCCCCATCCCCGCGGTGTACGCCTCGATCTGCCGCTGGATCGCCGAGATCCGCGCACGGTCCTCGCCGTCGGCGAGCCGATCCAGCTCGGCGAGCGCGGACCGGAGCGTCGAGAGCTCGCCCCCCCACCTCTGGGAGTAGTCGGCCACCTCGGCGGCGTCCTCGATGTTGATGAGGATGTCCTTCTCGAAGCGGCGCAGGCCCAGCACCGCGGCGCGGGCGTCGTCGGCGTGGCGCGCCATCTGCGCGTCGCCGGCCAGCATCGCCGAGGTGACCGCGGTGATGCGCTCGGTGCCCCAGTAGCCGGACGCGGCCACCGCCGCGGTCGTCAGCGCCATGAGGCCGAAGGCGAGGAGCAGGCGGACTCGGATCGACAGGTCTCTCACACATCCTCCCGGCGCGGACGCGCCAACGGCCCGGCCCCGAGTGCAAGCAGGCGCCCGCCCCGGCTGCGGCACCGCGCCGCACGCGCCGGGTGGAAGCCGGACGCCGGAACGCCCAGGTCCCGCACGCTTGGGACCGTCGGGGGCAGGTACCGTCGTCCCAGCCGCGATCGGGTATGGGTCAACCCAGGGTCCGCGGGACGGCCCCGTTCTTGCCCTGTCAGTGATGGCGCGCAGCGGCGCCCGGGGCGCGGCTCAGGGCGCCAGCTCGGGCACGTGGCGCGCGAGCACGCGCTGCAGCTCGGCCAGCTCGGGACGGCGCGCGAGCGCCTCGCGCACGTAGCGCAGCGAGGCCGGGATGGAGACCAGGAAGCCCGGGTTCCCCTTCACGCGGTCGATGAACACGAAGCGGCCGGCGTCCTTCAGCTTGCGCTGCACGGTGAGCAGGTCGAACGTGGCGCGGAACGGCCCGTACTCGAGCCGCGGTCCGCCGGCGGCGGCGAACCGGTCCAGCCAGCGGCGAAGCAGCGCCTCGATCAGCTCGGGCTCTAGCTCCACGTAGCTGTCGCGCAGCAGCGCCACGAGGTCGTACTGGCGTGGCCCGAGCAGCGCGTCCTGGAAGTCGATGACCGCCTGCGCGCCGGACGGCAGCACCATGATGTTGCGCGACTGGTAGTCGCGGTGGGTGAACCCGCGCGGCTCCGCCGCGAGCGCCGCGGCGATCCGGTCGAAGTCGCGATCGACCACCGCGCGCTCCTCCGGCGAGAGCCGCGCGCCCTTCCACGCCTCGAGCCCCCACTCCAGGAAGTGATCCAGCTCCCACCGGTACAGCTCCTCGTCGAACGCGCGCGTGAACGCGACGCACCCGCCCGGCCGGGCCTCGGCCGCGGCGCGGAGCCGGGCGAGCTGGTCGATGGCGTCCTCGTACAGGCGCGCCCGGGGCGCGCCGGCGAGCAGGCGGGTCTCGAGCATCTCGTCGCCGAGGTCCTCCAGCACCATCAGCCCCTCGGCCTCCTCGAAGGAGAGGATGGCGGGCACGCGCACGCCCAGGCCGGCCAGGTAGCGCTGCACGTCCACGAACGGGTTCACCGCGGGCGCGCCGCCCTTCGTGACCTCCTCCGGCTTCGCGTCCGGCGGCATCACCATGACCACGTGCGAGCGCGGGCGCTCGCCGACTCGCCAGTAGCTCCGCAGCGACGCGTGACCGGCCAGGCGCCGCACCGGCGCGCGGGAGACGTCCTCGCCGGTGGCGCGCGCCACCGCCGCGCGCACGCGGGCCTCGGTCTGCTCGGGTTCGCTCATGCCGTGGGCCTCTCCTCTGGCTCGCGCCGGACCGGTCCGGCGCGTTGACGGGGGTCACGCCGCCTGCCTATAACGCCGGGATTCCCGTCGATCTTTCCGGATCCGGAGCCCCCATGGCCTACCACGAGACCGTCCTCTCCGCGATCGGGCACACGCCGCTCGTCCGCCTGCAGAAGCTCACCGGTCCGGACGACGCGACCGTGCTCGTGAAGCTCGAGTACCTGAACCCCGGCGGCTCCATCAAGGACCGCATGGCGGTGCACATCCTCGAGAAGGCGGAGCGCTCCGGCCTGCTCCGGCCCGGCGGCACCATCGTCGAGAACACGAGCGGCAACACCGGCGTGGGCCTGGCCATGGCGGCGGCGGTGAAGGGGTACCGCTGCGTGTTCACCATGCCGGACAAGATGTCGAAGGAGAAGCAGGACACGCTGAAGGCGTTCGGCGCGAAGGTGATCGTGACGCCGACCAACGTGCCGGCCGACTCGCCCGACAGCTACTACTCGGTGGCGAAGCGCATCGCGGCGGAGACGCCCAACAGCTTCTACGTGAACCAGTACCACAGCCTCGACAACGTCGAGGCCCACTACCAGCTCACCGCCCCGGAGATCTGGGAGCAGACCGGCGGCCGCCTCGACGCGTTCGTGGCGGGCCTGGGCACCGGCGGGACCATGAGCGGCTGCGGGAAGTTCTTCAAGGAGAAGAACCCCGCCATCCTCAACGTCGGCGTGGACCCGATCGGCTCCGTGTACCACTCGATGTTCAAGACCGGGAAGCTCTCGCACCCCCACGTCTACAAGGTGGAGGGCATCGGCGAGGACATGATGTGCGGCGCCATGGACCTCTCGGTCCTCGACGACGTCCGCCAGGTGAACGACGCCGACTCCTTCGTGATGGCGCGGCGGCTCGCCCGCGAGGAGGGCGTCCTCGCCGGCGGCTCCTCCGGCGCGGCGGTGCACGTCGCGGTGAAGCTCGCGAAGGAGCTCGGCAAGGGCAAGGTGATCGTGGTGCCGCTGCCCGACGGCGGGCGCGCCTACATCTCGAAGTTCTACTCGGACGAGTGGATGCGCGACAACGGCTTCCCGGTGGGCGCGGGCGGCCCGGTGTCCGCGGCCACCGTGAAGGACGTGCTCGGCCGCCGCCGCGGCGAGGTCATCTCCGCGCGCAAGACCGACAAGGTCGAGGCGGTGGTGAAGAAGATGAAGGAGCACGACATCTCGCAGATGCCGGTGGTGGACGACACCGGCCGCGCCATCGGCATGATCCACGAGTACGACCTGCTCAACTTCCTCATCGAGGGGAAGCACCGCCTCACCGAGGTGGTCGAGCCGCTGGTGCAGCCGCTGCAGGGCGTGGTGGAGCCGGACACCGCCCTCGCCCGCCTGCGCGACATCTTCAACGACGACCACGTGGCGGTCGTGAAGGAGGGCGATCGGGTCACCGGCATCGTGACCAAGATCGACCTCATCGAGTTCCTGGCGCAGCGGCTCCGGTAGCCGCGCCGCCCCTCCCACGGAGCGACCATGGCCGACGCCGAGACGAAGCCCGGGTTCGACACCCTCGCCATCCACGCCGGCCAGGCGCCGGATCCGACCACCGGCGCGATCATGACGCCGGTGTACCTGTCCTCGACCTACGTGCAGGCCTCGCCGGGCGTGCACAAGGGGTTCGAGTACTCGCGCACCCGCAACCCGACCCGCGACGCGCTCCAGGGCTGCCTGGCGGCGCTGGAGGGCGGGCGGCACGCGCTCGCGTTCGCCTCGGGCCTGGCCGCCACCGACGCCATCCTCCACCTGCTGCAGTCGGGCGACCACGTGCTCGCCTCGGACGACGTGTACGGCGGCACCTTCCGCATCTTCGACAAGGTGTTCCGGCGCCACGGGCTGGAGTTCTCGTACGTGGACATGAGCGACCCGCGCAACGTGGAGCGCGGGCTGCGCCCGAACACGCGGCTGGTGTGGATCGAGAGCCCCACCAACCCGATGCTGAAGATCGTGGACCTCGCCGAGGTGGCGCGGATCGCGAGGACGCACGGGGCGCGCACGGTGGTGGACAACACCTTCGCCACCCCGTACTTCCAGCGGCCGCTCGAGCTCGGCATCGACCTCGTCGCCCACTCCACCACCAAGTACCTGAACGGCCACTCCGACGTGATCGGCGGGGCGGTGGTGACCTCCGACGACGCGCTGCACGAGCGGCTCGCGTTCCTGCAGAACGCGGTCGGCGGCGTGCCCGGGCCGCTCGACAGCTTCCTGGTGCTGCGCGGCCTGAAGACGCTGCACGTCCGCATGCAGCGCCACGCCGAGAACGCGCTGGCGCTGGCGCGCTTCCTCGACGGCCACCCGCAGGTGGAGCGGGTCACCTATCCGGGCCTGGCCTCGCACCCGCAGCACGCGCTCGCCGCCCGGCAGATGAAGGGCTTCGGCGGCATGCTCACGTTCGTGATCCGCGGCGGCCTGCCGGCGGCGCGCGCGTTCCTCGAGCACGTCCGGATCTTCGCGTGCGCCGAGTCGCTCGGGGGCGTGGAGAGCCTCATCGAGCACCCCGCGATCATGACCCACGCCTCGGTGCCGAAGGAGACGCGCGAGGCGCTCGGGATCGCGGACGGGTTCATCCGCGTGTCCGCCGGGATCGAGGCCGTGGACGACCTCCGCGAGGACCTCGAACGCGGCTTCGCCGCCGCGCGCCGCGCGTGACGGCGGCCCCGGTCCGTGCCACGCTCGCCGGCATGAGACCGCTCGCACTCGCCTGCCTCGCCGCCGTCCTCGCCGTCGTCGCGGCCCCGGCCGCCCGGGCCGACGACGACGGCCCCGACGCGCAGGTGCTGGCGCTCCGCGCCGGCGCCTGGCTCCCGGCCGGCCCGTCCATGGCCGGCCTCGATCCCGGCCCGGAGGGCGAGCTCACGCTCGGCCTCCGCCTGCTCCCCTGGCTCGGCGCGGAGATGGGCGCCGGCGTGGCCCGCCCGTCCTCCGCCGCCGCGGCGGTCCGCGACGCCGCCGGGGTCGAGCGCACGGTGGAGCCGCGGCTGTGGGACGTGCCGGTCGGCGGCGGGCTCCGCGCGTTCCTGCCGGTGGGCCCGGTGGAGCTCTCGGCCGCGGCCGGCGTCGCGGTGCACTTCCTGAGCGCGGAGCGCGACGTGGCCAGCAGCGCCACCACCGCGGTCGCGAGCGAGAAGGAGGAGGACGCGTCGCTCGGCGGCTGGGGCGCGCTCGCGGCCATGGTGAAGGTGGCGCGCCACACCTCGCTCGGCGTGGAGGGGCGCTTCACCGTGCTGCGGCCGCACCTGTTCGGCGAGCGGCAGCGCCTCGACGCGTTCGCGGCCGGGCTGCGGATCGCGCAGGGGTTCTGAGGCCGCCCGCGGTCAGCGCTCCTCGGGCGGGCGCAGCGCGCGGAAGCGCCGCCAGAGCAGCAGGTCGTAGAGGACCTTGAGGCCGCCCGCGAGCAGGAACGGGACGCTCGCCAGCGCGCCGGCGCCGGCGTAGAGCGGGCCCGCCAGCGCCGGCGCGAGCGCCGAGCCCACCGTGCGCGCGATGCCGGTCACCCCGGCCGCGGCGGAGCGCTCGTCGGGATCCACCACCGCGACCGTGTAGGACTGGCGCGTCGGGACGTCCATCTGCGAGATGGAGAAGCGCAGCAGCAGCACGCCGATGGCGAGCGGCAGCGTGGGCATGAGCGGCACCAGCGCCAGCAGCAGGTTCGAGGGCAGGTGCGTCGCCACCATGGTGTTCACGAGGCCGATGCGCCGCGCGATGGCCGAGGCGGACAGCGCCGAGATCCCGGCGAGCACGTTCGCCCCGAAGAAGATCGCGCCGATGGTGGCCGGGCTGGCGCCGAAGCGGCGGTGGAACCACCACGCCACGAAGCTCTGCACCACCAGGCCGCCCGCGAACGCGTCCAGCGAGAACAGCGCGGAGAGCTCCAGCACGGTGCGGCGGGAGCGGTGCAGCCCGAGGAACGCGGCGCGCGGCGAGGCCGCGGAGCGCGGGGCGGTCTCGACGCGCGGGGTGAGCCGCAGGAACGCCGCCGCGAGCACCAGGCCGAGCGCCCCGTACAGCGCGGTGACGGCGCGGTAGGAGGCGAGCGGGGCGAGGCCGCGGCGCTGCAGCGCGCCGGCGAGCGCGCCGCCGGCGAGCGCGCCCAGCGCGGTCGCCAGCGCGCCGGCCAGCTGGTACCAGGCGAACGTCGCGGTGCGCCGCTGCGAGGGCACCGCCTCCGTGAGCGCCGCCAGCTCGATGGCGAGGAACGGCCCCACCTCGTTGCCGGACGGGCTCATCACGCCGACGGTGGCCGCGAGGAGCAGCAGCGGGAACGCGGTGGTGGCGGAGAACGCGGCGCCGGCGAGCACCATGAGGAGCGCGCCGAGCACGAGCATGCGGCGGCGGCCGATCCGGTCGGCGCGCGTCGTGATCCACAGCGAGAGCGCGGTGTCGCCGAGCAGCGTGAGCGTGAGCAGCGCGCCGATGCGCGGCTGGTCGAGCCCGGCCGCCTCGAGGTGCAGCACCAGCACCACCGAGAGCAGGCCGTACGCGAACAGCCGGACGGCCCGGGTGGCGAACAGGGTCGCGACGTCGCGGGCGGGCCGGCTCACGGGCGGTCCGGGGCCGGAGGGGCGCCGGCGCGCTCCGGGGTCCGCGCCGCGAGCGCGAGGCGCGGGAAGCGCAGGCCCACGGCGAAGGCCGCGCCGGCGATCACCGCCACCGCCGCGAAGATCCTGCCCATGGCGCCCTGCAGCGCCCCCGCGAGCGGCGCGAGCACGCCCGCGTCGATCGACGCCCGCTCCGGCCCGAGCAGGCGCGAGACCAGCGCCCCGTCGGCGCCGCCGCTCGCGAGCGCGTGCGCGAGCACGCCGCCGAGCACGCCCACCGAGAGCGTGCCGCCGATGGTGCGGAAGAACATGGTGGTGGCGGTCGCGACGCCGCGCCGGTTCCAGGGCACGCTGGCCTGCACCGCGATGACGAGCGGCGTGGAGGCCAGGCCCATGCCGGCGCCGTACGCGAACGCGAGCGCCTGGGGCACGAGGAGCGGCACGCCCGGGCGGAGCAGCAGCGCCAGCGCCCCGGCGGCGACCGCGGTGAGGCCCATGCCGGCGCGGACCAGCGCGCGGTAGCCGGTGCGCGGGAGGAGCCGCCCGGACAGCGCGCTGCAGATGGGCCACCCCACCGCCATGGGCGCGATGGCGCTGCCCGCCTGCGTGGGCGTCCCGCCGAGCACGCTCTGGACCCACAGCGGCACGAACGTGACCATGCCCAGCATCGCCGCGCCGAGCAGCGCATTCGCCGCCGACGACACGGCGATGACCCGGTCGCGGAACAGGTCGAGCGGGAGGAGCGGCTCCGGCGCCCGCCGCTCCACCGCCAGGAACGCCGCCAGCGCGACGGCGCCGAGCGGCAGCGCCAGCAGCCCGGTGGCGGGCGAGCGCACCGCGAGCAGCGCGGAGACCACCGCGATCGAGAGCAGCGCCGCCCCGGCGACGTCGAGCCGGTGGGCGTGGCGCTCGGGCCGCTCGTGGTAGACGAGCGCCAGCACCAGCGCCGAGCCGAGGCCGAACGGCACGTTCAGCCAGAAGACCCAGCGCCAGGAGGCGAGGTGCACGATCGCGCCGCCGAGCAGCGGCCCGACCAGGCCGGCGAGCCCCCAGACCGCGCCGAACACCCCCTGGATGCGCGCGCGCTCCTCCGGCTCGAACAGGTCGCCGGCGATGGTGAGCGTGACGGGCTGGATCGCGCCGGCGCCCAGGCCCTGCAGCGCCCGCGCGGCCACCAGCGCCTCCATCGACCGGGCCATCCCGCAGGCGATCGAGCTCGCCACGAACAGCGCGAGCCCGAACAGCATCACCACCTTGCGGCCCTTCAGGTCGGCGAGCTTGCCGTAGATGGGCACGCTCACCGTGGCGGTGAGCATGTAGGCGGCGAAGGCCCAGGCGTACAGCGCCAGCCCACCCAGCTCCCCCACCACCGACGGCATGGCGGTCGAGACGACCGTCATCTCCATCGCGGCGAGGAACATCCCGAGGAGCAGGGCGACGACGGTGAGTCCGCGGTGGGTCCGGCGCATGGTCGTCCGCGCGTTTAGCGCAGGCGATCCGCCCGGTCAACGCGGAGCGCAGGCCGGGCACGCCCGCCGAAGGGAGGGCGGTCCCGGCCTGCGTGCGGCGGGGCTCAGCGCTGCGACGGCGCGGGGACGGGGGCGCCCCGCAGGCCGGCCTTCCGCATGATGATCTCGGCCGGGCAGAAGCCGGTGAAGCCGCTCTGGAACAGGTTCGCGCCCACGAAGACGGTGAGCCAGAGCCAGCTCGCGTTCACGAACAGCGGGCTGGCCTGGGCGCCCAGCAGGAGCGAGACGAGGACGAAGGTCCCGGCGAGGATGCGGACACCGCGTTCGGCGGTCATGACGTGTCTCCTTCGGGGGCGTGCGGCGCCCCTCATTGCAGGCGTGAGAGGCCGGGAACGCCGGGAAGGGTTCGCGGTAGAGTGCGCGCCCATGTCCCTCGCCGCCGCGACCCTGGTCGCCCTCGCCATGACCGCCGCCCCGAAGCCCCCGCCCGCCCTCGCCCGCGCCGTCGAGCGCTGCACCGCCGCCCTGGTCGCGAAGCACGGCGAGCCCGAGCGGGATCGCGCCGCCCGCGGCGCCGCCCAGGCCGCCGCCTTCTGGCGTCCCGCCGACGGCGACGCGAAGGCCTTCGAGGCGCTGTGCGTGGAGCAGTTCCGCCCGCGCGGGAGCGATCTCGACCAGACGTTCAAGCGCTTCGAGGCGAGCTTCGAGGCGCTCGACGGGAACGGCCTGGAGATCGCCCGGACGCTCTCCTCGTTCGCGCAGCTCGACGTCGGGCCCATGCAGCCGGTGGACGGGCTGCTGGCCGCGTACGACCCCTCGGCGCACGTGGTGGACGACCTGTTCGACGGGAAGATCGCGTTCGCGGCGCTGCTCAACTTCCCGCTCACCACGCTCGACGAGCGGCTCCGCCAGGGCGAGGGCTGGTCGCGGCGCCAGTGGGCCGAGGCGCGGCTCGCGAACCGCTTCGCGCGCCGCGTGCCCGCCGCGGTGAACCGCGAGATCGCGAAGGCCGGCGCGGACGCCGACCTCTACATCGCCGACTACAACGTCTACGTGCACCACCTGGTGGACGACCAGGGGGCGCGCCTCTTCCCGAAGGGCAAGCGGCTGCTCTCGCACTGGAACCTGCGCGACGAGCTGAAGGCGCAGTACGCCGACCCGCAGGGCCTCGCGCGGCAGCGCGCCATCGCCAAGGTGATGGAGCGGATCGTGACGCAGACCATCCCGGCCGCGGTGGTGAACGACCCGACCGCCGACTGGAACCCGTGGACCAACGCGGTGCGCCCGGCGCCGGCCGACGAGATCGAGGGCGGGGCGAAGCCGCGCGCGAAGGTGGACGGCGCGCGCGAGGCCGACCAGCGCTACGCGCGCATCCTCGCGAACTTCCGGGCGCAGCGCGCCGCGGACCCGTACTCGCCCTCGGCGCCCACGCTCATCGCCCGCAAGTTCGAGCTGGAGCGCGAGCTGCCCGAGGCGCGGGTGGTCGCGATGCTGGAGGAGGTGCTGGGCGCGCCGGAGATCAAGCGCATCGCGGCGCTCATCGAGGCGCGCCTCGGGCGCAAGCTGGAGCCGTTCGACATCTGGTACCCGGGCTTCAAGCCGCGCGCGCGCCAGTCGGAGGCGGAGCTGGACACGATGACGCGCAAGCGCTACCCGACGCCGGCCGCGTTCGCGAAGGACCTCCCGAACGTGCTCCAGCGGCTCGGGTTCGCGCCGGAGAAGGCCGCCTGGCTGGCGGAGCGGATCGCGGTGGACCCGGCCCGCGGCTCGGGCCACGCCATGGGCGCGGCGCGCCGCGGCGACCAGGCCCACCTGCGCACCCGCGTCGGCCCGGACGGCATGGACTACAAGGGCTTCAACATCGCGGTCCACGAGCTGGGCCACAACGTGGAGCAGACGTTCTCGCTCTACGGCGTGGACTCGACGCTGCTGCAGGGCGTGCCGAACACCGCCTTCACCGAGGCCATCGCGTTCGTGTTCCAGGCGCGCGACCTCGAGGTGCTGGGGCTGCCGGGGCCGGGCGCGGAGGAGCAGCGGCTGCGCGCGGTGAGCGACCTGTGGGACGCCTACGAGATCTCCGGCGTGGCGCTGGTGGACCTCGGGATCTGGAAGTGGATGTACGCGCACCCGCAGGCCACCCCGGCGCAGCTCCGCGAGGCGACGCTCGGGATCGCGCGCGACGTGTGGAACCGCTGGTACGCGCCGGTGCTCGGCGCCCGCGACGTCCCGCTGCTCGCCATCTACTCGCACATCGTCTCGAACGTCCTCTACGTCCCCGACTACCCGGTGGGCCGCCTCATCTCCGCGCAGATCGAGGACCACCTCGCCGCGCTGCCGAAGGGCGCGACGCTGGGCTCGGAGGTCGAGCGGATGACCACGGTGGGCGCGGTCTCGCCCGACCTGTGGATGAAGAAGGCCACCGGCTCGCCCGTCTCCGCCACCCCGCTCGTCCGCGCCGCGGCCCGCGCGCTCGACGCGATGCCGGCGCAGGGCGCGACCGGGAGCCGCTGAGCCGGGGTCGGCCGGTCGGTCAGCGCGCGGCGCCGGCGCCCTCCCCGCGCCCGAGGCCGCGGGTCCGGCACGACGCGACGAACGCGTGCGCCTCGTCGTAGGCGCCCACGAACCAGCGGCGGCCGCCGGGCGCGTCGTCGTAGACGGCCACCGCGCGGATCCAGGCGAAGGCCGGCTCGAACTCGTCCCAGCCGACCTCGCGCATCGCCGCGGGGCAGGACTCGCCCGGCATGGCCAGCGCGAGCCGCCCGCTCGCCTCCTCGCGGCACGGGCGTGCCTCGCGGGCCTCGGCCCAGCGGCGCAGCTCGACGACGTCCTGCGTGGTGCGAAGCATGGCCTCTCCTCCGTCGCGGGGTGCCGGCCGGACATGGCGGCCGGGGCGGCCGCGCGCACGAGAAGATGCAGGGGCGCCCCGCGCGGCGCGAGCGCGGCCGGATGCGCAGCGTGGGGCATGGCCGAGAACGAGTGGACGGACGAGGCGGCCGACCGGGCGCGCGAGGCGGCCGAGCGGCGCGAGACGGGCGGGGCGAGCGTGCCCGCCGGCGGGGCGAAGGGGCCGGGAGACCTGCGGGTGCCGGGCGAGCGGCGCGAGCCGGACGACGTGCCGCCGCGGCGCGCGGGCGTGGTCCCGGCGCCCGAGCGCGAGGAGGCGCCGGAGCTGCTCGGCGAGCAGAGCGACTACCCGAGCTCGCGGCCGGATCCCGACCGCGACCCCGGCTCCTGAGCCGCGGCGGCCCCGGAGACGCGCAGCAGCGACCGCAGCAGCTCCGCGACGCCCCACGCCTGCGCCACGCAGCCGCGCGGCGTGAACGGCGGCTCGGCGTCGAACACCTCCGAGATCTGCCCGAGGCAGGCGTGGCCGAGCTCGCCGACGAGCCCGTCGAGCGCCCGCCGCGCGCCGTCGAGGTCGCCCGGGTGCACGCGCAGCCACGCGTCCACCCACGGGCCCACGAGCCAGCTCCACACCGTGCCCTGGTGGTAGGCGGCGTCGCGGGTCCGCAGGTCCCCGTGGTACGTCGCCTTGTACTCGGGGTGATCGCGGGAGAGCGAGCGCAGGCCCACCGGGGTGAGCAGCCGCTCGCGGACCGTCTCGAGCACCGGCGCCCAGCGGTCGCGCTCGAGCACCGGGCTGGGCAGCGAGATGGCGAGGAGCTGGTTGGGCCGGCAGGCGGGATCGTCCCGGCCGTCCTCGCCGTCCACCACGTCGAAGAGCTGCCGCCCCGGCGCGTTCCAGAAGCGCCGGTTGAAGGACGCGCGGGCGCGCGCGGCCGCCTCCGCCGCCGCGCGGGCGGCCTCGCCCTCCCCCTCCTCCTCGAGCCAGCGCGCCAGGTTCGCGAGCGCGTTGAACCACAGCGCGTTGATCTCGACCGCCTTGCCGCGGCGCGGGGTCACCACCCAGCCCTCCACCTTCGCGTCCATCCAGGTGAGCTGGTAGCCCTGCTCGCCCTGGCGGAGCAGCCCGTCCTGCGGGTCCACCCCGATGCCGAACCGCGTGCCGCGCTGGTGGTGCGCGACCACGTCCCGGAGCGCCGGCAGCAGCCGGCGCAGGAGCTGCCGGTCGCCGGTGGCCCGCACGTACCGGTCCACCGCGTGGAACATCCAGAGCGTGGCGTCGGCGGTGTGGTACAGCCCCTCCGCGTCGCCCTCCGGGAACAGGTTGGGGATGAGCCCGTCGCGCACGTGGCGGGCGAACGCGCGGAGGATCGCGGCGGCGTCGCGCGCGCGGCCGGTGCAGAGCGCCAGCCCCTCCAGCGAGATCATCGTGTCGCGGCCCCAGTCGGTGAACCAGTGGTAGCCGGCGATCACGGTGCGCGGCGCGTCGCCCTCCGCCCGCGCCTCCTCCTGCACCCGGCCCGCCGGCGCCACCACGAACGCGTCGGCGGCGAGCACCAGCTCGGCCGCGGGGCCCTGCCGCGCCGCCTCCGGCGCGCGCGCCAGCAGCGCCTCCCGCCGCGCGCGCTCGGCCCGGAGCGCCTCGTCGGGCGCGAGCGCGGTCACCTGGTCCCACGGCTCGGTGGACGCGACCAGCGTCACCGGCGCCTCGCGCCCGAGGTCCACGCGGAAGAAGCCGGGGCTGAACAGGTCGCCCTGCGTGTCGTAGCCGCGGCTCGCCTCCACGCGGTAGACCACCTCGGCGAGCCGCTCCTCCTCGACCGTGAACGCGGCGCGCGCGCCGTGCAGCAGCAGGCGCAGCGGCGGGAAGCGCGGGTCGTCGCCGGCGACCTCGAACCGGCCCCGCGCCGCCACCAGGCGGTAGGCCGGCACCGGCCCGGACACGGGCGCGTCGTGCGGGCGGAAGTGAACGCCGGGCCGCAGCGTGAGCCGCACCGGGCCGTCGCCGTCGAGGAGCCGGTAGGAGACGTGGACCGTGTTCTGGCCGTGCACGAGCGCCACGCGCCGCTCCAGCACCGCCCCGTCGAGCCGGTAGGTCCACACCGGCAGCCCGCCCTCGAGCCGGAAGCCGCGGAGGTGCTCGGCGCCGTGCAGCGCGAGCCCCACCGACCGCTCGTCCCCGGCCAGCCGGATGCTCCGGCCATCCGCGAGCCGGACCCGGTCGGACAGGTGCGAGAGCATCACCGCGCGCCCGACGCCCGGCAGCGCGGCCACGAGCAGCCCGTGGTACCGGCGCGTGCAGGCGCCCGCGAGCGTGCCGCTGGCGTACCCGCCCAGCCCGTTCGCGACCAGCCACTCGCGCTCCAGCAGCGCCTCGGCGCCGTCGCCCGGCGCCCAGCCCTGCCGCACCGGCAGCTCGATCATGCCGCGCCCTCCGGCGCCGGCTCGAGCAGGAGCGCGGCGTGCGCCGGCACCGTCCACCCGGCCGCGTCGTCCAGCGCCGGCGTCCCGGCGCCGCCGTAGCGCGGGTCCTCGGTCGAGAGCGCGACGCGCCAGGCGCGCCCGTCGGGCGGCGCGACGAGCGGCTCGGGCAGGCTGTCGGCCTCGAGGTCCGGACCCAGGTTCACGAGGAGCAGCCGGTCGCCCGCGCCGTCCGCGAGCCAGCGCAGGCAGAGCGCCTCCGGGGCGAGCACCGCGCCGTCCAGCTCCGCCTCGCCGTCGCCGGGCGCCGGCGTGCGGCGGCGCAGCTCCAGCAGGTCCCGGTGCAGCGCGCGGAGCTCGCGCCCGGCGGCGCGCTCGCCGGGATCGAGGCGGCAGCGGGCGAACGTCTCCGGGTCGGCCGGATCCGGGAGCGCGTCGCGCATGTCCGGCCCGGCGACGGCCGGGAACTGGCGCAGGAACGCGCCGCGCCCCTCGCGCACGCGGTGCCCGAGCTCGCCCCCGTGGTCGGCGAAGTAGAGGAACGGCCGCGTCGAGCCGAACTCGGCGCCCTGGAACAGGAGCGGCGTCCACGGCCCGAGCAGCAGCAGCGCGGTGAGGGCGCGGTGGCGCCCGGGGCTGGTGAGCGCGCGCAGCCGCTCGCCGCGCGGGTGGTTCGCCACCTGATCGTGGTTCTCCAGGTAGGCGACGAAGGCGCGCGGGGGCAGGCCGCGGGTGGTGCGGCCGCGGCGCTTGCCCTGCCAGGCGTAGCGCTGCCCCTGGAACAGGTAGCCGCGCTTCGCCGCCGAGACGAGCTCCTGCGGCGCGCCGCGGTGGTCGTGGTAGTACGCGCCGCGCCGGCCGGTGGCCGCGACCACCGCCGAGTGGTGCAGGTCGTCGTTCCAGGCGAGGTCGAGCCCCATGCCGCCCTCGGCCCGCGGGCGGAGCAGCGCGGCGTCCTGCGGCTCGCTCTCCGCGACCACCAGGATGGTCCGGCCCGCGGCGGCCGCCGCCGCCCGCGCGCGCCGCGCGACCAGCGCGACCACGTGCTCCTCCGACGCGTCGAACATCCCCTGCGTCGCGTCGAGGCGAAGGCCGTCGAGGTGGTACTCGGAGATCCAGGCCGCGGCGCTGTCGCCGACCAGCTCGCGCACCGGCCCGACGTCCTCGCCGTCGAAGTTCAGCGGGTCGCCCCACTCGCCGTGGTAGCGCGTGGAGAACCAGCCCGGCGCGAACTCCCGCAGGTAGCAGCCGTCCGGCCCGAGGTGGTTGTAGACCACGTCGAGCAGCACCCCGAGCCCGAGCGCGTGCGCGCGGTCCACGAAGCGCCGGAGGTCGTCGGGCGGGCCGTAGAGCCGCGTGGGCGCGAACAGGTCCACGCCGTCGTAGCCCCAGCCGAACCGGCCCGGGAACTCCGCGACCGGCAGGACCTCCACGGCGGTGACGCCCAGCTCGGCGAGCGCCAGCAGCTCGCGCTCCGCCGCGGCCCAGGTCCCCTCCGGCGTGAACGTCCCGACGTGCAGCTCGTAGAGCACCTGCCCGCGCGGCCGGAGCCCGCGCCAGCCCGCGTCCGTCCAGCGGAAGCGCGAGGGATCCACCACCTGGGAGGGCCCGTGCGGCCCCTCCGGCTGGAAGCGCGAGGCGGGGTCCGGGTAGGCGCCCCCGCCGTCGAGCCGGTAGCGGTAGCGCGCCCCGTCGCGCAGGCCCGGCACCAGCCCCGCGTGCCACCCGCCGGGCTCCGGCGCTAGCGGGTGGCCGGCCTCGCGCGCGCCCTCGATCCGCACCTCCACGCGCGAACGGGCCGGCGCCCAGACGCGGAAGTGCACCCCCTCGTCCACCACCTCGGCCCCGGCGGCGAGCCGGCGCCGCGCGACGGTCGGTGCCGGCTGCCCCGGCGGCGCGTCGATCCTCACCACCGTCACCGTAAGGCGTTCGCCGGCGGGCGGCGCCCCCGGCCACGCGCGCCGTGGTTAGCGTGACGGGCGGACGGGGGGCGGCGCATGGCACTCGGGATTCGGCGCGGGCGGACGGGCCGGGCGGCGGCGCTCGGGGCGGGCGGGCTGGCGGCGGCCTCGGCGGTCGCGTCGCTGGCGTGGTTCCTGTCGCCGGGGCGCGGGGCGGAGCGGCGGGCGCGCGCCGCGAGGGCGCTGCGCGAGGCGCCGGGGAAGGCGCGCGCGCAGCTCGAGCGCCTGGAGGTGCGCGCGTCGATGGGCGCCGAGCGCGCGGCCCGCGCGGTGCAGCAGGTCCGGGCCGCCGCGGCGCGCCGCCCCGAGCGCCCGGCCGGCGCCGCGGCCGGCTTCCTGCTCGCGCGCGCGCTCTTCGGTCGCGGGCTCCTCCGGCTCCCGGGCGGCTTCCTGGGCGCCTGGCTCCTGGCGCGGACGGCGCCGGCGCGGCGCGGCCTCGGCGCGGCCTCCGCGGCGCTCCGGGAGGCGGCGGCGCGGCTGCGCGGCCTGCGGGGCGGCGGCCTGCGGGGCGGCGGCGAGCGCGGCGACGGCGAGCGCGGCGACGGCGAGCGCGGCGACGGCGAGCGCGGCGCGGCGCCGCGGCGGCGCGGGCCGGAGGTGGTGGAGGTGAAGAGCCCCGCCGAGCTGGAGGCGGGGGTGGCGCGCGGGCGGCCGGAGCCGACCTACCGCGATCGCGCCGACCGGAGCGGGCCCCACATGCGCGGAGGCGGCGTCCGCCGCGCGCCGGGAGCGGCTGGCCCGGCGCTGCGGTCGCCCCGGAGCGACGACGTCGTGCCCCGCGCCGGCTTCGACGCCCCGGACCCCGGCGCCTCCGTCCGGACCTCGGAGCTGGGGGCGGTCGATCCGCGGGAGGGCGAGCCCGCCGCGGACGACGAGGTGGAGCCGGGTGCGCGCGAGCCCACCGGCGACGGCGGGTAACCTGCCGCGCCGCCGCCTCGACCCGGAGGCTCGCCCCACCCGCCCCGAGGCGAACCCTACGTATGGGTCAGCGCGCCCTTCACGCGCGGCAAGCCATTGAAAACATGTATTTACGCTCCGGGCGGATCCGACCCGTGCGAGATCGCGCACCCGTCGGCATGAACCTTCCATTGGGCTCGGGCGGGGAGCCCCCTGGAGGACGGATGCTGCACGCACTCGCCAACCTGTCGATCTCCACCCGCCTTCGCCTGGTGCTGTTCGCCGGCGCCGCCGGCCTGTTCCTGCTCTCGTGGCAGTCGGTCCGCGTGCTGGAGGCGCGCATGCTCGCCGAGCGCCAGGCCAAGGTCCGGGCGCTGGTGGAGGCGGCGCACGGGCTCGTCGAGCACCAGGGCGCCCGCGCCGCCCGCGGGGAGATCTCCGCCGACGAGGCGCGGCGCGCGGCGCTCGAGGCGCTCCGCGCGCTCCGCTACGACGGCTCCGAGTACTTCTGGGTGAACGACCTCGAGCCGCGGATGGTCATGCACCCGACCAACCCGCAGCTCGACGGGCAGGACCTGTCCGGCTACCGCGACCCGAACGGCAAGCTGCTTTTCCAGGAGTTCGTCCGCACGGTGCGCGCGCGCGGCAGCGGCTTCGTGGACTACCTGTGGCCGAAGCCGGGCAGCACCGTGCCGGTGCCGAAGATCTCCTTCGTGACGCAGTACCAGCCGTGGGGCTGGGTGGTCGGCTCCGGGCTGTACGTGGACGACCTCGACGCGGCGGTCCGCCAGGAGGCGCTCCGCGTCCTCGGCACCGGCGCGCTCATCGTCGCGGTGATCCTGGGCGGCGCGGCGCTGGTGGCGCGCGGCGTCCGGCGCTCGCTGGCGCGCGCGGTGCGCGCCGCCGGCGCGGTGGCGTCCGGCGACCTCACCGTCCGCATCCCGGACGCCGCCCGCGACGAGCCGGGCCGCGTGCTGGACGCGCTCTCCGGGATGGCCGACCGGCTCTCCGCGGTGGTGGGCGAGGTCCGCGGGGCCTCGGAGGCGATCGCCTCGGCGGCCGAGGAGACGCGCACGGTGGCGGGCGCGCTGGCGGAGGCGTCGAGCGGGCAGGCCTCCGACGTGGCCCGGTCCAGCGAGGCGGTGCGCGAGCTCGTCACCGAGATCGACGGCGCCGCCGCGGAGGCGCGCGCCACCGACCAGCTGGCGCGGCGCGCCGCGGGCGACGCCGGCGAGGGCGCCCAGGCGGTGCGGGAGACGGCGCTCGCGATGCGGGCCATCGCCGAGAAGATCGGCGTGGTGGGCGAGATCGCGTACCAGACCAACCTGCTCGCGCTCAACTCGGCCATCGAGGCGGCCCGCGCCGGCGTGCACGGCCGCGGCTTCGCGGTGGTCGCGACCGAGGTGCGGCGCCTGGCCGAGCGGAGCCGCGTCGCCGCGCAGGAGATCGGGGAGCTGGCCGGCGGCAGCGTGGCCGCGGCGGATCGCGCGGCCGAGCTGATCGCGCGCGCCCTGCCCTCCATCGGCGCCACCAGCGAGCGCGTGCAGCGCATCACCGAGGCCGCCGGCCGGCAGCACCAGGCGGCGCGCGCCATCGGCGAGGTGCTCCACGGGCTCGCCGGCGCGTCGGAGCGCCAGGCGGCCGCCTCGGAGGAGCTGGCCGGCTCGGCCGCCGCGCTCTCCGACAACGCCGAGGAGCTGGCGCGGACGGTGGGCTGGTTCCGGGTGCCCGGGGGGAGCGGCGAGATCGCGCCCGCGCCGGCCTGCGTCGAGCCGCCGCGGCCCGCCGGCCGCCAGGCCGCGTGAACGTTTGGCTTGCGGAGCGCGCGGGGCGGCGTTCCATATGCGCATGCACCTCTTCAGCCCGCTCGCGCTCCGCTCCGTCACCCTCCGCAACCGCATCGCCGCCTCGCCCATGTGCCAGTACTCGGCCACCGAGGGCCGGGCGAACGACTGGCACTTCGTCCACCTCGGCGCGTTCGCCACCGGCGGCGCCGGGCTGGTGCTGGTCGAGGCCACCGGCGTGGAGGCGCGCGGCCGCATCTCGCCGCTCGACGTCGGCCTGTGGGAGGACGGCCAGATCGAGCCGCTCGCTCGGATCGTGCGCTTCGCGGAGGGGCAGGGCGCGGCCATGGGGATCCAGCTCGCCCACGCCGGCCGCAAGGCCTCCACCGCCGCCCCGTGGGACGGCGGCGGGCCGGTGGCGGCGGCCGACGGCGGCTGGCAGGCGGTGGCGCCGAGCGCGCTGCCCTTCACCGACGGTCATCCCGCGCCCCGGGCGCTCGACCTCGCCGGCGTCCGCGGCGTGGTGGACGCGTTCGCCGCCGCCGCGCGCCGCGCCCTCGCCGCCGGCTTCCGGGTGGTGGAGGTGCACGCCGCGCACGGCTACCTGCTGCACCAGTTCCTCTCGCCGCTCACCAACCACCGCGCCGACGCGTACGGCGGCAGCTTCGAGAACCGGACGCGGCTGGTGCGCGAGGTCACCGCGGCCGTGCGCGCCGCCTGGCCGGAGGAGCTCCCGGTGCTGGTCCGCATCTCCGCGACGGACTGGGCGGAGGGCGGCTGGGACGCCGACCAGTCGGTGGAGCTGTGCCGCGCGCTGAAGGGGCTCGGGGTGGACCTGGTGGACGTCTCCACCGGCGGCCTGGTCCCGGGCGTGAAGATCCCGGCCGGCCCCGGCTACCAGACCGGCTTCGCCGAGCGGATCCGTCGCGAGGCCGGCATCGCCACCGGGTCGGTCGGCATGATCACCTCGCCCGAGCAGGCGGACCACGTGATCCGCTCCGGCCAGGCCGACCTCGTGCTGCTCGCCCGCGAGCTGCTCCGCGACCCGCGGTTCCCGCTCCGCGCCTCGAAGGCGCTGGGCCACGAGGGGCCGTGGCCGAAGCAGTACCTGCGCGCGAGGTAGCGCCGCGGCGGCCGCTCAGGCGCCGGCGTCGGCCGGCGCCTCCTCCTCGGTGACGTCGGTGGCGCCCTCGTCCACGCGGCCGGTGCGGCGCAGCGACCAGCCGGTGGCGAGCCCCAGCACGAACCAGCCCAGCACCAGCGCGCCCGCCGCGAACACCGTGTCGCCGGGCACGCGCAGCCAGCGCAGCGTGTTCATGAGCGGCGTCTGCATGAACTCGGCGCTGCGCGCCCACCACGTGCCGGTCTCGACCGCGGCCCAGGTCTGCAGGATGCCGACCGGCAGCACCGAGATCATCACCATCATCGCGAGGCCGGCGTTGATGAGCCAGAACGACCAGGCCATGGGGCGCTCCTTCCACGCCGCCCCGGGGCGCAGCGCGCGCAGGCAGAACAGCATCAGCCCGATGCCCAGCATCCCGTAGACGCCGAACAGCGCGGCGTGGCCGTGCACCGGGGTCGTGTTGAGCCCCTGCATGTAGTACAGCGCGATGGGCGGGTTGATGAAGAAGCCGAACAGCCCCGCGCCCACCAGGTTCCAGAACGCCACCGAGACGAAGAAGTAGATGGGCCAGCGGTAGGCGCTCACCCAGGTCCGCGCCCGGGTGAGCCGGATGTTCTGCCAGACCTCCAGCCCGACCAGCGTGAGCGGGACCACCTCGAGCGCGCTGAACGTCGCGCCGAGCGCCATCACCGACGACGGCGTGCCGGCGAAGTAGTTGTGGTGGAACGTGCCCACGATGCCGCCCGCCAGGAACACGGTGGTGGAGAAGAACGTCGCGCGCGTCGCCTTGTCCGGGTGGAGCAGCCCGAGCCGCACGAACAGGAACGCGATCACCACCGTGGCGAACACCTCGAAGAAGCCCTCGACCCACAGGTGCACCACCCACCAGCGCCAGTACTCGACCACCGCCAGGTTGGTGGTGCGGCCGTACATGAGCCCGGCGCCGTAGAACAGCGCGATGGCGAGGCTGGAGAGGACGAACAGGAGCAGCAGCGGCCGGGTGGCGCTGGGGCGCCGCAGCGCCGGCCAGAGCGCGCGCAGCATGAGGCCCAGCCACAGGAACAGGCCCACGAACAGGAAGATCTGCCAGAAGCGCCCCAGGTCCACGTACTCGTAGCCCTGGTGGCCGAACCAGTACCAGCTCTCGCCGCCGAGCCGCTGCATCACCGAGAGCCACTGCCCCGCCAGCGAGCCGACCACGATGACCACGAGGGACACGAACAGCAGGTTCACGCCGAGGCGCTGCCCGCGCGGCTCGAAGCCGGACACCGCGGGTCCGACGTACAGGCCGGTGGCGAGCCAGGCGGTGGCGATCCAGAAGATGCCGAGCTGGGTGTGCCAGGTGCGCGTCACCGAGTACGGCAGGATCTCGGCGAGCGGGAAGCCGTACAGCTTCGAGCCCTCCACGCCGTAGTGCGCGGTGAGCGCGCCGAGCGCGATCTGCACCACCAGCAGCGCGGCGGCCACCCAGAAGTACTTCACGGTGGCGCGCTGGCTCGGCGTCGGGCGCAGGCCGAACAGCGGGTCGCGCATGGGCAGCTCCTCCGCGACGGTCTCCGGCTCCTTGCGGCCGCCGTGGTACCAGGCCAGCGCGCCGATGCCGGCGAGCAGCAGCACGAAGGAGATGACGCTCCAGACCACCGCCTGGCCGGTGGGGCGGTTCCCGACGAGCGGATCGTGCGGCCAGTTCTGCGTGTACGTGACCTGCTGGCCGGGCCGGTCGGTGACCGCGGCCCAGGCCGTCCACCAGAAGAACGCGGCCATGTCGCGCGCCCGCGCCGGGTCGGAGAGCGCGCCGGCCGGGATCGCGTACGCGTCCACGCCGTCGCGGAACACCGCGGCGTAGTGGCGCGCCAGCTCCTCGAACGCGGCGGCGCGCTCCGGGCCGACGCGGATGGTGCGGGCGTCCTCGCTGTACGTGTTCTCGTGCAGCATGGTGCGCAGCCGCTCGCGCAGCGCGGCCTGGCGCTCCGGCGACAGCGTCGCGTACCGGCCCCCGCCCTCCGCCCGCGCCCACCGGTCGAGGATCGCGTTCGCCTCGCGGTGGAGCCAGTCGGCGGTCCAGTCCGGCGCGACGTACGCGCCGTGCCCCCACACCGAGCCGACCTCCTGGCCGCCGATCGACTGCCACACGTTCTGCCCGCGCAGGATGGCGCCGCCGTCGATCACCGTCGTGCCGCCCGGGCCGATCACGCGGTCCGGCAGCGGCGGCGCGGACGAGTAGATGCTCGGCGCGTAGCCGCCCAGGATGGCGAACGAGCCGGCGAGCACGACGAACAGCGCGATCCAGTGGGCACGATAGGGCACGCGGACACCTCCGGCCTGCAAGGTGGGCCCCGCACTCGGGGTGGGCAGCGGGGGGCCGCACGTAGGGTGCGGGCTATGTGGCGCCGGTCCTCACGCGATGCCCGCCCCTTGCGGGCCTGCACGGCCCGCCGGCTCGCGCGGCGCGTCGCGGGGTGATCCGGCCGGCGCGCGCGTGGTGTAGCGTCGAGGCATGCGCGTCGGCAGGTACGAGGTCGCGAGCCTGGTGGACGCCCGCTACGCGGTGGACGGCGGGGCGCTGTTCGGGGTGGTGCCCCGGCCGCTGTGGGAGCGGCAGCTCCCGGCCGACGCGCTGCACCGCGTGCCGCTCGTGTCCCGGTGCCTGGTGGCGGTGGACCGCGACGCGGGGCGGGTGGTGCTCGTGGACGTCGGCGTCGGCGATCGCTGGGACGCGCGGCGGCTCGAGCGCCACGCCGTGGACCGCGCCGGCGTGGGCCTGGACGCCGGCCTCGCGCGCCTGGGCCTCGCCCGCGACGACGTGACCGACGTGCTCCTCACCCACCTCCACCTCGACCACGCCGGCGGCCTGGTGCGCCTCGAGGCGGGCGGCGCGCCGCGCCTGGCGTTCCCCCGCGCGGTGCACCACCTGCAGCGCCGCGCCTGGCACTGGGCCCACTCGCCGAGCGAGAAGGACGCGCACGGCTTCCTGCCCGAGGACTTCGAGCCGCTGGAGCGGTCGGAGCAGCTGCACCTCGTCGAGGGCGAGGTGCAGCTCTTCCCCGGCCTGGACCTGGTGGTCTCGGAGGGCCACACCGCCGGCCTGCAGCTGCCGCGCTTCGAGGGCGACGGCTCGCACCTCGTGTTCGCGGGCGACCTCATCCCCACCCACCTGCACCTGCGCCCGGCCTGGATCTCGGCCTGGGACGTGCAGCCGCTCCTCACGCTCGAGGAGAAGCGGGTGCTGATGGCCGAGGCGCTCGAGGACGACGGCGTGGTGGTGTTCGGCCACGACGCGCGGATGGCCGCCTGCCGCCTCCAGGAGGCGGAGGGACAGCCCGCGTTCCGGGAGGCGGTGGACGTGTAGCCGCGCCCCGGCGGTCTCCCCTGGCGCCGGAGCGCATCCTCCTGTACGGAGTGCCGCCATGGACGAGCGGAAGGTGACGATCACGCGCCGCGGCGCCGAGCGGATCGCCCGGGGCCACTTCTGGATCTACCGGACCGACGTGGAGAAGGCCCCGGCCGGCGCCGAGGCGGGCGACGTGGTGGCGCTGGTGGACGGGCGCGGGCGGTTCCTGGGCAAGGCGTTCTGGTCGGCGCGCTCCAAGATCGCGCTGCGGCTCGTCACCCGCGACGAGGTGCCGGTGGACGAGGCCTTCCTCGCCGCGCGCCTGGCGGACGCGATCGCGCTGCGCCGCCGCGTCTTCGCGGAGGACCGCTTCGTCCGGCTGGTGCACGGCGAGGCGGACCTGTTCCCCGGCCTGGTGGCGGATCGCTACGGCGACGTGGCGGTGGTGCAGACGCTCGTGCCCGCGACCGACCGGCGCAAGGGGCTCATCGCGGAGCTGCTCGCGGGCGCGCTCGACCTGCGCACCGTGGTGGAGCGCAACGACGTGCGCGTGCGCGAGCTGGAGGGGCTGGAGCAGGTGAAGGGCGTGCTGCGCGGCCCGGCGCCCGGGCCGCTCGAGTACCGCGAGGGCGAGGTCCGGATGAGGCTGGACGTGCTCGCCGGCCAGAAGACCGGCGCGTTCCTCGACCAGCGCGAGAACCACCTGCGCGCGGGCGAGTACGCCACCGGCCGCTGCCTGGACTGCTTCAGCTACGCGGGCGGCTTCGCGCTCCAGCTCGCGCGGCGGGCCGAGCGGGTCACGGCGGTCGAGATGCAGCCGGTGCCGGCGGGGCTCCTGCGCGAGAACGCGGCCCTCAACCGCGCCGAGAACCTGGAGGTCGTCGAGGAGAACGCCTTCGACTACCTGCGCGATCGCTCCGAGGAGGAGCCGGCCTTCGACCTCGTGGTGCTCGACCCGCCCGCGTTCGCGAAGAACAAGGAGTCGCTGCCGGCGGCGCGGCGCGGGTACAAGGAGGTGAACCTCCGCGCGCTCCAGGTGCTGGTGCCCGGCGGCGTCCTCGTGACCGCCTCGTGCAGCTACCACCTCTCCCCGGAGATGCTGGAGGAGCTGGTGCTCGACGCCGCCAACGACGCCGGGCGCCGGGTGCAGGTGCTGGAGCGGCGCGGTGCCGGCCGCGACCACCCCGAGCTCGCGGGCGTGCCGGAGACCCGGTACCTGAAGTGCCTGTTCCTGCGGGTGCTCTGAGCCGCGCCGGCGGCCTGCCGCACGCAGAGGCGGGGTGCGCTTTCGCGCGCACCCTGGACGCGCTAGCATCGTAGGCCCCGCCCAGGAGGCGCCCACCGGATGGCCATCCGGCCACAGGACCTGTCCCGCCCGCCCGCCCCAGCCCTGGAGCGCAGCCCGCTGCTCGCCCGCCTGGACGCGGCCGGCCGCGAGCGGCTGCTGGCCGGGGCCGAGCGGCTGACCTTCGCGGCGCGCACCCGCGTGCACGGCGACGCCGACGCGGGCCGGCACCTGTACCTCGTCCTCGAGGGCACCGCGACGCTGCGGCGCGAGCAGCTCGCGCTCCGCCGGCTCGGGCCGGGCGACCACTTCGGCGAGCTGGCCGCGCTGGGCGGGCGGCACCGGGGGGAGACGGTGATCTCCGACGGCCCGCTCACCGTGGCGCGCCTGTCCCCGGCCGCGCTCGCCGAGCTGGAGCGCGACGCGCCGGCGGTCGCGACCCAGCTCGCCATCGGCATGGCGGCGGCGCTCGCCGAGGACCTCGAGCGCGTGAGCGGCGACATGGACCTGCTGCTGCGCGGCCGCTCGCTGCCGCGCGCCCAGGAGGTCACCGTCCAGGTGATGGGCGAGGCGCGGCGCATCCGCACCGGCACGCGCGTGCGCGACCTGCTGCCCGAGGCCCTGGACGGCGACCTGGTGGTGGCGGGGCTGCTCGGGCAGAAGCCGGTGTCGCTCGCGACGCCGGTGTTCACCGACACGACCGTGGCGCCGCTCACCGTCTCGCACTGGGAGGGGCGGCAGGTCTACGCCCACTCGCTCGGGCTGGTGCTGCTGGAGGCCGCGCACCAGGTCGCGCCGGCGGCGCGGGTGCGCATGGGCCCGTCGCTCGGGACGCGGCAGCTCGTGGTGGTGGAGGGCGCGGACGAGGACCGCGCCGGGCTGGCGGCGCGCCTCGCCGCCGGGATGGAGCGGATCGTCGCCGCCGACGCGCCCTTCCGGAGCGAGTACTGGTCCACCGACGAGGCGCAGGGGTGGTTCCTGGAGCGCGGCTGGAGCGACGCCGCCCGGCTGCTGCGCGTCCGCCGGCAGGCCACGGTGCGCCTGGTGTCGTGCGGCGAGGTCTACGCGCTGTCGATGGGGCCGCTGCTGCCGTCCACCGGCGCGTTGCGCGGCTGGCGGCTCGAGCCCGCGGACGGGGACGACGGCCTGCTGCTCGACCTCGGCCGCCTCGACCCGCGCAACGGCCACGGCGCGACGCCGCGCCCGCGGCCGCGCCGGCCCGGCGACATGGTCCGCGACCACCGCGCCTGGCTCGACGCCATGGACGTGACCAGCGTGGGCGCGTTCAACGACCTGTGCATCTCCGGCCAGGTGACCCAGCTCATCCGCGTGGCGGAGGGGTTCCACGAGAAGCGGATCGGCCAGATCGCCGACGCCATCGCGGCGGGGCGCGAGCGGATCCGGATCATCTCCATCGCCGGGCCCTCGTCGTCGGGCAAGACCACGTTCATCAAGCGGCTCACCGTCCAGCTCCAGATCGACGGCGTGAACCCGGTGGGCATCTCGCTCGACGACTACTACGTGGACCGCGAGAAGACCCCGCGCGACGCCCGCGGCGAGTGGGACTTCGAGGCGCTGGAGGCGCTCGACCTGCCGCTGCTCCAGGACCACGTCCGCCGGCTGCTCGCGGGCGAGGCGGTGCGCACGGCGCGCTACGAGTTCCTCACCGGCCGGAGCCGCCCGGAGGGCGGGCCGGTCATCCAGCTGCGCCGGGGCGACGTGCTCATGCTGGAGGGCATCCACGGCCTCAACCCGCGGCTGCTCGGCGCCATCCCGCGCGCCGGCGAGCTGTACCGGGCGTTCGTCCACCCCGCCACCACGCTCCCGTTCGACCGGCTCACGCGCGTGTCGGCCACCGACCTCCGCCTGCTGCGCCGGATCATCCGCGACCGCCACCACCGCGGCTACTCCGCGGCGGAGAACATCATGCGCTGGCCCTCGGTGCAGGCCGGCGAGCGCGAGCACATCTTCCCGTACCAGGACGAGGCCGACGCGGTGTTCGACACCTCGCTCATCTACGAGCCCGCCGTCCTGAAGGTCTACGCGGAGCGCTACCTGCTGGAGGTCCCGCCCGACCACCCGGCCTTCCCGACCGCGCACCGGCTCCGCTACCTGGTGGACCGCTTCGTCTCCATCTACCCGGACCACGTCCCGCCGACCTCGCTCATCCGCGAGTTCATCGGCGGGAGCGGGTTCGAGTACTGAGAGGTTCCCCGTGCCGCCGACCCCCGATCGCCGACGGCTCCTCGAACGCCTGGGCGCGCTGCTGGACGACGCGGCGCGGAGGGGCCCGCTCCCCGACGCCGCCGCGCTGCGCGACGGGCTGCGCGCGCTCGCCGAGGACCAGGCGGTGGCCGAGGCGGTGGCGGACAGCGCCGGCGCGCTGGTGGTGGTGCTCGACCGCGAGGGGCGCGTCCTCCGCTGGAACCGCACCTGCACGCGGGTGACCGGCTGGCGCGCGGGCGAGATCCTGGGCCGGCCGTTCTGGGACGTGCTGCTGCTGCCGGAGGAGCGCGACGGCATCCGCCGGGCGTTCACGCGGATGCTCGCGAAGGACTTCCCCAACCAGCAGGAGGTCCACTGGCGCACCCGCGACGGCGAGGCGCGCCTCATCGCGTGGTCCAACGCCGCGCTGTTCGACGCCGCCGGCGAGGTGGAGCGCATCGTCTCGACCGGCATCGACGTGACCGACCGCACCCGGGCCGAGACCGCGCTGCGCCGGCAGGCGCGCCGGCTGGAGGCGCTGGCCGAGGCCTCGCGCGTGTTCGCGGCCGGGCTCGACTACAAGACCACGCTCGACACGGTGGCGCGGCGGCTCTCCGAGCTCATCGGGGACGGCGCGCTCATCCGCGTGGTCTCCGAGGACGGCGCGTGGCTGGTGCCGGTGGCCGTGTACCACCCGTCGCCGGAGCGCGCCGCGCTGCGCCGCCGCGTGCTGCTCGCCTCGCCGCAGCGCACCGGCGAGGGCATCACCGCCGGCGTCCTCGCCTCCGGGAAGCCCCTGCGCATCCCGCACCTGACCCGCGAGATCATCCGCAACGAGATGAAGCCGGAGTACCTGCCCTACCTCGAGGGCGTCTCCAGCCTCCTCATCGCGCCGCTGGAGCAGCGCCGGACGGTGGTCGGGCACATCACGCTCATGCGCGACACGGGCGGCGCGCCCTACACCTCCGAGGACGAGGCGCTGCTCGAGGACCTCGCCCACCGCGCCGCGCAGGCGCTCGAGAACGCGCGGCTGTACGGCGAGGCGCAGGCGGCGGTGGCCGCGCGCGACGAGTTCCTCTCCATCGCGTCGCACGAGCTGCGCACCCCGCTCACCGCGCTGCGCCTGGCGCTCGAGAACATGCGGCGCGTGGCGAGCCGGGAGGCGCTCGAGTCGCTCCCGGCCGCGTACGTGGAGCGGGTGCTCGCCACCGCCGAGCGGCAGGGCCAGCGGCTGGAGAAGCTGGTGGCCGCGCTGCTCGACGTCTCGCGGATCCACATGGGCCGGCTGGAGCTCGACCTCGAGGAGGTGGACCTCGGCCACTCGGTGGGCGAGGCGGTCGCGCAGCTCGAGGACGAGGCGGCCCAGGCGGGCTCGCAGGTCACCGTGAGCGGCGCGCCGGTGCACGGGCGCTGGGACCGGCTGCGGATCTCGCAGGTGGCGACGAACCTGCTCTCGAACGCGGTGAAGTACGGCGCCGGCAAGCCGGTCGAGGTCTCCTACGGCGCGCGCGACGGGCGCGCGTTCCTGCGGGTGCGCGACCACGGCATCGGCATCGACGCGGCCGACCAGCGGCAGATCTTCGAGCGCTTCGAGCGGGCGGTGTCGTCGCGCAACTACGGCGGGCTCGGGCTGGGCCTGTACATCGTGAAGCGCATCGTGGAGGCGCACGGCGGCACCGTGCGGGTGGAGAGCGCGCCCGGCGAGGGCGCGGACTTCGAGGTGACGCTGCCGCTCCGGCCGGCCGTGCCGCTGCCGGGCGGCGAGGCCGAGCCGCCGGTCCAGCACTGACGGCCCCTCCCGGCGCTGGCGCCGCGGCGGCCACCGCGGCACATCCGCCCCCGGGAGGTGCGCATGGGATCACCTGACGTGAAGGCGTTCGGGGCCGCGGACCCGGAGCTGGCGGCCTGGGCCGAGGCCACCTACCGGCCCGAGGACGAGCTGCTGCGCGGCATCCGCGAGCGCTCGGTCGCCGCGGGGCTGCCGGCCATCCAGGTCGGGGCCATGGACGGGCTCCACCTGGAGGTGCTGGCGCGCGCCTGCGGCTGGCGCAGCGCGGTCGAGATCGGCACGCTCGGCGGTTACAGCGGCGTGTGCCTGCTGCGCGGCATGGGCGAGCGCGGCCGCCTCCACACGTTCGAGCTGGATCCGGGCCGCGCGGCGCTGGCGCGCCGCCACTTCGAGGAGGCCGGCGTGGCCGCCCGGGTGCGGGTGCACGAGGGTCCGGCGCTGGAGCGGCTGGCGGAGGTCGAGGCCGAGGGGCCGTTCGACCTCGTGTTCATCGACGCCGACAAGAAGGGCTACCCGGCGTACCTGGACTGGGCCGGCGAGCACCTGCGGGTGGGCGGCGCGGTGCTTGCCGACAACACGTTCGGCTTCGGGCAGGTGCACCGGGCCCGGCCGCAGGGCGAGGACCCCGAGGCGATGGAGGCGCTGCGGACGTTCAGCGCGCGGCTCGCGCAGGGCGGGCGGTTCCGCGCCACCCTGCTGCCCACCGGCGAGGGGCTCTCGCTCGGGGTGAAGGTGCGGTGAGCCCTGGCCCGTGCGGAGTCAGTCCCAGAAGCCGTGCGCGGGGAAGAGCAGCACCTCCTCGATGGACGCCGCGCCGGTGAGCAGCATCAGCAGCCGGTCGAACCCCACCGCCACCCCGCCCGCCTCCGGCATGCGGCCGACCGCCTCGAGGAACTTCTCGTCGAGCGGGTACCCCGGCCGGCCGAGCCGGCGCCGGAGCGCCTGCTCCTCGAGCAGCCGGGCGCGCTGCTCGCGCGCGTCGGTCAGCTCGGTGAACCCGTTCGCGAGCTCGAGGCCGCCGGCGTACAGCTCGAACCGCTCCGCCCAGCGCGGGTCCGCGGCCTTCACCTTCGAGAGCGCCGCCATCGAGGCCGGCCAGTCCACCAGCCAGGTGGGCCGGTCCACCCCCAGGCGCGGCTCCACCGCGTCGAGCATCACCCGGAAGAAGACGTCGTCGAACGCCTCGCCGGGCGGGCCGGGATCGTGCCCGGCCGCGCGCGCCGCGCGGGCCAGCCGGTCCGCGTCGCCGGCGCACGCCTCCAGGTCCACGCGCGCGTGCCGGCGGAACGCCTCGGCCACGGTGAGCGTCTCGAACGGCGCCGCCAGCGACAGCGCGCGGCCGTCCCGCGTCACGCGCGGCTCGCCCCCGGGGAGGAGCGCGCGGGCGGCCCCGTCCACCAGCGCCTCCAGGTCGGCCATGATCCCGCGGTAGTCCGTCCCGGCCCGGTAGAACTCGAGCATGGTGAACTCCGGGTTGTGGGTGCGCGAGACCTCCCCGTTGCGGAACACCCGGGCGAGCTGGAAGACCCGCTCGAAGCCCTCGGCGAGCAGCCGCTTCATCGCGTACTCGGGGCTGTTCTGGAGCCACAGCGGCCGCGACGTCCCGCCGCCCTCCGGCACGAAGGTGGCCTGGAACGCGTCGATGTGCGGCTCCATGCCCGGCGCGGGCACCAGGCACGGCGTCTCCACCTCCTCGTAGCCGAGGCCGCCCAGGATCCGGCGCACCTCGGCGGAGAGCCGCGCCCGCGCCCGGGCCCGCTCCCTGCGGCGTTCGCTCTGCATGCGGCGGACTCTACCGCCGCGCCCTCCGGTCCGCGCGGGAACCCGCAGGCCGCGCTAAGATCCCCGCCTCGTGAAGCGTCCACGCCTCCTGCCCGCCCTGCTCGCCGTCCCCCCGTGCCTGCTCGCCGCCTGCGCGCACCGCGCGCCGGAGGGCCCGGCCTCCCCGCCGTCGCCGGCCGCCGCCGCGGCGCCCGGGCCGCACCGGGCGCCCGGCGCCGCCGACGCCGCGCTCGCGCCGCTGCGGGCCGGCGCCGACGCGGTGCTGCGCGCGCAGGCGGAGGCCTACTGGGACGTGTTCACGAAGGGTGACGACGCCGACCCGGCGGCCGCCTGGAAGGGCCACGAGGACCTGCTGGGTGACCCGGCGCTCGCGGCGGCCCGGGCCGCGGTGGAGGCCGAGCGCGGCGACGGGCACCGCGCCGCGGCGTACCTGCGCGCCTGGCTCGTCGGCGAGCGGCTGGCGCGCGACCTGGCCGAGCCGGTGCGGCGGGTCGCCGAGGCGCGCACCGCCGCGCACTTCCGCTGGGCCGGGCACGAGGTGCCGGTGCGGGAGTCGGCCGCGCTGCTCGCGGCCGAGCCCGAGCCGGGCCGGCGCCGCGCGCTCGCCGAGGCCGCGGCCCAGGCGGCGCGCCCGGTGGCGCCGCTCCTCGAGGCGCGCGACGCCCAGCTCGCGGCCGCCGCCCGGACGCTGGGCTACGCCTCGGCGGAGGCGCTCGCGGCCGACCTGCGCGGCGAGGCCCCCGCGGTGCTGGGCGCGCTCGCCGACGCGGTGCTCGCCCGGACCGACGCGACCTGGCGCGCGCTCGTCGCCGACCTGGCCCGGCGCGAGGGGATGGAGCCGGAGGCGGTCCGCGCCCGCGACCTGCCGCGGCTGGTGCGTCCTGCGGCGCCCGCGTCCGCGTTCCCGGCCGGCAAGGCGCTCGACGCCGGGGCCGCGATCCTGGCCGGCCTGGGCCTCGACCTCGCCGCCCAGCACAACCTGCGGCTCGACGCCGGGCCGCGGCCCGGCAAGCTGCCGCACGCCATCGCGCTGCCGGTGGATCCGCCGCGCGACGTGCGGCTGTCGGCCGCGCCGGTGTCCGGCATGGAGGCGCTCCGCGGCGTGCTGCACGAGCTGGGCGCCGCGCTCGCCTACGCGCACGTGGCGCCGCAGGCGCCGCTCGAGTTCCGGCGGCTCGGCCCGGGCGCGGTGAGCGGGACGTGGGCCATCCTGCTCGAGGAGGTGGCCGGCGCGCCGCAGTGGCTCGAGGCGCACGGCCTGGAGGCCGACCCGGCGCGCGCCGAGGCCCGGAGCGCGGCCGCGCGCCGGCTCATGCGCACCCGCGAGGCCGCCGCCCGCGTGCTCGCCGCGCTCGCGCCGGCCGGCCCCGCCGGCGCGGAGGCCCGGGCCGCGCTCCCCGCGCGCGCGTACGGGTGCCCGGTGGAGGAGCCCGACCTCGTGGCCTGGCGGCTCGAGCCGGATCCGCTGCTGCGCTCGGGCGAGGCGCTCCGCGCCGAGCTGCTGGCCGCGCAGGCCGAGCTGTTCCTGGCCGGCCGCGCCGGGACGCCGGCCTGGTGGACCTCGCCGGCGGCCGGCGCGTGGCTGGTGCGCACCTGGGCGGACGGCACCCGCCGCACGCCGGAGGAGCTGTCGCTGGCCATGGGCCTCCCCGGCCTCGACGCCGCCGCGCTCGACCAGGTGGTGCGGGCGCGGACCGGGCTGTAGGCGCGGCCGCCTGCCGCGCGCGGCGGCGGTTTGACCTGCTCCCGCGGCGCCTGCGGCGGTACCATCGCGCCGGATGGCCGCCGCACCCGCCCCCGAAGCCGCGCCCGCGCCGGCGCGCGCCCCGCTCCGCGTCGCCGCGCCCGCCGACCTCGAGCCGATCGGCGAGGCGCTCGCGGCGCTCGGCATCGGCCTCACGCTGGTGGACCGCGAGATGCGGGTCCAGCTCGCGAACGCGCTCGTGCGCGAGCAGGCGTCCGAGCTGTCCTGCGGCGCGGACCACTGCTTCTCCGCGCTGTGGCGCAAGGCGCAGCGCTGCTCCGACTGCCTCCCGCTCCTCGTCTTCCGCACCGGCGAGCCGCAGGAGGGCCTGCGCGAGCGCGGCCGCCCGGGCGCGGCGCCGGAGGCGTGGCGGGTGCGCGCCGTGCCGGTGCTCGACGCCGAGGGGCGCCTGGCCTGGGTGGCGGAGTCCTTCATCCGGCTCGCCTCGCTCGCGCCCGACCTGGCCGGGCGCGCCCCCGCGGCCGAGGCGGGCGCCGCCGCGCTGGTGGTGATCGACCGCGAGGAGCGCATCGTGTCCTGGAGCCCGGCGGCGGCCGCGATGTTCGGGTTCCCGCTGGAGGAGGCGCTCGGGCGGCGGATCGACCTCATCGTCCCCGAGGACCGGGTGGACGAGGAGCGGGCGCGCGCGGCCCGGGTGGCCGCCGAGGGGCGCGCCCCGCGCACGGAGACGGTCCGGCGGGCCCGCGACGGGCGGCGCGTGCCGGTGGCGGTCTCGGCGGTCGCGCTGCGCGACGAGGCGGGCGCGCTGGTGGGCCGGACCTGCGTCATCGAGGACCTCTCCGCGCTGCACCAGCTCCGTGGCCAGGTGCGCGCGCAGGAGCAGCTGCTCGCCCACATCACCCGCGAGGCGGCGGACGCGATCGTGGCGGTCGATCTCACCGGGAACGTGACCAGCTGGAACCGCGGCGCGGAGCAGCTCCTGGGCTGGTCCGCGGCCGACGTCACCGGCCAGCCGCTCACCCGGGTCGCGCCCGCGGCGCCGGTGGCGCGGCTGCTGGAGCGGGCGGTACAGCGCGGGGCGCAGCGTGGGGTGCGGATGGAGTGGCGCGACGCGACGGGCGCGCCGGTGCCGGTGGACGTCTCGGCGGCGGCGCTGGGCGGCGAGCGCGCGCCGAGCGGCGTGGCGCTGGTGGCGCGGGACCTCTCGGCGCAGGTCCGGCTCGACCGGCAGCTGGTGCGCTCGGAGAAGCTCGCCATGGTGGGCAGCCTGGCGGCCGGCCTGGCGCACGAGATCGGGACGCCGCTCAACGTGATCAGCGCGACGGCCGAGTTCCTGCTGCCCGACGCCGGCGGGGAGGCGCGCGCCCAGCTCCGCGGCATCGTCGCCGAGACCGAGCGCATCAGCCGGCTGGTCCGCGACCTGCTCACGTTCGCGCGCGCCACCACTCCCGGCAAGACCGCCGTGGCGCTGCCCGGCGCCGTCGCGCGGGTGCTGTCGCTCCTGCGCATCACGCTGGAGCGCCGGCGCGTGCGCGTCGAGACCCGGCTCCCGGACGACCTCCCCGAGCTGCACGCCGACCCGGACGGCCTGCACCAGATCCTCCTCAACCTGGTGGTGAACGCCTCGCAGGCCGTGGCCGAGGGCGGGCGCGTGGTGGTGGCGGCGCGCGCGGTCGAGGAGGACGGAGAGCGCTCGGTGCAGCTCGAGGTGCACGACGACGGGCCGGGCGTGCCGCCCGCGCTGCGCGAGCGCGTCCTCGACCCGTTCTTCACCACCCGCGCCGAGGGCACCGGGCTCGGCCTGGCGGTGGTGGCGCGCATCGTCGCCGACCACGGCGGCGACCTCCGGGTCGGCACCGGGCCGCTCGGCGGCGCGTCGTTCACCGTGCAGCTCCCGGCCGAGGAGGCGCGATGAGCGCGGCGACGGCGGAGGCGGCGGCGCCGCGCGCGGGCGCGCTGCGGGTGCTGGTGGTCGAGGACGACCCGCGACTGCTCGACATCCTCACCCGGCACCTCGACCGCATGGGCTACGCGGTGCGCGGCGCCGGCGGCGCGGCGGCGGCGCTGCAGCTCCTCGAGGCCGCGCCCGCCGACGTGGTGCTCTCCGACGTGCGCATGCCGGGGATGGACGGGCGCACGCTGCTCGCGGAGGTGCGGGCGCGCCACCCGGACGCGAAGGTGATCCTCATGACCGCGTTCGGCAGCGTGGACGACGCGGTCGAGGCGATGCAGGCCGGCGCCTACAGCTACGTGGTGAAGCCGTTCAAGGTGGAGACGGTCGCGGCCGTCCTGCGCAACGCGGCCCGCGAGCTGGAGCTGCACCGCGAGGTGGACGGGCTGCGCCGCGCCGTGGAGGAGCGCTTCTCCGCCGACCGGCTCATCGGCGGCTCCGCCCGGATGCGCGAGGTGCGCCGGGCGCTGCGCGAGGCGGCGGAGGTGGGCGCCACGGTGCTCCTCACCGGCCGGAGCGGCACCGGCAAGGAGATGGCCGCCCGCGCCATCCACTACGGCGGCCCGCGCGCCGCCGGCCCGTTCGTGCCGGTGAACTGCGCGGCCATCCCCGAGCCGCTGTTCGAGAGCGCGATGTTCGGCCACCGCCGCGGCGCGTTCACCGGCGCGGTCGAGTCCCAGGCCGGCCTCGCGGAGCAGTCGTCCGGCGGCACGCTGTTCCTCGACGAGGTCGCCGAGATCCCGCCCTCGCAGCAGGCGAAGCTGCTCCGCATGCTGCAGGAGGGCGAGGTGACGCCGGTGGGCGCGGCCCGGCCGGTGAAGGTGGACCTGCGGGTGGTGGCCGCGGCGAACCGCGACCTCGAGCAGATGGTGGCGAAGGGGACGTTCCGCGAGGACCTGTTCTACCGGCTCAACGTGCTGCGCATCGAGCTGCCCACGCTCGCCGAGCGCGCCGAGGACGTGCCGGCGCTGGCGGAGCACCTGCTGCTCGGGATCGCGCGCGGCCACGGCGTGCCCGCGCTGGGCTTCACCCCCGAGGCGCTCGCCGCGCTGGAGCGCCACCGCTGGCCGGGCAACGTGCGCGAGCTGCGCAACGCGGTGGAGCGCGCGCTGCTCGCCGCGCGCGGGCGGCGCATCGACGTCGCCGACCTGCCCGCGGCGGTGCGGGCGCCGGCGGGGGCCGAGGCGGCGGCGCCGACCGCCGAGGGCGGGCTCACGCTCGCCGAGGTGGAGCGCGCGCACGTCGAGAAGGTGCTCGCGATGGTCGGCTGGAACCGCTCCCTGGCGGCGCGGCTGCTCGGCATCGACCGCCGCACGCTCTTCACGAAGATCCAGCGCTACGGGCTCATCGGCCCGCTCCGCCCGGGCCCGGGCGGCGCCGGCCGCGACGACGACGACGACGACGCGCCCGCCTGACGCGCGCCAACGTACAAGTCGATCCCACCGCCCCCCGCGCAAGCCCGCCCCACCCCCCGGCCGCCGCCGCTGCGCGCCCGCGCGCAGGGGCGCAGCCCCGCGGCGCGGCACGCGATTCCGGCGCGGCGCGCCCGGCGGCGCGGGTGGCACCCCGGTTGCTGAAGCCGCCCCCCGGCGCCCGCGCGGCGGGCCCCGGCCGTCCACGGTGGACGCCCCGGGCCGCGCGCCGGCGAAGGAGGCTCCATGGACGCTCTCACCCTCGCGCGGCTCCAGTTCGCGGTGACCGCCGGGTTCCACTTCCTGTTCCCGCCCATCACCATCGGCCTGGGCTGGCTGCTGGTGCTGGCGGAGTGGTTCGGCTGGAGGAAGCAGGACGCGGTCTACGTCGAGGTGGCGAAGTTCTTCGGCAGGCTGTTCGCGATCACGTTCGCGGTCGGCGTCGCCACCGGCATCGTGATGGAGTTCCAGTTCGGCACGAACTGGTCGGCCTACTCGAAGTTCGTCGGCGACATCTTCGGCGCGCCGCTCGCCGCCGAGGGCGTGTTCGCGTTCTTCCTCGAGTCCACCTTCCTCGGCCTCTACCTGTGGGGCCGCGGGCGGGTGTCGAAGGGCCTGCACTGGTTCTCGGCGCTCATGGTCGCGGTCGGCGCCACGCTGTCCGCGTTCTGGATCATCGTGGCGAACTCCTGGCAGCAGACGCCCACCGGCTACGTGGTGCGGAACGGCCGCGCCGAGCTGGTGGACTTCTGGGCGGCGGTCTGGAACCCGTCCACGCTCCCGCGCTACTTCCACACGGTGGTGGGCGCGCTGGTGGTGGGCGCGTTCGTGATGGCCGGGGTGGCCGCCTGGCACCTGCTCCGCGACCCCGGGTCGGCGTTCGCGCGCAAGGCGATGAAGCTGGCGGTGGCGTGGGGCCTGGTCGTCTCCTGCCTCGAGGTGATGCCGTTCGGCCACCTCCACGCGCAGCAGGTCGCGCGCACGCAGCCGGAGAAGTTCGCGGCCATCGAGGGGCTGTACGCCAGCCAGACCGGCGCGCCGCTGGTGCTGTTCGCGGTGCCGTTCTCCGAGCCGCCGCGGCTGAAGGGCACGCTCGAGATCCCGGGCCTGCTCTCGTGGATGGCGTTCGGCGACACCGGCGCCCACGTGCAGGGCCTCGACCAGTTCCCGCCCGAGAACCGGCCGCCGCTCTGGCTCACCTTCGTGTCGTTCCACAACATGGTGGCCCTGGGCGTGTGGTTCATCGCCATCATGGCCTGGGCCGCGTGGCAGTGGTACCGTGGCCTGCTCTGGACCGACCGGCGCACGCTGCGCGCGCTGCTCTTCTCCCTGCCGCTGCCGGTGGTGGCCTGCCAGCTCGGGTGGGTCGCCGCCGAGGTCGGCCGCCAGCCCTGGATCGTGTACGGCCTGCTGCGCACCGGCCAGGCCCACTCGCCCACCGTGACCGCCGCGGAGATCGCGTTCTCGCTGGGCCTGTTCGGCCTGGTGTACCTGGCGCTCGGCGCGCTGTGGCTGACGCTGATGGTGAAGAAGGCGCGCGTCGCGCCTCGCCTCCCCGCCGCCGAGCGCGCGCGGGCCGCCGCCTGAGAGGAGACCGACCATGGATCTCAACGTCATCTGGTTCGTGCTGGTGGGCGTCCTCATCGCCGGGTACGCGGTGCTCGACGGGTTCGACCTCGGCGTGGGCGTGCTGTCGCTGTTCGCCCGGGACGAGGAGGAGCGGCAGGTTCACGTCAAGGCGATCGGCCCGGTGTGGGACGGCAACGAGGTGTGGCTGCTCACCGGCGGCGGCGCGCTGTTCGCCGCGTTCCCGGTGGTCTACGCCACGGTGTTCAGCGGCTTCTACCTCGCGCTCATGCTGCTGCTGCTCGCGCTCATCGCCCGGGCGGTGGCGCTCGAGTTCCGCTCGCAGCTCGACGGGGCGGCCTGGCGGCGCGGCTTCGACCTCGCGTTCGGCGTCGGCAGCCTCCTGCCCGCGGTGCTGCTCGGGGTGGCGGTCGGCAACGTGCTGCGCGGCGTCCCGGTGACCGCCGCGCAGGAGTGGGCGGGCAGCTTCCTGGGCCTGCTCCACCCGTACCCGGTGCTGGTGGGCCTGGTGTCGCTCTCGATGTTCACGCTGCACGGCGCGCTCTGGCTGCGCCTCAAGGCCGAGGGCGCGCTCGAGGCCCGCATGGCCCGCTGGGTCCCGCGGCTCTGGGGCGCCTTCGCCGCCACCTACGCGATCGCCACCGCCGCCTCGCTGGTGGAGGCGCCGCACCTGTTCGCCGGCGCGCTCGCGAACCCGCTGTTCCTCGCGCTGACGCTGCTGGTGGTGGCGTCGATCGGCGCGATCCCGGTGCTGAGCCGCCGCGGCGCCGCCGGCAAGGCGTTCCTCGCCTCGTCGCTGGCCATCGTCTCGATGATCCTGGTGGCGGCGGTCTCGATGTTCCCGCGGCTCGTGCCCTCCTCCATCGACCCGGCGTACGACCTCACCGTCTACAACGCGTCCTCGTCGCCGCGGACGCTGGCGGTGATGCTGGTGATCGCGCTCGTCGGGATGCCGCTCGTGATCGCCTACACCGCGCTCGTCTACCGCGTGTTCCGCGGCAAGGTCCGCCCCGGCGCCGGCGGCCACTACGGCGACGCCGTGAGCGGCGTCGTCGCGCCCTAGGGGACGTCCCCGCCCCGAAGGCCCGGCGGCCCCCCTTCCGCCGGAACCGCCGCCTCGTCAACCGTGACCTCCGGGCACGGTTGACGAGGCGGTCCTCGCTGCTATCCTGCGCGTCCCGGCCAGCGATGCCCCTCCTCCTCACCGACAGCGGCGTGCGCCTCGCGTACGCGGACCGCGGCGCCGGTGCGCCGCTCGTGCTGGTCCACGGCTGGTCGCTCTCCTCCGCCGCGTTCGACGGGCTCGCCGCGCGGCTCCCCGGGCGCCGGCTGATCATGCCCGACCTGCGCGGCCACGGCGGCTCCGACCCGGCCGCGTTCGCGCTGGAGGACCTGGGCCGCGACCTCGCGCTGCTGCTGGATCGCCTCGGCCTCGAGGGCGCGGTGCTGGCGGGCTGGTCGCTCGGCGCGCAGGCCGCGCTCGCCGCGCTCCCCGCGGTGCGCCGGCGGCTCGCCGGGCTGGTGCTGATCTCCGGGACGCCGCGCTTCACGATCGGTGACGGCTGGCCGCACGGCCAGCCGGCCCAGGCGCTGGAGGTGCTCGCGCACCGGGTCCGCCGCGATCCGGCGCGCGCGGCGGCCCGCTTCTTCGACGGGATGTTCGCGCCCGGCGAGCTCGACGGGCCCGCCGCCCCGCGCGCGAGGGCGCTCCGCGCCGCGATCCCGGCGCCCTCCGCCGCCGCGGCGCTGGCCGGCCTCGCCGCGCTCGCCGCGGCCGACCTCCGGGCCGGCCTCGCCGCGATCGACCTGCCCGCGCTCGTGATCCACGGCACGGCCGACCCGATCTGCCCGCCGGGCGCGGGACGGGCGCTCGCGGCGGGCATCCCGGGCGCGCGCCTCGCGCTCCTCCCCGGCGCCGGCCACGCGCCGCACCTGACGCGCCCGGACGAGGTCGCCGCGCTGCTCCGGGCGTTCCCCGCGGCGGCCGGGGTGGTGGCCGCGTGAACCGCGTGGACAAGCGCCGGGTGGGCGCCGCGTTCTCCCGCTCCGCCGCGGCCTACGACGCGCGCGCCGCGGTCCAGCGGGAGGTGCAGGATCGGGTCCTGGCGCTGGTCGCGGAGGCCGCCCCGGACGCGCGGCGCGTGCTCGACGTCGGCGCCGGCACCGGCGCGCTGCTGGCGCGGCTGGCCGCGGCGCGCCCCGGGCTGCGGCCCGCGGCGGTGGACCTCGCGCCGGGGATGGCGGCGGCGGCGCGCGCGCGCCTGCCCGGCGCCGCGGTGGCGGCCGGCGACGCGGAGGCGCTGCCGTTCGGCGACGCGCGGTTCGACCTGTTCCTCTCCACCTCGGCGTTCCAGTGGCTGCCGCGGCTCGAGCCGGCGTTCGCCGAGGCGCGCCGGGTGCTCGCGCCGGGCGGCCTGCTCGCGGTGGCGCTGTTCGGCGCCCGCACGCTGCACGAGCTGCGCGGCGCGTGGCGCGACGCGGCCGGCCCGGGCCCGGGCGAGCGGACCCACCGCTTCTTCGACCGCGGCGAGGTGGCCGCGGCGCTCGCCGCGACCGGGCTGCGGGTCCGCGCGGTGGTCGAGGAGGAGCGCCGCGAGCGCCACCCGGACGCGCGCGCGGTGCTGCGCGCGCTGAAGGAGATCGGCGCGGGCCCCGCGGTGCCCGGCGCGCGCGGGCTGGGTGGGCGAGGCGCGACGCTCGAGCTGCTCCGGCTCTACGAGGCCCGCCACGGCGGCCCCGCCGGCGTGCCCGCGACCTGGCACGTGGTGTACGCGCTCGCGCAGCGCTGAGCGCACGTGTGGGCGCTACACCCAGCGCGGCACCCTGCCGGCCGGCGGCCGCCGCGCTACCCTCTCGCGATGCCCCGCGCCCGCCGCTTCCCCGCCGCCGTGCTCGCCGCGCTCGGCGCCGCCGCGCTCGCCGCCGCGCCCGGGATCGCGAGCGCCGCCGAGGACGCGCCCGGCGAGGACGTCCCCGCGCCGGGGCGCGGCGCGGCCGGGCCCCTCCATCGCGCGCCCTGGTACGTGGGCTTCGGCCTGGGCTACGGGACGGGGACGGTCGGCGCGAGCGGCGATCGCCGCACGTTCCGCGACCTGGTCGGCGGCACCTCCACCTCGTTCGCGGCGCAGCTCGAGGCCGGCGCCACGGTAGGCGCCCGCACCCTGCTCGGCGGCGAGCTGCTGGTCGCCGGCGCCGCCGCGCACCCGGACGATCCGCTGCTCGGCCGCACCACGCGCACGCTCCGCGTCGCGAACCTCGACGCGGTGCTCACGTTCTTCCCGCTCGGCGACGGGCTCTTCTTCCGCGCCGGCGCCGGCGCGTCGCGGCTCTCGCTCTCGGTGCGGTCCGCCTCGGGCAGCGACGGCGAGGCCCACCTCGGGACGAACGTGCTCGGCGGGATCGGGTACGCGTTCCGGATCGGCCGCCGCTTCAGCCTGAGCATGAAGCTCGACGGCTCGCGGCAGTGGTACCGGGGCGCGGCCGGGCCCGGCACGTCGCGGTTCTGGGCCGCCTACGGCGGCTTCGCCTGGTACTGATCGTCCCGCCGGAGCCGGCCGGCCCGCCCCGTCTCCCGGCCGCGGGACAGCGGTCCCGCCCCGCCGCCCTCGACGTGGGGATGCGGCCAGGGCCGAGCACCTACCCGCCCTGACCGGCTCGCACCCGATACCGTCGCGTCGCGCGTTCACGGCCCTTTCCGCCCCATGTCTCCCGCGCTAGTGTTCGCTCGTTGCGCAGCCCGATGGTCGAAGGGGGATCCCATCGCTCGCCTGGCAGAGAGACTCGCGCTCGCCGCTCCCGTGACGTCGCAGGCCGAGATCGAGGCCGACGTCCTCGACCTCGCCGACGCCGCGGACCACGACGCGGTCGAGCGCACGCTCGCCGGCGACACCGACGCGTTCGCCAGCGTCGTCCGCCGGTACGCCGGCGGCCTGGTCGGGACCTGCAGCCGCATGGTGGGCGACGCCCGCCTGGGCGAGGAGCTCGCGCAGGAGGCGCTCGCGCGCGCCTACACGCGCCTCGCCTCGTTCCGCGGCGACTGCCGCTTCCGCCACTGGCTCTACCGCATCGCCGTGAACGGCTGCCGGGACTGGCTGAAGGCCGGCGCGCGCGCGGAGCGCGCCAGCGATCTCTCCGGCGACGAGCTGGTGAGCGCGGTGGACCCGGAGCGCGACGCCGCCGCCCGGCAGGCGGTGCTCGCGCTGCAGAGCGCGCTCGCCGCGCTCCCGGCCAAGTACCGCGAGGCCTTCACGCTGTTCCACGTCGAGAACCTTCCCTACGAGGAGATCGAGGCGGCCACCGGCGTCCGCGTGAACGCGCTGAAGGTGCGGGTGCACCGCGCCCGCATCATGCTGCGCGAGCGCCTCGGCGACCTGCTCGATCCGGACGAGGTGCTGCCGTGACGGAGCGCGAGCTCCAGGACCTGCTGGACGGCCGCCCCGGTCCGCTCGCGGCGGAGCGGCTGCTGTCGTCCCTGCCGCCGGAGGAGCGCCAGGCCGCGCTCCGCCTGGTGGCGCTCTCGCGGCTGGCCGGCGCCGGCGCGCGCCCCGCGCCGTCCGACGACTTCGTCCAGCGCACCATGGCGCGCGTGCGCGCCAGCCGCCCGCCGCGGCGGCGGCCGCTCCTCGCCTGGCTGACCGGCCCCCGCCTCTCGCCGCTCGGCGCGCTGGGCGGCGCGGCGGCCGCGGCGTTCCTGGCGGTGGCGGTGGCCCGCTTCCCGGCGCCGCCCGGCCCGGAGGCCGCGCGCGCGCCCGAGGCGCCGGTGGTGCTGGCGCGGCTCGCGCTGGCGGCGCCCGGCGCGCGGGTGGTGCGCGTCGCGGGCGACTTCAACGGCTGGAAGCCCGAGGTGACGCCGCTCCGGCGCGGCCCCGACGGCGTGTGGACGGTGGAGGTCCCGCTCCGGCCCGGGCGCCGCTACGAGTACATGTTCGTGGTGGACGGCTCGTGGACCACCGACCCGGGCGCGCGCGCCCTCGCCGACGACGGCTTCGGCGGAAAGAACGCCATCCTGGACCTGTAGGCGTGCTCGCGCCGAGCCTCGTCGCCCTCGCGCTGTGCTCGGCCGCGCACGGCGCCAACGGCCGCCTGGTGCTCTCCGCGCGCGCCGGCGCCGGCTGGGCGAGCGACACGTACCTGGGCGCGGAGATGGGCGGCGGGGCCTTCGCCGAGGTGGCGCCGGCCGCGCGGCTGGACCTCTCGCTGGTGCCGCGGCTGAAGCTGGACGCCACCGGCGAGGTCTCGCTCGCGCGCTACCAGGCGGGCGGCTTCGGCGCCGTCTCGGAGGCCGCCGGGGTCCGCACCCGCTGGCTCGGCGAGGGATGGGAGGCGTCGCTCGCGGCGGCCGCCGAGCACGCCTCGTTCTCCTCCGGCGTCCCGCTCGGCGACCTCGCCGCCGGGCCGCAGGTGGACGCCACCACGGCGGCGCTCCTCACGCCGCAGCTGCGGGTGCGGACCGGGCCGGTCGCGCTGCGCGCCGCCGCCACCGGCACGCTGCGCGCGTCGCGCGCCTCCGGGGACCGGGTGGGCGAGCGCGGGATCGCGGCGCTCGCCGCGGTGGAGTGGGCGCCGTCGCGGCGCGCGGCGGTGGAGCTGTCGCTCCGGCACGAGCGCGTGGCGAGCGAGGTCCCCGAGTTCGAGCTGCGCGCCTGGGGCGGCGCGGCGAGCGCGCTGATCCGCCCCGCCGGCGCGCTCGAGGCGTCGGCGGTGGCGCAGGCGCACCGCGCCGCGCTGCACGGCGGCGTGGACGAGACGGTCTGGCGCGCCACGCTGGACCTGGCGCACCCGGCCGGCCCGGTGTGGCTGGTCGTGTCCGGCGGCTGGGCGCGGAGCGCGACCGGCGGCGCCGAGCGCGCCGTGGCCGACCGCGCGGCGGTGTTCGCGGGCGTGCGCGGCAGCGCGAGGGTGCTCTCGTGGTGAGCGGGCGCCGCCGGCTCGCGGCGCTCGCCCTCGCGGCCTTCGCCGGCGCCTGCGCGCCGCGTGCGACCGTCCGCGCGCCGGGGCAGGCGTCCACGCAGGGTGCTCCCGCGCCCACCGTGTTCGCCTTCCGGGGACCCGCCGACGCGGTCGCGCTGCGCGGCACCATGACCGGGTGGGACGCGGTCCCGCTGGAGCGCGAGGGCGATCGGTTCGTGCTCGCGATATCGCTCGCGAGCGGTCGATACGAGTACCGCTTCGAGGTGCGCCGCGGCGCCGAACTGCGTATCGTCCTCCCGGAGGACGCCGAGCGGGTGGACGACGGCTTCGGCGGCGAGAACGCGGTCCTCCGCGTCCCGTAACCGCGTGCTCCGACGCTCGTCGAATCGGGTGGTGCGGACGTCGGCAGAATGGAGACACCGTCGGTGATCGTCGCGCTCTTCCTCACCTCCCTGCTCGGCGTCCCGGCGCCGTCCGCGCCCTCCACGCCGGACCCGGTCCAGTCGGCCGCCGCGGCGGGCGTCCCCGCCGCGCTGGCCCGCGACGTGGCGAGCCGGGCCGCCGCGCGCGGCCTCGAGCCGGAGCGGGCGCTCGCGCCGGTGGTCGAGGCGGCCCGCGCCGGCCTGCCCGGCGAGGTGGTCGCGGCGAAGATCCTCGAGGGCCTGGCGAAGGGCGCGCCGCCGGCGCGCGTGCTCGAGGTCGCCGCCGAGCTGGGCGGCCGCCTCTCGCGCGCGGCGGCGCTGGTGGCGCAGGCGCGGGCCTCGGGGCTGCCGCTCCGCGGCGACCGGGCCGCGGCGCTCGCCGACCTGGCCGGCGCGCTCGGCGCGGGCGTGCCGCCGGACGCGGTGCTGCAGCTCGTGGACGCGGCCCGCGGCGCGGCCGGCGGGAGCTGCGAGGCGGTGGTGGCGGCGGCGCGCACGCTGGGTGAGCTGGCCCGGCGCGGCGTGCCCGTGCGCGACGCGCTCCCGCTCGGCGCGGCGCTGGCGCAGCGCGCGCCCGCGTCCGCCGGCGAGGTGGCCGCGCTGTACGAGGCGTACCGCGCCGAGGGCGGCCGGGACGCCGCGGCGTTCCTGGCCGAGGCGGAGCGCCGCGTCGAGGCCGGCGCCGCGCTGCAGGGCATGGTGGACACCTTCGGCGACTCGCCCGACCACCTGGTGCGCGCGCGCAGCCGGGCCGACGAGGCCGCCGCCGGCGGGCTCGACAAGGCCGCCGAGCACGTCCGCAGCGCGCGCGAGGGCGTGGGCCCCGGGTCGCCGCCCGGCCTGGAGCGCCTGCCGCCCGGCCGTGGGCCGAAGAAGCCCAAGTAGGACTGCCGCGCACCGGTCGGTCGCCTTGTGGTCCCCCGAGGGGGCGGGCTAACATCCCGCCGTGGTCGAGGCCGCCCCTTCCATCCCGACGGACTTCAAGCCGCACCTGTTCGGCAAGTTCTTCCTGCTCCAGCGTCTCGCCATCGGCGGGATGGCCGAGATCTATCGCGCCCGCGTCCCGGGCGCGGGCGGGTTCGAGAAGGAGCTGGTGGTGAAGCGCATCCTGCCCGCGCGCGCGCAGGATCACGGCTTCATCAAGATGCTGGTGAACGAGGCGAAGCTCACCGTCCAGCTCACCCACTCGAACATCGCCCAGGTCTACGAGTGCGGGAAGATCGACGGGAACTACTTCATCTCGATGGAGCTGGTGAACGGCGTCTCCCTCAAGGAGATGATGCAGGCGTTCGCCCGCGCCGGCGCGCAGATCTCGCCCGAGCAGGCCATCTACATGGTGCTGCAGCTGCTCACCGGCCTCGACTACGCGCACAAGAAGACCGACGCGCAGGGCCAGCCGCTGCAGATCGTCCACTGCGACGTCTCGCCGGACAACGCGCTCGTCTCCTGGGAAGGCGAGATCAAGCTGCTCGACTTCGGCATCGCGCGCGCCGCCACCGGGCTGTCGAACTACAAGGAAGGCATGCTGATGGGGAAGCTCGGGTACGTCGCGCCCGAGCAGGCCTCGCTGGAGCGGCGCTGGGACCACCGGGTGGACCTGTTCGCCGCGGGGATCCTGCTGTACGAGCTGCTCACCAAGCAGAAGCCGTTCCCCAAGGCCACCGACGTCGAGTCGCTCGTCGCCGCGCGCAAGGCGCGGGTGGTGCCGCCCACCTCCATCGACCCGCGCCTGCCCAGGGAGATCGACGCCATCGTGGCGCGGGCGCTCGCCTACGATCCCGACGAGCGCTTCACCGACGCGCGCGCGTTCGCGGGCGCGCTCGTGGACGTGCTCTTCCCCACCCCGCAGTCGTCCATCCAGGACCTGCTGGGCAAGCAGATGCAGCAGGTGTTCGCCGAGAAGATCGCGCGGCAGCGTAGCGCGCGCGCCCACGACCCGCTCATCATGAAGGTGCTCTCCAACCTCGCCGAGAAGCAGCAGGCGCAGGCGGAGTACGAGCGGCTCTCGGCCACCACCCCGGCGGCGGGCCTGCCCGCCGCGGCGGGCTCCGGCGCGTCGCCCTTCGACCCCATCGCGCCGCTCCCCGCGGACGTGCTCCCCGCCGCCGAGCCGGCCCGGCCCGCGCCGCGCAAGGCGCGCAGCCACCGCCCGCCGCCGCGCGAGGGCATCCGGCTGCGCACGGCCGTGCTGATCGGCCTGGTGCTCGCGGTCGGCGGCGCCGCCGGGCTGCACTACGCCGAGACCTGGCTGCGCACCGGCGTCCTGGTGGTCACCTCCGAGCCCCCCGGCGCCGAGGTCACGCTGGACGGCGTCCGCTCCGGCGCGACCACGCCGGCGGTGCTGGAGGGGCTGGTCCTGTCGAGGCCGCACCAGGTCGCGCTGGATGGGCCGGGCGTGCGCGCGGTCACGATGGACCTGGCGCCGGTGCCGGGCACGCTGGTGCGCCGCGTCCACGCCCGGCTCGAGACCGCGCTCGGCGCGGTCACCATCGAGAGCGAGCCGGCCGGGGCCGAGGTGCGCCTGGACGGGCGCGTGGTGGGCCGCGCCCCGGTGACGGTGCTGGGCGTGCGCCTCGACGAGCGGCACCGCGTGGACCTCACCCTGCCCGGCCACGAGATCGACCAGTTCGTGGTGCTGCCGGAGAAGGACGGCACGCGCTTCACCCGCAAGCTGGGCCGCAGCGATCAGCCCGAGCCGCGCGGGAAGGCGATCGGGCCGTAGGCCCGGGGGATCGGCGCGCGATGAAGCTCGTCATCGAGGACGCCGAGGGGACGCGTTCGGTGGTGCCGTTCGAGGGCGACGAGGTCACCGTCGGCCGGGCCGCGGAGGGCAACACCTTCCACATGGCCGACCGCGACGTGTCGCGCCGCCACGCGCGCTTCGTCCGCGCCGGCGGCGGGGTCTTCGTCGAGGACCTGGGCAGCCTGACCGGCACGCGCGTGAACGGCGAGCGGATCTCCGCGCGGAGGCGGCTGCGCGAGGGCGACCTGGTCGAGATCGGCGCCTACGACCTCGCGCTGCTGCCCGACGTGGACGCGGCCGGGGCCGGCGCCCCGCCGCCCATCCCGCACGGCGCGCGCACGCCCGACCCGTCCGCGGGCCGCCGCACGCCGGACCCGCGGGCGACCCCGCCGTCCGGCCGCCCCACGCCGCAGGGCCTGAGCGCGCCGATCTTCGCGACGCCGGCGGCGCCCGCGCCCGCCCCGGCCGCCGACGCGCCGCCGGCCCCGGCCGCCCGCGCGCCGGCCCCTGCCCCTGCCCTTGCCTCCGCGGCCGCGGCACCTGCCGCCGCGGCGCCCGCGCCCGCCGTCCCGGCCGCGCCGCCGGCCGCGCGCCCGGCCCCCGGCGCCGGGCGGACGGTCGCGCTGGCGGTGATCGCGGGCGCGGTCGCGCTCGCGCTGGGGCTCGCCGCCGGCTGGATGGTGGGCCGGCTCGGCGCCGCGCCCGTCGAGCCTCCCGGCGCGCCCGCCGCGCGCTAGGGTCCCTTCACTCGCCGCGGAAGCGCGGCGGCCGCCGCTCGGCGCGCGCCTGCCGCGCCTCGCGCATGTCGGCGCTCTCGAACGCGCGGCGCCGCAGCCCGGCGATCTCCTCGCGCTCCCGCTCCGAGAGGCCGCGCTCGTGCGTGCCCTCCAGCAGCTGCAGGATCCGCTTCATCCCCTGCACCGCCAGCGGCGCGTTGCCGGCGATCTCGTCGGCGAGCGCGAGCGCCACCGCCTCGGCCCCGGCGGCGGGCGCCAGCCGGTTCACCAGGCCCCAGGCCAGCGCGGTGGCGGCGTCCACCGGCCGGCCGACCAGGAACAGCTCGCGCGTGCGCGCCGCGCCCACCAGGCCGAGGAAGCGCCCGATCCCGCCCTCCGGGTAGACCACCCCGAGCTTCGCCGGGGGCAACCCGAGCAGCGCCCCCTCGCGCGCGACGCGCAGGTCGCAGGTGGCCGCGAGCTCCAGCCCGCCGCCGAACGCGCTGCCGTTCAGGAACGCCACCGTCGGGCAGGGCACCGCCGACAGCGCGTCCGCGGCGCGCTCCACCGCCTCGTCCGGGCGCAGCCCGGCGCGCGAGGTGCGGCCCATCTCGGCGAGGTCGAACCCGGACGAGAACGCGTCCTCGCCCGCGCCGCGGAGCAGCAGGCAGCGCACCCGGTCGCGGGCGGCGGCGCCGCAGGCCTCCTCCAGCTCGTCCAGCGCGCGGAAGTCGAGCGCGTTCCGCTTGGCGACGTTGTCTACGACGAGGACCCGGACCAGGCCGCGGTCCTCGGTGCGGACGCGCCGGCCGGTCATCCGACGACCAGCAGCACGTCACCCTCGGTGACCGACTGGCCCTCGCGGCAGCGCACCTCCTGCACCGTGCCGCCGTCCTCGGCCTCGAGCGGCATCTCCATCTTCATCGACTCGAGGACCACCAGCACGTCGCCGGGGCTGACCGGGTCCCCGGGCTTCTTCTCGATCCTCACCACGGTGCCGGTGATGTGCGCGGCGACGTTCGCCATCGGTGTCTCCGTCTCGGGCGCCGGACGTGGGCGCGTGCGGGCCGAAGGTAGCTTGCCCGCCCGGACCCGGCAACGGGCACGGTGGGCGGCTATCCTCGGGAGCCTGGGCCGCGCCAGGCCCGCCACCACCCCGGGAGCCGCCATGTCCGACGCCGCCGAGCCCAGCCTGCAGGAGCGCTACGCCCCCCGGAACGCCTGCTTCGGCTGCGGCCCGGCCAACGCGAAGGGGCTGCGCGTGCGGAGCTTCGAGCGCGGGGACGAGGTCGTGGCCGAGTGGCAGGCCGAGAAGCACCACGAGGCGTTCGAGGGCATGCTCTCCGGCGGCATCACCGGCACGCTGCTCGACTGCCACTCCAACTGGACGGCGGCGGTGCACCTGATGCGCAAGGCCGGCCTGGACGCGCCGCCCTGCACCGTGACCGCGGACTTCCACGTGACCCTGCTCCGGCCGACGCCCACCGGCGGCCCGGTGAGGCTGGCGGCGCGGGTGGTGGAGTCCGGCGCGGACCGCGCGGTGGTGGAGGCGACGCTGACCGCGGAGGGGAAGGTGCGGGCCACCTGCCGCGGCACGTTCGTCGCGGTGAGGGAGGGCCACCCGGCCTATCACCGCTGGTGAGCGCCCGCCGCCCCGGCGCGCCGGCGGCTCCGCGGCCGGAAAGCGAGAGGGCCCGCCGTGGCGGGCCCTCGAGCGCTGGAGGCGTCGTCCTGCTGCCCCCGTTCACCGGCGGGAGGCCGGTTTCGCGTCTGGCCGATCAGTGCCCACCTCGGCGCCGGCCGTCAACGCCTCCCGGCGGGCCTCCTCGCGCGGGGGAGCCGCCTGCGGGCGGGCCGTCCGGCCTTCCAGCAGGGAGCGGACCGCGCCGGAGAGATCCTGGTAGCTCACCGGCTTTCGCAGGAACAGCGAGACGCCGAGGCCCGAGAGCCGCTCGCGCTCCTGCTCGCCGCCCGCGGTGATCACCACCACCGGCAGGTGCGCCAGCGTCGGCTCGGCCCGGATCCGCTCGACCAGCGTGATGCCGGACACGATCGGCATGAAGACGTCCGTCACCACCACGTCCACCGCGGGCGCGCGGAGCAGCCGGTCGAACGCCGCGGCGCCGTCGCTCGCCACCTCGATGCCCAGGCCCGGGACGTGCTCGGTCTCGGACAGCCGGCGCAGCGCCGCCGCGTACATGGTGGCGACGAGCGCGTTGTCCTCCACCAGCAGGATCCGGAACGAGGGGTCCGGGTGCCGCGCCCCGGCGACCCGCCGCGCGACGTCGGCGAGCCGCGCGCGGTCCTCGGGGCGATCGTCGGGGACGCGCACCGCCACGCCCGCCGGCGAGCCGTCGGAGCCGTCGCGCCGGCGCACCACCTCGATCTGGAGCTCGACCGGCTCGAGGAGCTGCGGGAACGAGAGCACCAGCGTGACGCGCTCTCCCGCCTCGAACGAGCGCTCGGTCCGGATGAACAGGCCGCCCGCCGAGAGGTTCTCGGTGTAGTCGAGCACGTTCTCGGCGCCCAGGTACTGGACCGCCAGGATCAGCGGGAACCTGGGGTGCGCGCGCCGCTCGCCGTCCATCGCCGCTCCTCCTCCGCGCCGCACGCCGGCGGGACCTCCGTGACGCTCGCCTACTGTAGCGCTTCGCCCGCGGCTCCGCGCCTTCCCGGCCGCGCACCGCCGTGCACCATGAGGGCGCGACGCGCAGAGGTGTGACGTCGTCGGTGCGCCGCGGCGCCGGGATCGTGCGGGCGGGTGTGCGGCCGTGCGGCGCGCACGCCGGAGGTTGCACCTGCCCTCGCGCCGCCGCTATCGTCGGAGGGCTCGCGCGGGCGAGCGGGAGGCGGTCATGGCCGGCATCGAGGGGCGCGTGGCGCTGGTCACCGGCGGCGGTCGCGGCATCGGGCGCGCCATCGCGCTGGCGCTGGCGCGCGCGGGGGCGGACGTGGCGGTGGCGGCCCGCAGCGTGCCCGAGCTCGAGGCGGTGTCGGCGGAGGTGGCGGCGCTCGGACGCCGCACCCTGTTCCTGCCGCTCGACGTCTCGGATCGCGCGCAGCTCGCCGCCGCGCCGGCGGCGGTGGCCGCGGGGCTCGGCCCGGTGGACGTGCTCGTCAACAACGCCGGCATCCACGCGAGCGCGCCGCTGCAGCGCATGGACGACGAGACCTGGGACGCGCTCCTCGCGGTGGACCTCACCGCGCCGGTGCTGCTCACCCGCGCGTTCCTCCCGTCGATGTACGACCGGGGGTACGGCCGCGTGATCAACGTCTCGTCGGTGGCGGGCCGGATCGGCCTGAAGTACGGCTGCGCCTACTCCTCGGCCAAGCACGGGCTCATCGGCTTCACCCGGAGCCTGGCGCTCGAGGCGGCGCGCAAGGGCGTGACGGTGAACGCGATCTGCCCGAGCTGGACGGAGACGCGGATGCTCGACGAGGCGGTCGAGGACATCGCCCGCGCCACCGGCCGCACCGAGGCGGAGGCGCGCGCGGCCATCCTGAGGGCGAACCCGCTGGGCCGCGCGGCGCTGCCGGAGGAGGTCGCGGAGGCGGCGGTGTTCCTCGCGCTGAACGGCGCGGTCACCGGCCAGGCCATCCACGTGGACGGCGGCGAGGTGATGGCCTGAAGACGGCGAGGCCGGGCGCGCCAGCGGCGCGTCCGGCCCCGGTGGGACGCCGCCGCCCGTGCGGGCGGCGGCCCCGGTCGATTCGCTACGGGTTCGCGTTCTGGATGGTGAACTCGACCCGGCGGTTGGCCTCGCGGCCCTTGGCGGTCTTGTTGGACTCGACCGGGCGATCCGGGCCGAAGCCCTTCGCCTCGAGGCGCGACGCGTCCACGCCCTTCGAGACCAGGTAGTCCTTCACCGACTCGGCGCGCTTCTGCGAGAGCGCCCGGTTCGTCGCGGCGGAGCCGGTGCTGTCGGTGTGGCCCTCGATCGTCACCACGCCCACCTGCGGGTTGGCGGCGACGAGCTTCGCCACGTCGTCGAGCAGCGCGTTGGACTGCGCCTTGATGGTGGCCTTGCCGGTGTCGAAGTAGACCTTCTCCTTGATGTCGATCTTGCCGGCCTTGATCTCGGCGCGCTCCGGCGGGCAGCCCTGGTTCTCGGGGATGCCGGGCTTGTCGGGGCAGCGGTCCTTGTCGTCCGGCACGCCGTCCTTGTCGGAGTCCTTCGGGCAGCCCTGGTTGTCGGTGGCGCCGGGCACGCTCGGGCAGCGGTCCAGACGATCCGGCACGCCGTCACGGTCGGTGTCCTTGTCCGGGCAGCCCTGGTTCTCGGCGACGCCCTTCTCGAGCGGGCAGCGGTCCTGGCCGTTCGGGACGCCGTCGCCGTCGTCGTCCAGCGCCGGGCACTGCTCCGGGGTGTGCGCCTGGCCGGCCGCGCAGGGATCCGGCGGCGGCGGGGGCGGCGGCGGGGCGGCCTTCTTGCCGCCGATGAACGCGAAGCCGAGCAGGCCGCGGTAGGTGGGCGTGCCGGGGGACTCCATGAAGCCGGGGCCGCCGAGCGCGTAGATCTCGCCCTCGCCGAACGTGTAGCGGACGCCGGCGAGCAGCTCGGCGCTCTGCGACAGGCCGTCGAAGTTGAACGCGCCGCGCGCGGTGAGCTCGGCGCGCAGCTTGCCGGTGGTGGCGACGCCGAGGCCGCCGAGGACCTCGTGCGAGAGCTTCTCGCCGTTCGTCAGCTCCACGTCCTTCGTGCGGAGCTGGCCGCCCGCGTCCGCCATCAGGCGGAGGCCGCCGAACGTCTTCCCGACCTCGAGGCGCGGCGCGATGATGAAGCCCTTCTCGCCGCCGTAGTCCACCTTGTCGGTCCAGGGGAACACGACCTCGACGGCGATCGCGCTCGCGAGCGGCGCGCCGGTCCGCTCGCTGCTCATGCCGTAGCGGAGCATGGCGGACGGGGCGGCGATGCCGCCCTGCGTCGGGTGGTTGATGCTGGTCTCGCCGCGGACGTGGTTCTCGGCGTACTGGTAGGCGACGGCCGGCACGTGGAGGCCGAGCTCGAGGCGCTTCCAGAGGTTCATCGCCAGGTTGAGGTGGATGGTGGCGCGCTCGCGGAGGAGCTGCGTCTCCTTGGTGCCGTCCGCGAACAGGCCGCGCCCGCGGAGGTCGCCGTTCGTCAGGAGCACCATCGGCGACCGCTCGTAGTGGCCGGTGAGCGCCGCGCGGAACTGGCCTTCCTCGAGCACCTCGCCGTCACCGAGGACGAGCGAGCCGTGCGCCGTCGGATCGAGGCGCAGGCGCTGGCTGTCGATCGCCGGCCTGAAGTTCTGGGCGCTGGCCGGGCCGGCGAGCGCCAGCACGGCTGCCACCGCCATGAAGCGGATACAGCGTGTCATGTGATACCCCCTGAATGGGCGGAGAAGAGTCCCCCCGGGACCTCGAATGGACGACATTGTGCCACCTCCGGAGGACACGGCGCTGCCAATCGCGCTACGCACCTGAGGGGGGCGACCCTTTCGCGCCGCGAGGCATCGCGCCGCCTTGACGCCCCTATCGGGCTCTGGGCTAATGATCGGTTTCTCGCGCCGCGCCCCCGGGCCTGCGGCGCCGGCCATCCCTCCTGCGAGGCGCGAATGCAGACGAAGTTCCTGCTCGGCGAGAACCAGATCCCCACCCACTGGTACAACGTCATCCCGGACCTGCCGGAGCCGCTGTCCCCGGTGATCCACCCCGCCACCGGCAAGCCGGCCAGCCCGGACGACCTGGTCCGGATCTTCCCGCCGCAGCTCATCGAGCAGGAGGTCTCGACCCAGCGCTGGATCCAGATCCCCGAGCCGGTCCGCGAGATCTACCGGCTGTGGCGGCCGGCCCCGCTGTTCCGCGCGCACCGCCTGGAGAAGGTGCTCGGGACGCCGGCGCACATCTACTACAAGTACGAGGGCGTCTCGCCGGCCGGCTCGCACAAGCCGAACACGGCGGTGCCGCAGGCCTACTACAACAAGCTCGCCGGCACGAAGCGCCTCGCCACCGAGACCGGCGCCGGGCAGTGGGGCTCGTCCATCGCCCTCGCCGCGCAGATGTTCGGGCTCGCCTGCACCGTCTACATGGTGAAGGTGTCGTACGGCCAGAAGCCGTACCGCCGCAGCATGATGCAGCTGTGGGGCGCGGAGGTGATCCCGTCGCCGTCCGACCGCACCGCCGCCGGCCGGGGGATCCTGGCCGAGGATCCGCAGAGCCCCGGCTCGCTCGGCGTGGCGATCTCCGAGGCCGTCGAGGACGCGGTCACCCACGAAGACACGCGCTACGCGCTGGGCAGCGTGCTCAACCACGTCTGCCTGCACCAGACGGTGATCGGGCTGGAGGCGAAGGAGCAGCTGAAGCTCGCGGGCGAGTACCCCGACGTCGTCATCGGGTGCCACGGCGGCGGCTCCAACTTCGCCGGCATCGGCTTCCCGTTCCTCGCCGACAAGGCCGCCGGCAAGGACGTGCGCATCCTCGCCATCGAGCCGTCGTCCTGCCCCACGCTCACGAAGGGCGCCTACACCTTCGACTACGGCGACACCGCGAAGATGGCGCCCATCATGCGGATGTACACGCTGGGTCACGACTTCATGCCGCCCGGCATCCACGCCGGCGGCCTGCGCTACCACGGCGCCTCGCCGCTCGTGTCGCAGCTCGTGCACGCGGGCCTGGTGGAGGCGCGCGCGGTCGGGCAGCTCGCCTGCTTCGAGGCGGCGGTGCAGTTCGCCCGCGCCGAGGGGATCATCCCCGCGCCGGAGTCCTCGCACGCGATCCGCGGCGCGGTCGAGGAGGCGCTGCGCGCGAAGGAGGAGGGGAAGGAGCGGGTCATCCTCTTCAACCTCTCCGGCCACGGCCACGTGGACATGACGTCGTACGACCAGTACCTCTCCGGGAAGCTCGAGGACTTCGAGTACCCGGAGGAGAAGGTGCGCGCGTCGCTCGCGCACCTGCCGAAGGTCGAGCTGTAGCCAGGACCGCCGGGCCGCGCGGCCGCCGCCGCGCGCGCCCGGTGAGGCGGCGCGCGAGCGCGAGCGCCGGGGGAGCACCCTCCGTGCGACGACCCAACCGAGATCGAGCGCCCCGGTGACACCCCCGCAGGCGCCCGGTTAGGTTCATGCGTCCGTCGTTCGACAACTGTCCGTGAACATCACCGCGGCGCGCCCCCCCAGCCCGCCACGACGTCCGGAGGTCCCATGGTCCGCATCGCCGCCCTCGCGGCGCTGCTCGCGCTCGCGAGCGGCCCCGCCCGTGCCCAGGAGACGGTCCGCCTCGGCAACCTCAAGTTCGCCCACTACGGCGCGGTCTCCTACATGAAGGAGCACTGCAAGAAGTTCGGGCTGAACGTGGAGGAGATCGTCTTCCCGAAGGGGATCGACATCTTCCCCGCCATCGTGAAGGGCGAGGTGGATCTCGCCGCCAGCGCCGCCGACGCCGCCATCGCGAACCGCTCCGGCGGCGGCCAGGTCTACGTGGTCGCCGGCTTCGCCAAGGGCGGCGCCCGCCTGGTGGCCGCGGTGGACCAGGACATCACCAAGGTCGCCGACCTGAAGGGCAAGAAGGTGGGCGTGGCCCGCGGCGGCGCGCAGGAGCTGCTGCTCCTCGCCGAGCTGTCCAAGGCCGGCCTCACCTGGTCGGACCGGCCGGGCAAGGACGTGCAGATCGTCTACATGGCGTTCGCCGACCTCAACCAGGCGCTCATGCAGAAGCAGATCGACGCCATGTGCCAGTCCGAGCCGCAGTCGTCGCAGGCCATCAACAAGGGCTTCGGCAAGGAGGTGCTGAAGCCGTACGACACGCCGCTCGGCGAGCCGGTCCGCGTGATGGTGATGACCGAGAAGCTCTACAAGGAGCGGCCGCAGGTCGCGCAGAAGGTGCTCGACTGCTTCGTGGACGCGACCAAGTACTTCATCGACAACCCGAAGGCGGCCGAGAAGTACGTGGTCGAGCAGATGTTCAAGGGCCAGATCACGCCCGCGGACTACCGGGACGCGATCTCCAACTCGCCCTTCTCCTACGACGTCACCGCCGAGCACATCCAGATCACCACCGACCTGATGGCGAAGTACGGCGTCGGGAAGATGCAGAAGCCCCCGAAGGCCACCGACTGGGTGAAGACCGACCTGCTGCAGCACGCGAAGCAGAAGGCGGGCGTGAAGTAGCGATGAAGGGCGCGCTCCGACTCGCACGGTCGCTGGCCGTCCCGGTGATCTTCCTGGCCGCCTGGGAGGGCGTCTCCCGGGCCGGCTGGGTGTCCCCCATCGTCCTCCCCGCGCCGTCCCAGGTGCTGCTGCGCTGGATCGCCTACGCGCGGCCGTTCGAGCCGTACGCGGGGGGCAACTGGCTGGCCTGGGCCTTCTCGGGCGAGCTCCCGCACGACGCGCTCACCAGCCTGTACCGGGTGGTGGGCGGGTTCGCGGTGGGCGCCGGGCTGGCGCTGCCGCTCGGCCTGCTCATGGGCTCGCGGCCGGTGGTGTACGAGCTGATGAACCCGCTCGTGCAGATCCTCCGGCCCATCCCGCCCATCGCCTACATCCCGCTCGCCATCCTCTGGTTCGGCCTGGGCGACCCGCCGGCGTTCTTCCTCATCTCGCTCGGCGCGTTCTTCCCGGTGCTCATGAACACCATCGCCGGCGTGCGGAACGTGGACGCCATCTACGTCCGCGCCGCGCGCAACCTGGGCGCGTCGGAGTGGACGCTGTTCTGGCGCATCATGGTGCCCGCCGCCATGCCGTACATCCTGGCCGGCGTGCGCATCGGCATCGGCGTCGCGTTCATCGTGGTGATCGTGGCGGAGATGATCGCGGTGAACGCCGGCCTCGGCTACCGCATCCTCGAGGCGCGCGAGTACTTCTGGTCCGACAAGGTGATCGCGGGGATGATCTCGATCGGCATCGCCGGCCTGGGCATCGACCTGGGCATGAGCCGGCTCAACGGGTGGCTCCTGCGGTGGCACCGGGGGATGGAGGGATGAGGATGCCCGCAGATCTCCCCGCCGCCCAGGCCCCGGCCATCCGGATCCGCGACGTCCGGAAGGTGTTCACCACCGGTGGACGCGAGGTGAAGGCGCTCGACGGCATCGACCTCGACATCGCCGAGGGCGAGTTCGTGTGCCTGCTCGGCCCCTCCGGCTGCGGCAAGTCCACGCTGCTCAACGCCATCGCCGGCTTCTCCCCGCCCACCGCCGGGAGCATCGTGGCGGGCGGGCGGCCGGTGACGGCGCCCGGGCCCGACCGCGCCATGGTCTTCCAGGAGTACGCGCTGTTCCCCTGGATGACCGTGGAGAAGAACGTCGCGTTCGGCCTCGAGATGCAGGGCGCGCCGCGCGCCCGGATCCGCGAGCGGGTGGACGCGCTGCTCGCGAAGCTGAACCTGCGCGACTTCCGCGACCGGTTCCCGAAGGACCTGTCCGGCGGCATGCGCCAGCGCGTGGCCATCGCCCGCGTCCTCGCCATCGACTCGCCCATGCTGCTCATGGACGAGCCGTTCGGCGCGCTCGACGCGCTCACCCGGCGCAACCTGCAGGACGAGCTGCTCCGGATCTGGGCCGAGCTGCGGAAGACCATCGTCTTCGTGACGCACGGGATCGAGGAGTCCATCTACCTCGCCGACCGCGTGGTGGTGATGACCTACCGCCCCGGGACGGTGAAGCGCGACCTGCGCATCACCCTCCCCCGCCCGCGCGACCCCGCCTCGCCCGAGTTCAACGACGTGAAGCGCGAGATCTCGCGGCTGGTGATGGAGGAGCAGCTCCGCCACGAGCAGGCCGAGGCGTCGGCCACCGCCGACTGACCGCGCCTCACCCGCCGCCGCGGGGGCGCCCGGCGTGGGCGCTTCCCTGCGGCGCGGGCGGTTCGCATGCATCTCCGGTCGCCGCGCGCGGGACGTTCGCGCGCGCGGCCGGAGGTGCCCCGTGACGCTCCCTCGCCTCGCCGCCGCCGCGCTCGCGGCCGCGCTCCTTCCCTGTCCGGCGCACGCCGAGGCCCCCGCGGCGCCCCCGGCGCCGCGCCTCGACGAGGCCGCGCTCGTGGCCCTCGCGGTGGCGCTCGCGGTCTCCCCCGCGCCCGCGCTCGACCCGGCCGCCGGCGCCGCCGACCCGGCCGCGGTCGAGCTCGGCGCCACCGTGCGCCTCCGCCAGGTCACGTTCGAGGAACGGCCCCGGATCCGCGTCACGCTCGCCGGCAGCGCGCCGGCGCGTGCGTGGTGGAAGGTCGAGCGGACGAACCTCCCCGCCCAGGTCGAGCCCGGGGTCGTCTACCGGGACGTGGTGCTGAAGCTGACGCTCGGGGGGCCCGCCGACGCCGTCCAGGCGCTCCTCGACGACGCCGCGCGGCTCGCGCCCGGGGTGCGGATCGAGCGGGCCTCGCCGGAGCCGGCGCGCGCCGCCGCCGAGCCGGCCGCGCTGGCGAGCGCTGCGCCGCCCGCCGTGCCCGCGCCGCCGCCGGCGCCGGCCGTCGCGAAGGACCCGCCCGCGCCCCCGCTGCCGGCCGCCGCGCCGCCCGCGTCGGCCCCGTCGCCGGCTGCCGAGCTCCCGGTCGCGGCGCTCCCCGCGCCGGCGCTCACGCTGCTCGCCGAGGCGCGGACCTCCGCGGGTGAGCGCGTCCAGCGCCTGCTCACGCCGGACGGCCGCGTGCTCGAGCGCGCGCTCGACGCGCACGGGACCCTGGTCGCCGAGCGCGACGTGGGCGACCTCGCGGCGCTCCCGATCCGGACGCAGCGGCGCGACGAGCGCGGCCAGGTGGTGCAGGTGGTGGACGCCGGCGGCGGCCGCGCGCTGGAGGTGCTGCGCGATCCGATGGGCCGCTTCCTCTCGGTGCGCGTGCTGTCCGACGGCGCGGGCGCGGAGCCCGGACGGGCGGTGCCGCCGCGCGGATGAGACGCGGCACATCATCGACCGAACCGCTCCACATTCGACGGCGCGCCCGGCGCCCGACCGACGGACGGTCCATGGCGCCGCGCGTCACGGCGTCATTCACGAAGCGTAAATGATGCTGGGTGCCCCAACTGGCCGCGCCGGGCCTCTGCCATCCGCGAAGGGACGGGGCTATGGAGATCGGACCTCCTGGAGGTTCGAGCCATGTCCGTCACCCGACGCCAGTTCCTTCAGCTCACCGCCGCCGGCGTGGGCAGCACCGGCCTGGTCGCGCTGGGCTTCTCGCCGGATCGCGTCCTCGCCGACGTCCGCAACTTCAAGCTGTCGCGCACCGCCGAGACGCGGAACACCTGCCCGTACTGCTCGGTGGGCTGCGGCGTCATCCTCTACACGCTGGGCGATCGCTCCAAGAACGCGCACAGCGCGGTGATGCACGTCGAGGGCGACCCCGACCACCCGGTGAACCGCGGCACGCTCTGCCCGAAGGGCGCGTCGCTGCTCGACTTCGTCCAGAGCCCGAACCGCCTGCGCTACCCCGAGTACCGCGCGCCCGGCTCCGACAAGTGGGAGCGCGTCACCTGGGACTGGGCGCTCGACCGGATCGCGCGCCTGATGAAGGACGACCGCGACAAGAACTTCGTCGCGAAGAACGCCGCCGGCGTCACGGTGAACCGCTGGCCCACCGTGGGCCTGCTGGCCGCGAGCGCCTCGTCGAACGAGACCGGCTACATCACCCACAAGGTCTGGCGCGCGCTGGGCGGGGTCGCGATCGACAACCAAGCACGTGTTTGACACGGTCCCACGGTGGCCGGTCTGGCCCCCACGTTCGGCCGTGGCGCGATGACGAACAGCTGGGTCGACATCAAGAACGCCAACCTCGTCCTCGTCATGGGCGGCAACCCCGCCGAGGCCCACCCCTGCGGCTTCAAGTGGGTGGTCGAGGCGAAGGCCCACAACAAGGCGCAGCTCATCGTGGTGGACCCGCGCTTCACGCGCACCGCCGCGGTGGCCGACGTCTTCGCGCAGATCCGCCCGGGCACCGACATCGCGTTCCTGGGCGGCGTCATCCGCCACCTGCTGGAGAAGGAGGCGATCCAGAAGCAGTACGTGGCCGCGTACACGAACGCCTCGCTGATCGTGAAGGAGGGCTACGGCTTCCAGGACGGCCTGTTCTCCGGGTACGACGAGGCGAAGCACACGTACGACAAGTCCACCTGGTCGTACGAGACCGGCCCGGACGGCTTCGCGAAGAGCGACCCGACGCTGCAGGACCCGCGCTGCGTGTTCCAGCTCATGAAGAAGCACTACGCGCGCTACACGCCGAAGATGGTGGCGGACATCACCGGCGTGCCCGAGGCGACGTTCACGCGCATCTGCGACGCGATCGCCACCACCTCGGCGCCGGACCGCACCATGACGGCGCTGTACGCGCTCGGCTGGACGCAGCACTCGGTCGGCTCGCAGAACATCCGCTCGATCGCGATGATCCAGCTGCTGCTCGGCAACGTGGGCATGGCCGGCGGCGGCGTGAACGCGCTGCGCGGCCACTCCAACATCCAGGGGCTCACCGACCTCGGCCTGCTCTCCGACCTGCTGCCCGGCTACCTGACCGTGCCGCGGGACGCGGACCCCGACGTCGAGACGTACCTGGCGAAGCGGACGCCGAAGCCGCTCCGGCCCGGCCAGATGAACTACTGGCAGAACTACCCGAAGTTCTACGTGTCGCTGATGAAGGCCTGGTACGGGAAGGCCGCGACGAAGGAGAACGGCTGGGCGTACGACTACCTGCCCAAGCTCGACAAGGTCTACGACATCCTCGCGGTCTTCGACCTGATGCACCAGGGCAAGGTCAACGGGTACCTCTGCCAGGGCTTCAACCCGCTCGCGTCGATCCCGAACAAGCCCAAGCTGCTCGAGTCGCTCTCGAAGCTGAAGTACCTCGTCACCATCGACCCGCTCGTCACCGAGACCTCGAACTTCTGGCAGAACCACGGCGACCTCAACCCGGTCGAGCCCGCGAAGATCCAGACCGAGGTGTTCCGGCTGCCCTCGAGCTGCTTCGCCGAGGAGGACGGCTCGCTCGTCAACTCCGGGCGCACGCTGCAGTGGCACTGGAAGGCGGCCGAGCCGCCGGGCGAGGCGAAGGGGGACGCCGAGATCGTCGCGGCGCTCTTCATGCGGCTCCGGGCGCTCTACGAGAAGGAGGGCGGCGCCTTCCCGGATCCGATCCGCGACCTGACCTGGGAGTACAAGATCCCGCGCTCGCCGTCGGCCGAGGAGCTCGCCCGCGAGTTCAACGGCAAGGCGCTCGCGGACGTGAAGGATCCCAAGGCGGACCCGAAGGATCCGAAGGCCCCGCTGCTGGCGAAGGAGGGCGAGCAGCTCGCCACGTTCGCGCACCTGCAGGACGACGGCACCACCGCGTCCGGGAACTGGCTGTACTGCGGCTCGTTCACGCAGGCCGGCAACCAGATGGCGCGCCGCGACGTCTCCGACCCGAGCGGCCTCGGCGTCACGCCGACGTGGGGCTGGTCGTGGCCGGCCAACCGCCGCGTGCTCTACAACCGCGCCTCCTGCGATCCGTCCGGGAAGCCCTGGGACAAGAACCGCAAGCTGGTCTGGTGGAACGGCGCGAAGTGGGTCGGGCACGACGTGCCGGACTTCAAGGTGGACTCGAAGCCCGAGGAGGGCATGTCGCCCTTCATCATGAACCCGGAGGGCATGGGCCGGCTGTTCGCGCTCGACAAGATGGCCGAGGGGCCGTTCCCCGAGCACTACGAGCCGTTCGAGTCGCCGGCGGCGTCGAACGCGATGCACCCGAAGGTCGGGCCGAACCCCGCCGCGCGGATCTTCCCCGGCGACAAGGCGCAGCTCGGGCTCCCGGGCGAGTTCCCGTACGCCGCGACCACCTACCGCGTGGTGGAGCACTTCCACTTCTGGACCAAGCACGCGCGCATCCCGTCGGTGCTCCAGCCCGAGCTGTTCATCGAGCTGGACGAGGTGCTCGCCGGCAAGAAGGGCATCCGCAGCGGCGACGCCGTCGCGGTCCGGTCGAAGCGCGGCCGCATCGTGGGCAAGGCGGTGGTCACGAAGCGCATCAAGCCCCTGAAGATCGCGGGCCAGGAGGTCCACACCGTCGGCATCCCCATCCACTGGGGCTTCGACGGGCTCACCAAGCCCGGCTACATCTCGAACACCCTCACCCCCTTCGTCGGCGACGCGAACACCCAGACGCCCGAGTTCAAGGCGTTCCTGGTGGACGTGGAGAAGGCCGCCGCGGGGCAGGTCTAGGAGGCGGCCATGGCGTTCCAGTCTCTCGACGTCATCAACCGGTCCGCCTCCACCAGCACGCCGCCGCAGGCGCGCGGCGCGCTGGAGGTCGCGAAGCTCATCGACATCTCCAAGTGCATCGGCTGCAAGGCGTGCCAGTCGGCGTGCATGGAGTGGAACGACCTGCGCGACGAGGTGGGGATCAACCCGGGCCACTACGACAACCCGGCCGACCTCACCGCGCAGTCGTGGACGGTGATGCGCTTCTACGAGGAGGAGCTCCCCGCGGACAAGGGGCTCGCCTGGCTCATCGTGAAGGACGGCTGCCTGCACTGCGCCGAGCCCGGGTGCCTGAAGGCCTGCCCGGCCCCCGGCGCGATCGTGCAGTACGCGAACGGGATCGTGGACTTCCAGCAGGACCAGTGCATCGGCTGCGGGTACTGCCAGACCGGCTGTCCGTTCAACATCCCGCGCTACTCGATGAAGGACCAGAAGGCGTACAAGTGCACGCTCTGCTCCGACCGCGTCTCGGTCGGGCTCGAGCCGGCGTGCGTGAAGACCTGCCCCACCGGCGCGCTCGCCTTCGGCACCAAGACGGACATGAAGGACCTCGCCGGCGAGCGGCTGGTCGAGCTGAAGTCGCGCGGCTTCGAGAAGGCGGCGCTCTACGATCCGTCCGGCGTGGGCGGCACGCACGTGCTGTTCGTGCTGCCGCACGGCGATCCGGAGCTGTACCGGCTGCCGAAGGATCCGCGCGTGTCGCCGCTGGTGGCGCTGTGGCGCAGCGGCGTCGCCAAGACGCTGGGCGTCCTCACCATGGTCTCGGTCGTGGTGGCCGGGATCTTCCACTACATGAAGGTCGGGCCGATCGAGGTCGACGAGGACCACAAGGAGAACCCGTCATGATGCCTGCGATGCGGATGCCGCCGGGGCGAGAGGTCGTCCCGCGCTACTCGACCGGCGAGCGCCTCACGCACTGGGCCGTGGCGGTCGCCTACGTGGCGCTGTTCCTCTCCGGCCTCGCCATGTTCCACCCGTTCTTCTACTGGACCAGCGCGTTCTTCGGCGGCGCGGCGTTCATGCGGGTGCTCCACCCGTTCCTGGGGGTGGCGCTGTTCGTGCTGTTCTACGCGTACGCGCTGCGGCTGTGGCGCGACAACATCATGACGGACAGCGACAAGAAGTGGATGAGCAACATGGTCGCCTACATGAACAAGGCGGCCGAGCCCTACGTGGACGGGAAGTACAACGCCGGCCAGAAGCTCATGTACTGGTCGATGGTGGTGGTGATCGCCGGCCTGTTCCTCACCGGCATCGTGCTGTGGCGTCCCTACTTCGCGCCGTCGTTCGCGCTCGTCACCCGCCGCGTGGCGGCCGTCCTCCACGCCGGGCTCGCGTTCGTGATGTTCGTGGGCATCGGCATCCACGTCTACGCCGCCTACTGGACCAAGGGCTCGATGCGCGCCATGACCCGGGGCACCGTCTCCGGCGCGTGGGCGCGCTTCCACCACCCGGGCTGGTACGCCCGGATGACGGGCAAGGAGCGGCCGTGACCGGGCCGCGCGGGGCGGCGATCGCGGGGGAGGCGGCGTGAACACGCTCGTGCAGCTCCCCGGGGTCGAGATCCCGTACCTGCGCCTGCCGGAGCCGGGCCTGCTGTTCGCCGGCCGGGCCGGGCGGTTCCAGGCCGTCGCCGCGGAGCGCGGCGGCGATCCGTTCCTCGCGTTCCTGGGGCGGCTCGCCACCGCGCAGCGCGCTGCGATCGCGGCCGTCCCGGGGTTCGTGCCGCCGCGCGCGCCGGGCCGGCCCCTGGACCGCGACGCGCTCGCCGCGGATCCGGCGCTCGGCGCGGTGCTCCGGGCGCTGCTCGCGGCCCTCCCCGCCGACGGCCTGCCGGACGCCGCGGCGGAGGCCGTGCGCGGGCTCCGCGACGCCGCGCCGGACGCGCTCCGGCGCATCGCGGCCGGCGTGCTCGCCGGGACCTCCCGCCGCGAGGACCTGGCCGCGGCGACGTTCGCCGGGGCCGCGCTGCAGGTGCTCGCCACGGCGCGGGCCGCGCGGCTCGACCCATCCGCGGTGGCGCGGGCGGAGGGCGGCTGCCCGGTGTGCGGCTCGCCGCCGGTGGCCGGCGTGGTGCAGGGCGACGATCGCCTCCGCTACCTCACGTGCTCGCTCTGCGCGGCCGAGTGGCACCTCCCGCGGATCCGCTGCGCCGGGTGCCAGGCCACCGCCGGCCTCGCCTACCACCACCTCGAGAACGATCCCGGCGCGCGCGCCGAGACCTGCGCCGCCTGCCAGGGCTACCTGAAGCTGTTCGACCTCGAGGAGCGCCCCGGCTCGGAGCCGTTCGCCGACGACGCGGCCACGCTCGCGCTCGACCTGCTCCTCGGCGAGGCCGGGCACGGGCGCATCGGCGCGAACCTGTTCCTGCCCGTCGGCGCCTGAGCCCGGGCGCGGGCGCTACCGTCCCGACCCGACCCAGGCGCGGAGGTGCAGCCGCGCCAGCTCGGCGTGCGCGGCGTGGCCGGCCGCCTCCGCCGCGTCGAGCATCCGCCCCAGCACGTCGTCCATGTCCACCGCGACGTGACGCTGCCAGCCCGCCCGCAGCGCCAGGTCCCACGCGGCGGCGTGGCGCCCCTCGGCCCGCGCGCGGTCGCTCTCGGCGAGGAGGTGCGCGCGCAGCGGCCCGGGCCCGGCCAGCGCGGCGCGCAGCGCGGGATCCGGCGCCGCGCGGCCGCCGGTCGCTCGCTGCCACGCCGCCGAGATGACGCGGGCCGCGCTCTCGCCCGGGCGCGCCAGGCGACCCGCGAACGCGAGCGTGCCCCCGAACGCGCCCAGCGCGCCGGCGTACGCGCGGGCCGCGTCCGCGGCGCGACCCCGCCCCTCCTCGTGCCAGCCCAGCACCGCGCCCGGCCACGCGAGATCCGGCCGGGCCGCGAGCGCGGCGCGCGCGGCCGACGCCGCCGCGCTCCAGTCCTGCGCGAACAGCGCCACGTCGCCCGCCCCGGTGAGCCGGCGCAGCGCGGCGCGCGCGGCCGCGGGCACGAGCCGCGCGTCGAGCAGCCAGTCGGAGAACGTCTCGCGCGCGACGCCGAGGTCCTGCGCCAGCGACGCCGCGCCGCTCTCGCCCGCCAGCACCGCGAGGCCGCTCTCCAGCGCCGCCTCGCACGCCCGGCGCAGGCGCGCCGGCTCGGACGCGAGCCCGGGGGCGAGGTCGGTCGGGTGCCAGGCGCCGCCGGGGTGCCAGGCGATCGCCTCGCGGGGGCGTCCGCCCGGCCCGAAGCGGAGCGCCAGCACCGCGCCGTCCGCGCCGCGCGCGAACGGCAGCGCGTCCGGGAGCAGCTCGCCCCCGCGCACCGCGCCGGCCGCCGGCTCGAGCAGCGCCTCCGGGTCTACCGTCTCGTCGAACGGGCCGAGCCCGCCCGGGAGGAACAGCCCGCGAGGGAGCTGCAGGTGCAGCGCGCGCTCGACGGCGGCCAGCGCCCGGTCCGCGGAGTGCATGCCCGGATCGTAGCCATCCCCGCGACGCGCGGCCCCGCTACCCGGCGAGCAGGGTGGGGCCCCGACGAGCTCCGATCGGCGGGGCGGGGCGCAGCCCCGTCAGAAGGCGGGGGGCAGCCCCCTCTAGATCGCCCTGGACACCAGCACCACGCCGCAGCCCTGCCAGGTGAACAGCAGCCCCGCGTCCGCGTACGGGCCGTCGCTGGGCATGCCCGGGACGCGGTCGGTCCAGACGCGGCGCAGCTCGAGCGTGCCGCCGGTGATGCAGCCGTTGCCGTCGTGCTCGAGATCCAGGTCGGCGAGGGTGGTGTACGCCAGGTGCATGCTGGTCAGGCCGGAGCGCACGGTGGCGGAGGTGTCCGAGCGCGCGCGGCCGGCGACGGTGCCGGCGCCGAACGTGAGGCTGCCCGTCGGGTGCACCACCACCGTCATCGAGTAGCCGTCGCCGGCGCTCGTCAGCGTGGACGTCAGGCTCCAGGTGACGGTGCTCCCGGCGCGCGTCACGGTGCCGTCCACGGTGATGGCGTCGGTGCCCATGGTGATGGTGCAGCCGTCGTACGCGATGCTGCCCACGCTCACGCTCACGCAGGCCGGGTCGTCGAACCCGGTCAGCGCCGCGGCGCTCGGGCCGCCCAGGATGGACAGCGTGCGCTCGAGGCCGGCGCCGGGCAGGCCCGTCGCGGCCGCGACGGAGGCCGAGCCCCAGGCGCTCGCCGCCATGGTGTCGGGCAGGCCCGCGACGGACGAGGCGCGCGCGTCGGCGGTGGCGCTCGTGTCCGTCCGGAGCGCGATCGCGTCGGCGGTCGTGCCCTCGGCGGTGGCCGCGGCCGCCTGCTCCTCCGCGGTCGGCGACGAGGCAGCGCCATAGGTGAACTTGCGCGAGGCGGGATCCGCTGCCTCGTCACCGCCACCGCAGGCCATCGCCGCGGCACAGAGCGCGGCGAGCGTGAGCTTTCGCATGTGAGTCCCCATCGGCGTTCGCCGGTTGGTGAAGCCCCTGGCCTAGCACGCGTCACGGCCGGGAGGGCAGCCCCCGAACCGTGCGGAGACGAACGCCCGACCTCCGCCCACAGGCGGTCGGGTACGACACGCTGGGTGAATCCGCCCCGGTCCGCGGCGCGGGCGGTGGCGGCGCGCCGCGTCAGCCGAGGAACAGGTCCGGCATCAGCTCGGCGCCGGGCTCGACCGCGTAGCGCGACAGGTCGGTGATCCCGGCCTCGCGCAGCACCTCGTCGTCGATGAAGAAGTTGCCGGTGCAGGCCCGGGCCGGGCGGCGGAGGATCTCCATGGCCGCGTCGGCGACGATCTCGGGCGTGCGCCCGTGCCGGGCGGTCTCGTCGCCGCCGAGCAGGTTCAGCGCGGCGGTGGCGATCACGGTGCGCGGCCAGAGCGCGTTCACCGCGATGCCCTGGTCGCGCAGCTCCTCGGCCATGCCCAGCACGCACATGCTCATGCCGTACTTCGCCATGGTGTAGGCGAGGTGGTTCGCGAACCAGCGCGGCTCCATCGACAGCGGCGGCGACAGGTTGAGCACGTGCGGGTTCGCGGCGCGGGCCAGGTGCGGGATGCAGGCCTGCGAGACGGCGAACGTGCCGCGCGCGTTCACGCCGTGCATCAGGTCCCAGCGCTTCATGGGCGTGTCCACGGTGCCCGCCAGGAAGATCGCGCTGGCGTTGTTGACGAGCACGTCGATCCCGCCGAACCGCTCGACGGCGCGCGCCACCGCCGCCGCGATCTGCGCCTCGTCGCGGATGTCGCACTCCACCGCGAGCGCGCGCCCGCCGGCGCGCTCCATCTCCTCGGCCGCGTCGTGGATGGTGCCGGGGAGCCGCGGGTGCGGGGCCGAGGTCTTCGCGGCCACCACCACGTTCGCGCCCTGGCGGGCGGCGGCCACGCCGATGGCGCGCCCGATCCCCCGGCTCGCGCCGGTGATGAAGACGGTCTTGTCCTTCAGTGAAGTCATGGCGGCCTCGGGCTGGGGGTCGAACCCTTATTCAGGGTCCTGCCACGGCGCGTCAACGGGTCGCTCGGGGCGGCGGGGCGGCCGCGGTCCCACCTCGATATCGCTGCGGCGGAAGCGCGCGCCGTCCCTCGCCCCCTCCCACCGGTCGCGTGTGGGACAACGCCCACCCCCACGGCTCCAGATCCGATCCTGAACGCCGGCCCAGGCCCGTCCCGGCGCGCCGGGGCGACCGTTGACTTCTCCGGCCGATGTCCGTAGATCCGAACCAGCCGGTGGGAGAAAGTGGCAAAAAGCGGATCCCGGCGGGAAGATCGGCCAGCCCGTGTTCTTCGGAACCTTCAACCACGCGATCGACGCGAAGGGGCGCACCAGCCTCCCCGCGAAGTTTCGCGAGGCGCTGGCCGCGGCCGGGGAGCCGCGCATCGTGCTCATGCAGTACCCGCACTGGCGGGCGGTGCAGGCGCTCCCGCAGTCGGTCTGGAACGAGCTGGTGAAGAAGGTGATGGAGGCCTCGCCGCTCGACGCGCGGTGGCAGCGCAACGTGCTCAAGTTCGTCTCGAGCGCGCACGAGGTGGACCTCGACGTCCACGGCCGCGTGCTGGTCCCGCCGCCGCTCCGCGAGTGGGCGGGCCTGCAGAAGGACGTCGTCTGGGTGGGGATGGGGCGGACCATCCACCTGTACGACCGGGCGGCCTACGACGAGCAGATGTCCGCGGAGATCCCGGCGGACCAGGTGGTGGACTTCTTCAGGACGTAGCGGGCGAAGGGGAACGGGCAATGTACGAGGCGCGCAACCAGGACGAGGTCACGGTGATCCGCTGCGTGGGCGAGCTCACGCGCGACGAGCTGTCCGCCATCGCGGGGCTGGCGCAGCGCGCCCGCCACGAGGGCCGGATGGTGGTGGTGGACCTGAAGCGCGTCACGCACCTGCACTACGCGGGCGCGGCGCTGCTGAAGGCCATCCCCGGCCTGCGCGCCGCGGGCGCGAGCCGCTACGTGCGCGACCTGGTGCACGCCGGCGGCGCGGGCGGCTACGTGGAGCTGTATGGCGACGTGGAGGAGGCCGTCCGGGCGGCGTGAGCGCGGACTTTCGCCATGAGCCGGTACTCGCGAACGAGGTCCTGGAGCTCCTGCGCCCCCGGCCGGGCGAGCTGTTCCTCGACGGCACGCTCGGCGGCGGCGGGCACTCCGGCCTGCTGCTCGAGGCGGGGGCGCGCGTGATCGCCCTCGACAAGGATCCCCGCGCGCTCGCCGCGGCCACCGCCCGGCTCGCCCGCTTCGGCGAGGCGTTCCGCGCCGTGCGCTCCGACTTCCGCGACGCGAAGAACGTGCTCGAGGCGCTCGGCATCGGCGCGGTGGACGGCGCCCTGGTGGACCTGGGCGTCTCCTCGCCCCAGCTCGACGAGGCGGAGCGCGGCTTCTCCTTCTCGCGGCCCGGACCGCTCGACATGCGCATGGGCGACACCGGCGAGACGCTGGAGGACCTGCTGCGCCGGATCGACGAGCGCGAGCTGGCCCGCATCCTGCGCGAGTACGGCGAGGAGCCGTTCGCGCGGCCGGTGGCGCGCGCCATCAAGGCGGCGCTGGAGGCCGAGGCGCCGCTCGACACCGCGCGGCTCGCCGAGGTGGTGGCCGGCGCCATCCCGCGCAAGGCCTGGCCGCACCGGATCCACCCGGCCACCCGCACGTTCCAGGCGCTGCGCATCGCGGTGAACGACGAGCTGGGCGCGCTGGCGGCGTGGCTGGACGGCCTGCCCGGCGTCCTCGCGCCGGGCGGGCGCGCCGCGGCCATCTCCTTCCACTCGCTCGAGGACCGGATGGTGAAGGAGAAGTTCCGGGCGCTGACGCAGGCCTGCACCTGCCCGCCCGACCTGCCGGTGTGCGCCTGCGGGGCGAAGGCCTCCTTCGCGGCCATCACCCGCAAGGCGGTCAAGGCGTCCGACGACGAGATCGCGCGCAACCCGCGCGCCCGGAGCGCGCGCCTGCGCGCGGTGGAGAAGCTGCGATGAGCGCCCGCGCCTCCGCGCGCCGCGCCGCGCCGGGCCTCCCCGGCGCGCGCCTGGCCGGCGAGATCGCGCTCGCCGCCGCGCTGCTCGCGGCGCTGGGCGTGTTCCACATCTGGTCGCGCACGCGCGTGGTGGCCGCGGGCTACGCGCTCGGCGAGCTGCAGAAGCAGCACGCCGAGCTGGTGGCCGCGCAGGACCAGCTGCGCATCGAGCTGGAGATGCTGCGGTCGCCCGGGCAGCTGGAGCGGGCGGTGCACACGAGGCTTTCTGGGCTGGGCATGGCTCCGCCGGACCGCGGTGCGGTGTTGGCGGCAGGCCCGGAGCGTCCGCTGGACGCGCCGGGTAGGGCGGGCGTGGATGGGGTTGGTCACCCTCCTCGGCCGGCGGAGCCATCCCCTTCTGCTGGGCGGGCGGCGGCGGCGGGGCCTGCGGCGGCTCCCGGGGCGGCGTACGCGCTCCGGGGTCCGCTGCGGGCGGGCCGCGCGCCGCCGGGGGAGCCGTAGGCCGTGCGCGCCGGGCCGGACCCCCGCGCCGCGCGCTGGATCGCCTTCCGCATCACCGTGTTCTCCGCCCTGCTCGCCGCCGGCCTGGCCGCGGTGGCGGGGCGGGTGTTCTGGCTGCAGGTGCTGCAGCGCGACGCGCTCGCCGGCGAGGCGGTGGACCAGTACCTGCGCGAGCTGGTGCTCCGGCCGCGGCGCGGCGTCATCACCGATCGCAGCGGCGTGCTGCTCGCCGGCAGCGCCGACGCGCAGTCCGCCTACGCCGACCCGAAGCTGCTCGCCGAGCACGACCGCTCCGGCGCCGCGGTCCGGCGCATCGCCCGCATCCTGAAGCAGGACCCGCGCGCGCTGCAGCGGAAGCTCGCCAAGGGCGGGCGCTTCGTGTGGCTGGAGCGGCGCATCCCGCCCGCCGAGGCGGCCGCGCTGCGCAGGTGGATCGACGAGGAGCGGGTGCGCGCGGTGCGGCTCGTCCCCGAGACGCGGCGCTACTACCCGAAGCTCGAGCTGGCGGCGCAGGTGCTGGGCGTGGTGGACGACGACGGCGCGGGGCGGGAGGGCGTGGAGCTCGCCGAGGACGAGCTGCTCCGGGGCGAGCCGGCGCGCGTGCCGTCGCTGCGCGACGGGCGCGGGCGGGTGGTGCTCGCCGACGCGCCCTCGCCCGGCCGCGAGCGCGAGGGCGCGCGGGTGGAGCTGACGCTCGACCAGGGCCTGCAGGTGGTGACGGAGCGGGCGCTGGCGCGGGCGGTGACCGGCTCGCGCGCGCTGTCCGGCACCGCCGTGGCGATGGACCCGCGCACCGGCGAGGTGCTGGCGCTCGCCAGCTACCCGGTCGCGAACGCGAACGCGCCGCGCACCGCGGACGCCATCCGCAACCGCCCGGTGACCGACGCGTTCGAGCCCGGCTCCACCATCAAGACGTTCGTGATCGCGGCGGCGCTCGACCGCGGCGCCGTCGGCCCGAAGGACCCGTTCGACTGCGGCGCGGGCCGCTGGCCGGTGGGCAGCCACGTGATCCACGACACCCACCCGGTGGGCTGGGCGGGGCCGTCGCGCATCCTGGTGGAGAGCTCCAACATCGGCGCGGCGCAGATCGGCGCGCGGCTCGGGCGGGAGGGCGTGCGCGACGCGCTGCTCGCGTTCGGCTTCGGCGAGCGCCCCGGCATCGGGCTGCCCGGCGAGATCCGCGGGCAGGTGCAGCTGGCCCGCTCCGACATCGGCCTCGCCACCCAGAGCTTCGGCCAGGGTCCCATCACCGCCAGCCCGCTCCAGGTCACGACGGCGATGGCCGCGATCGCGAACGGCGGCGCGCTGGTGCGCCCGCGCCTGGTGAAGCGCGTGCTCGACCCCGCCACCGGGCAGGTGCTGGAGGCGCCCGCCGCCGAGGTGGTCCGGCAGGCGGTGCGCCCGGAGGTCGCCGCGATGGTGGCGCGGTGGCTGGTGGGCGTGGTGGAGGAGCCGAAGGGAACGGGGAAGCGCGCGCGGCTCGACGGCTGGCGCGCCGCCGGGAAGACCGGCACCGCCCAGAAGCCGGACCGGATCTCCGGCGGCTACTCCGCCGACCGGCACTACAGCTCGTTCGTGGGCTTCGCGCCGGGGGAGCAGGCGCGCATCGCCATCGGCGTGTTCATCGACGAGCCGCGCGGCGAGATCTACGGCGGCGAGGTGGCGGCGCCGGCGTTCCGCGAGATCGCCGAGTACGCGCTGCGGATGATGGGCGTGCCGCCGGATCCGTCGGCGGTGCGCACCCCGCCCCCCGCCGCGATCGAGGTGGCGCAGGCGCCGGCCGCCGACGAGCCGCCGGAGCCGCCCGCGGTGGAGTGGGCCGACCGGCGCCAGGCGGCGATGCCCGCCGGCAGCGTGGCGGTCCCGGCGCTGGCCGGCCTCCCCATGCGCGCCGCCATCCGCCGCCTGGAGGAGCTCGACCTCGCCCCCGACCCGAGCGGCTCGGGCCGGGTGATCGGCCAGACGCCCGCCGCCGGCAAGGTGGTCGCGCGCGGCTCGCGCGTCCGGGTGACGCTCGCTCCGGCGGGATGATAGAAGGGGGCGCGCCGCCCGCGTGTCCCGGCGGACACGCCCGCGCGCAACCGGCCGCGCTTCGGAGGAAAACGAGGCGGACGGCCGTTTGCATGGTATCTCCCGCGGTAAGCGACATGAGGCTCTCCACCGTCATCGCCGGCAGCGGCGCCCGCGGCGATCTCGCCGGCGATCCGGAGATCACGCGCGTCACCGGCGACTCGCGCGAGGTCATCCCCGGCGCGGTGTTCTTCGCGCTGCCCGGCGTCCAGCACGACGGCCACGCGTTCGCGGCCGAGGCGGCGCGGCGGGGCGCCGTCGCGGTGGTCGCCGAGCGGCCGGTCGAGTGCGCCCCCGCCCGGCTGCTGCTCGCGCCGTCCGCCCGCCGCGCCATGGCCCTCGCCGCCGCCAGCTTCTGCGGCCGGCCCGCCGAGCGCCTGCGCATGGCCGCGGTCACCGGCACGAACGGCAAGACCACCGTCACCTACCTGGTGGAGGCGTGCGCGCGCGCCGCCGCGGTGCCGGTGGGCGTCCTCGGCACCATCTCCTTCCGCTTCCCCGGCGCCGAGCGGCCGGCCAGCCACACCACCCCGGAGTCCACCGCCATCCAGGCGGTGCTGGCGGAGATGGTCGAGGCCGGCGCGCGGGACGCGGTGATGGAGGTGTCGTCGCACGCGCTCGCGCAGGAGCGGGTGGCCGGGATCCGCTTCCAGGCTGCCGGCTTCACCAACCTCACGCGCGACCACCTCGACTACCACCGCGACATGGAGGCGTACTTCGCCGCGAAGCGCCGGCTCTTCACCGAGCACCTCGCGCCGGGCGGCACCGCGGTGATCAACGCGCGCGATCCCTGGGGCGCGCGCCTCGCCGACCAGCTCGGGCCGGGGCCGCGCGTCTGGCGCTACGGCGGCCGGGCCGGCGACGCGCTGCGCGCGCTCGAGGTCCGGACCGGCCTCGCCGGCACCAGCGCGACCTTCGAGACCCCGGCCGGCGCCATCGCCATCCGCTCCCCGCTCGTCGGCCAGCACAACCTCGAGAACCTGCTCTGCGCCGCCGGCCTCGCGCTCGGCCTGGGACTGCCGCCCGAGGCGGTCGCCCGCGGCCTGGCCGCCTCGCACGGCGCGCCCGGCCGGCTGGAGCGGATCGACGGCCGCGGCCTCTCGGTGTTCGTGGACTACGCGCACACCGACGACGCGCTGGCGCGCATGATCGCGGCGCTGCGCGGGCTCTCCCCGCGGCGCCTGGTGTGCGTGTTCGGCTGCGGCGGCGACCGGGACCGGGGCAAGCGCCCGCTCATGGGCGCGGCGGCCGCGGCCGCGGACCTCGCCATCGTGACGAGCGACAACCCCCGCACCGAGGATCCGCTCGCGATCATCGCCGACGTGCTGCCCGGCCTGGACCGCGCCGGCAAGCCCGCCATCGGCGCCGCCCGGGCGCGCGCCGGCGAGGATGGCTACGTGGTGGAGCCGGACCGGCGCGCGGCCATCGCGCTCGCGGTCGAGTGCGCGCGCGAGGGCGACGCGGTGCTCGTCGCCGGCAAGGGGCACGAGGACTACCAGCAGGTGGGCGCCGAGAGGCGCCCCTTCTCCGACCGCGACGAGGCGCGCAAGGCGCTCGGGATCGCATGACCACTCCCCGCTCCACGCCGCACTTCACCTCCGACGAGCTCGCGGCCGCGACCGGCGGCCGCTGGCTCGGCGCCCCGCCGGCCGCGGTGGACGGCGTCTCCACCGACACCCGCACGCTCGCCGCGGGGCAGCTCTTCGTGGCGCTGAAGGGCGAGCGCTTCGACGCGCACGACCACCTGGAGGCCGCCGCCGCGGCCGGCGCCGCCGCGCTGGTGGTGTCCGGGGCGTGGGCCGCCGCGCACCCCGCCCCCCCGCGCCCCGCGCTCGCGGTGGCCGACACGCTCGCGGCGCTCGGCGCGATCGCGCGCTTCCACCGCTGCCGGTTCGGCATCCCGGTGATCGGGGTCACCGGCTCGAACGGCAAGACCACCACGCGCGAGATGATCGCCGCCATCCTGGCCACCCGCGGCCCGGTGCTGAAGACCGAGGGCAACCTGAACAACGAGGTGGGCGTCCCGCTCACGCTGTTCGGCCTGGACGACGCGCACGCGACCGCGGTCATCGAGATGGGGATGAACCACCCCGGCGAGATCGCGCGGCTCGCCGCGATCGCCCAGCCGCAGGTCGGGGTGGTGACGCTGGCCGCGCCCGCCCACCTGGAGGGGCTCGGCACGGTGGAGGCGGTGGCGGACGCGAAGGCCGAGCTGTACGAGGGGTTGCCGGCCGGCGGGATCGCGGTGGTGAACGCGGACGACGCGCGCATGCTGAAGCGCGGCGTCGCCTCCGGCCGCCGCATGCTCACGTTCGCCTCCGGCCGCGGCCGGCGCGGCGACGTGGTGGTGCTCGAGGTCCTCTCGCAGTCGGTGGAGGGGCTCCGCTTCGTGCTCGGCGTCGGCAACCGCGAGGTCCCGGTCCACATCCCCGGCCTGGTCGGCGCGCACAACGCCCGCAACGCCGCGGCCGCCGCCTGCGCGGCCATCGCGGTGGGCTGCACCGATCGCGAGATCGCGCAGGGGCTCGCCGCGGTCCGGCCGGTGGGCCGCCGCCTGCGCCTGGAGCGCCTCCCCTCCGGCGTCCAGCTGGTGGACGACTGCTACAACGCGAACCCGGCCTCGATGTCGGCGGCGCTCGAGGTCCTGCGCGACCTCGCCGCCGCGCCCGGCGCCCGCGCGGTCGCGGTGCTCGGGGACATGCTCGAGCTGGGGAGCTTCGAGGCGGAGGCGCACCGCGCGCTCGGCGCCGAGGCGGCGACCGCCGGGGTGGCGGTGCTGGCCGCGTTCGGGCCGCGCGCCCGCGCCACCGCCGAGGCCGCCCGCGCGGCCGGCCTCGCCGAGACCTTCCACACCGAGGACCTGGACCGCCTCGTCGCGTTCGTGCGCGAGCGGCTCCGTCCCACCGACGTCCTGCTCGTGAAGGGGAGCCGCGGCATGAAGCTCGAGCGGCTCGTCGAGGCCCTGCGCTAGATGCTCTACCACCTCCTCTACCCGCTGGCCTACAAGCTCAGCCTCCTCAACGTCCTCCGCTACCCGTCCTTCCGCATCGTGGCGGCGGGGCTCACCGCCATGGTGCTGGGCCTGCTGCTCGGGCCGATCTTCATCGAGCGGATGCGGGTGCTCCAGTACGGCTCGACGAACGTCCGCGAGGACACGCCCGACACGCACAAGAAGAAGGCCGGCACGCCGTCGATGGGCGGCGCGCTGATCCTGGCCTCGGTCGCGATCGCCACCTTGCTGTTCGCCGACCTCGCCAACCGCTTCGTGTGGGCGGCCCTGCTCGTCACCCTCGGCTACGGCGCCATCGGCTTCACCGACGACTGGCTCAAGATCTCGAAGAAGAACTCGAAGGGCCTGGCCGGCAAGAAGAAGCTGGTGCTCCAGGTCCTGGTGGTGGTGGTGGTCTACTACGCCTGCCTCACCGACTGGCGCTTCCACGTCGAGCACCGCTTCCCCTGGGTGTTCGTGGGCAGCTACGTGGACCTCCACGTGACGCTGCCGTTCGTGCCGTCCCGGCTGTTCAACCCGGACCTCGGCTTCCTCTACCTGCCGTTCATGGTGTTCGTGGTGATCGCCACCTCGAACGCGGTGAACCTGACCGACGGCCTGGACGGCCTCGCCATCGGGCCGACCGTCGTGTCGGCCATGACGTTCCTGGCGCTCTCCTACGTGGCGGGCGCCACCATCGCCGGGTTCAGCCTGGCCGAGTACCTGCGGGTGCCGTACATCCCCGGCGCGGAGGAGCTGGGCGTGTTCTGCTCGGCCATCTTCGGCGCGGGCGTGGCGTTCCTCTGGTACAACACCTATCCGGCGTCGGTGTTCATGGGCGACGTGGGCTCGCTCGCCCTGGGGGGCGGCCTCGGCATGATGGCGGTGCTCACCAAGAACGAGTTCGCGAGCGCCATCCTGCACGGCGTCTTCCTGACCGAGACGGTGAGCGTCATCCTCCAGGTCTGGTCCTTCAAGACCACCGGCAAGCGCATCTTCCGGATGGCGCCCATCCACCACCACTACGAGCTGAAGGGGTGGGCGGAGCCGAAGATCATCGTCCGCTTCTGGATCATCTCGGTGATGCTGGCGCTGGTGGCGCTGCTCTCCATCAAGCTGAGGTAGCCGTGGCCGCACCGGAGCTGAAGGGCACCAGGGTGACGGTGGTGGGGCTCGCGAAGAGCGGCGTGGCCGCCGCGCGGCTCTGCGCCCGCGAGGGCGCGCGCGTCACCGTCACCGACCGCCGCGGCGAGGCCGCGCTGGGCGGCGCGCTCGCCGCGCTCCCGGCGTCGGTGACCCGCCGCCTGGGCGGCCACGACGCCGCCGACTTCACCGGCGCCGACCTGGTGGTGGCGTCGCCGGGCGTGCCGCTCGCGAACCCGGAGATCCAGGCGGCGCGGCGGCGCGGCGTGCCGGTGTGGGGCGAGGTCGAGCTGGCCGCGCGCTTCCTGGGCGGCCTGCCGATCGTCGGGATCACCGGGACGAACGGGAAGTCCACCACCACCGCGCTCACCGGCGCCCTGCTCGCCCGCCACCGGCGGACGTTCGTGGGCGGCAACCTGGGCACCCCGCTCTCCGAGCTGGTCCTGTCCGGCGAGCCCGCCGCCGCCGCGGTGGTCGAGCTCTCCTCGTTCCAGCTCGAGGGGATCGAGCGCTTCCGCGCCCGGGTGGCGGCGGTGCTGAACGTCACCCCCGACCACCTCGACCGCTACCCCGACGTGGACGCGTACGCGGCCGCGAAGGCGCGCCTGTTCGCGACCCAGGAGCCGGACGACGTGGCCGTCGCGAACGCGCGCGACCCGCGGGCGCTCGCCATGGCCGGCGCGTCGCGCGGCGACCTGCACACCTTCGGCTTCGGCGCGCCGGTCCCGGCCTCCGCCCGCGACGAGGGCGGCGAGCCCGGCCCCGGGGGCACGGCCATCTGGTACACGCCGCGCGGGCGGGCGCCGGAGCGCTACCAGCTGCACAACCGCGCGCTGCGCGGCCGCCACAACCGCGAGAACGCCATGGCCGCGGTGCTCTGCGCGCGGCTGATGGGCGTGCCGGGCGAGGCGGTCCAGGCCGGGCTGGACGCGTTCCCCGGCCTGCACCACCGGCTCGAGCTGGTGGCGGAGGGGCGCGGGGTCGAGTGGGTGAACGACTCCAAGGCCACCAACGTGGACTCGACCTTCGTCGGCCTGGCCGCGTTCCCGGCCGGCGCCCCGCGCGTGGTCCTCATCATGGGCGGCCGCGGCAAGAAGGCGCCCTACGCGCCGCTGCGCCCGCTGTTCGGCGGGCGGGTGAAGGCGCTGCTCACCATCGGGGAGGACGCGCCCGCCATCGAGCGGGAGCTGGGCGACCTCGCGCCCACCGAGCCGTGCGGCGACCTGCCCGGCGCGGTGCGCCGGGCCGCGGTCCTCTCGGGGCCGGGCGACGTGGTGCTGCTCTCCCCCGCCTGCGCCAGCTACGATCAGTTCGCGAGCTACGAGGAGCGCGGCGAGGCCTTCCGCCGGCTCGCGACGGAGCAGGCGCGATGAGGCTCTTCCGCCAGGCCCGGGACGAACGCGCGCCCGAGGCGCCGCGGGCGGGCGCGCCGGGCTTCGACCCGCTCCTGCTCGCGGCGGTGCTGCTGCTCGTCGCGCTCGGCCTGGTGATGGTCTACTCGGCGAGCGCGGTCGAGGCGGGCCGCCGGCTCGGCGACGAGTTCTACTACCTGAAGCGGCAGCTGGTGGCGGTCGGCATCGGCCTCGCCGGCATGGCCGCGGTGCTGCGCGTGGGCTACCGCCGGATCGCGGCGGTGGCGTACCCGGTGCTCGCCGCCACGCTGGCGGCGCTGGTGCTGGTGAAGCTGGTGGGCCGCACCGCGGGCGGCGCGCAGCGCTGGATCCCGCTCGGCCCGGTGAACCTGCAGCCCGCCGAGCTCGCCAAGGTCGCGCTGGTGCTCTACCTCGCGCACTCGCTCTCGCGGAAGCAGTCCAAGATGCGGATGTTCTCCATCGGCCTGCTGCCGCACCTGCTCGTCACGCTGCTCATGGTGGGCCTGTGCCTGTGGCAGAAGGACCTCGGCACCGGCTTCATCCTGTTCATGGTGCTGTTCGCGATGCTGTTCGCGGCCGGCGCGCGGGTCTCCTACCTGGTGGCGGCGGGGCTGGTGGCCGCGCCGATCGCCTGGCACTTCATCAAGTCCACCGAGTACCGCTACCAGCGGTGGCTCGCCTTCATGAACCCCGAGCAGTACAAGACCACCTTCGCCTTCCAGCTCTGGGAGTCGCTGCTCGGCACCGCGAACGGCGGCTGGCTGGGGCAGGGGCTGGGCCAGGGCAAGGGCAAGCTGTACTTCCTGCCCGCCGCGCACACCGACTTCATCGCCGCGGTGCTGGCGGAGGAGACGGGGCTCGTCGGCATGGCGCTCCTGCTGCTGCTCTACGGCGTGGTGCTCTGGCGCGGCACCCGCGCCGCGCTGCGCGCGCCCGACGCGTTCGGCTGCTACGCCGCCCTGGGCGTCACCGCGCTCGTCGGCACCCAGGCGCTCGTCAACCTGGCGGTGGTGTTCGGCCTCGCGCCGACCAAGGGGCTCACCCTGCCCTTCGTCTCCTACGGCGGCAGCTCCATCATGACGCTGCTCGCCGCGACCGGCCTGCTCCTGTCGGTGAGCGGCGAACGCGGCGGCTTCCTCACCCGGGCGCCTGCGGCGGTGCGGGTGGGCGCGCCCATCGGCGGCGCGCCGCGGCTGTCCGCGGCCCGCGCGGAGGACGCGTCATGAGGATGATGGTGGCGGGCGGCGGCACCGGCGGGCACGTGTTCCCCGGCATCGCGCTGGCGGAGGAGGTGGTCACGCGCCACCCCGCCAACGACGTGGTCTTCGTGGGCACCGCCCGCGGCCTGGAGGCCTCGGTGGTCCCGGCCGCCGGCTTCCCCATCGAGCTCATCGAGGTGAAGGGGCTGAAGGGGAAGGGCCTCGTGGGCGCGCTGCTCAACCTGCTGCTGCTGCCCCGCGCGTTCCTGCAGTCCTGGCGCATCCTCAGGCGCTGGCGGCCGGACGTGGTGGTGGGGGTGGGCGGCTACGCCAGCGGGCCGGTGGTGCTCACCGCCTGGGCCATGCGCATCCCCACCGCGGTGCAGGAGCAGAACGCGATCGCGGGCCTCACCAACCGGCTCCTGGGACGCGTGGTGAAGGCGGCGTTCACCGCGTTCCCCGAGGCGGCCCGGCACTTCGCGCCGCGCAAGGTCTACCAGCTCGGCAACCCCATCCGCCGGCGGCTGATGGAGAACTACATGCGGCCCGAGTCCGCGCACGGCGCGCCGCGGCTGCTCGTGTTCGGCGGCTCGCAGGGCGCGCACGCGCTCAACATGCGCGTGATCGAGGCGCTGCCGCACCTCGCCGACCTGCGCGAGCGGATCCAGATCACCCACCAGACCGGCGCGCGCGACCGCGAGTACGTCGAGAAGGGCTACCGCGCCTGCGGGTTCACCCCGGACGTCCGCGAGTTCATCGACGACATGAGCGCGGCGTACGCGGGCTGCGACCTGGTGGTGTGCCGCGCCGGCGCGACCACGCTGGCCGAGCTGACCGTCTGCAAGAAGCCGTCGATCCTGGTCCCCTTCCCCGCCGCCGCCGACAACCACCAGGTGAAGAACGCGCGCAGCCTGGTGGACGCGGGCGCCGCGGTGATGATCGAGGAGCGCGACCTCACCGGCGAGGTGCTGGCGCGCGAGATCCGCGACATCCTCGACGCGCCGGAGCGCCGCGAGCGGATGGCGCGGGCCGCGGGCCGGCTGGGCAGCCCGCAGGCCGCCAAGGAGATCGCCGACGTGTGCATGGAGCTGGTCCGCCGCCGCTGGGGCTCGCCCTTCGGCCAGGCGCGCGAGCCCGGGCAGAAGCCCGCGCGCCCGCCGGATCTCGCGTCGTAGCCCCCGAGGAGCGTCCCCCGACATGAGCCTCTTCCGTTCCAGGCAGGCCAAGATCCACTTCGTGGGCGTGGGCGGCATCGGCATGAGCGGCATCGCCGAGGTGCTGCTCAACCTCGGCTACACCGTCTCCGGGTCCGACCTGCGCGAGTCCGAGACCACCCGCCGCCTGGCCGGGCTGGGCGGCCACATCTCCTACGGCCACGCCGCCGAGAACGTGCTCCAGGTGGACGTGGTGGTGATCTCGTCCGCGGTGAAGCGCGACAACCCGGAGGTGCTGGAGGCGCGGCGGCGGAAGATCCCGGTCATCCCGCGCGCCGAGATGCTGGCCGAGCTGATGCGGCTCAAGTACGGCGTCGCCATCGCCGGCTCGCACGGCAAGACCACCACCACCTCCATGGCGGCGCACCTGCTCGCGCACGCCGGCCTCGACCCGACCGCGGTGGTGGGCGGCAAGGTGAACGCGTTCGGCTCCAACGCCAAGCTGGGCAAGGGCGACTACATGGTGGTGGAGGCGGACGAGTCCGACGGCTCGTTCCTGCGCATCCCGCCCACCATCGCGATCGTCACCAACATCGACCCCGAGCACCTCGACCACTGGAAGACGCCGGACGCGCTGCGCCGCGGGTTCGTGGACTTCGTGAACCGCGTGCCGTTCTACGGGCTCGCCATCCTCTGCATCGACCACCCCACCGTGCAGTCGATCCTGCCCGACGTGGAGAAGCGGGTGGTCACCTACGGCGAGAGCCACCAGGCCGACTACCGGGCCGAGGCCATCGAGCTGTCCGGCCACGCCGTCCGCTTCGACGCGTTCCGGCGCGACGAGGCGCTGGGGCGCTTCGAGGTGGCCATGGTGGGCCGCCACAACGCGCTCAACGCGCTCGCGGTCATCGCGCTCGGCGACGAGATGGGCATCCCGCCGCTCGTCACCCGCGAGGCGCTCCGCAGCTTCCAGGGCGTGCAGCGGCGCTTCACCGTCCGCGGCGAGGTGGCGGGCGTGACCGTGGTGGACGACTACGGTCACCACCCGGCCGAGGTGAAGGCCACGCTCCAGGGCGCGCGCGAGGCGTTCAAGCGGCGCGTGGTCTGCCTGTTCCAGCCGCACCGCTACACCCGCACCCGCGACCTCATGGCCGAGTTCGCCACCGCGTTCAACGACGCGGACGTGCTGCTGCTCACCGACATCTACGCCGCCGGCGAGGAGCCCATCCCGGGCGCGACCGCCGCGAACCTGGCGGAGGCCATCCGCGCCTGGGGCCACCGCGACGTGACGGTCGTCCCCCGCGCCGAGCTGGCCCGCGCCGCCAGGGAGCGGATCCGCCCCGGCGACCTGGTCCTCACGCTCGGCGCCGGCGACGTGACCGCCGCCGGCCCGGAGCTCCTGGCGCTGCTCGAGCGATGAGCGCCCCCTCCCCCGGCGCGCCGGCCCGCCCGGCCTCCCGCACGTGACCTGGCGCGACGAGATCGCCCGCCGCGTGCGCGGCGAGCACCTGCGCGACGCGCCGCTCGCGCCGCGCACCGCCGTGCGGGTCGGCGGGCCGGCCGACCTGCTCTGCCGCCCCGCCGACGGCGACGCGCTCTCGGCGCTGCTCGGCGCGGTGCGCGAGCTGGGGGTGCCGCTCTCGGTGCTCGGCGGCGGCGCGAACACGCTCGTCGCGGACGCGGGCGTGCGCGGGGTGGTGCTCCGGCTCCCGCAGGACTTCCCGGGCGAATCCACCGACGGTGACACGCTGGTCCTCTCCGCCGGCGCGCCCATCGCGCGGCTGCCGGCGCGCGCGCACGCGCACGGCCTCGTCGGCATGGAGTTCCTGGGCGGGATCCCCGGGACGCTGGGCGGCGCGGCGGCCATGAACGCCGGCACGCGCCTCGGCGAGATGAAGGACGTCGTCACGCGGCTCGAGCTCGCCACCGCCGACGGCGCCGGCTTCGTGCCCGCCGCCGCGCTGGGCTACGCCTACCGCACCTGCCGCCTCCCGCCCGGCGCGGTGGTCGCGCGCGTGGAGGTGCGGCTCCGCCCCGGCGACGTGGCCGCGAGCGAGGCGCTCATGCGCGAGGACCGCGAGCGCCGCCGCGCCACCCAGCCGCTCGACCGGCCCACCTTCGGCTCCACCTTCACGAACCCGCCGGGCGAGTACGCGGGGCGGCTCATCGAGGCGGTCGGGCTGAAGGGGCACCGCGTCGGCGGCGCCGTGTGGTCCCCGGTGCACGCGAACTTCGTGACCAACCTGGGCGGCGCGACCGCCCGCGACGTGCTCGCGCTCATCAGGCTCGCGCGGGCACGGGTGAAGGAGCGGTTCGGGATCGCGCTCGAGACCGAGGTCCGGCTGATGGGCGAGTTCCCGCCGGACGAGCTGGCAGGGCTGGACGGGCACGCGGCCGACGGCGGCGGCCCCGGCGCGGCGAGCGGGGGCGCGCGCCCCCGGGAGGCGACATGAGCACGTGGACGGGCAAGAGGGTGGCGGTGCTGTACGGCGGGCGCTCCAGCGAGCGCGAGGTGTCGCTCCGGACCGGCGCCGCCTGCGCCGAGGCGCTCCGGCAGAAGGGCCACGACGTGGTGCTGGTGGACGTGGACCTCGAGGTCGCGGCGCGGCTCCGCGCCGAGCGGGTGGAGGTCGCGTTCGTGGCGCTGCACGGCCGGTGGGGCGAGGACGGCAGCATCCAGGGGCTGCTCGAGTCGATGGCCATCCCGTACACCGGCTCGGGCGTGCTCGCCTCGGCCATGGGCATGGACAAGACCGTGTCGAAGGCGATCTTCCGCTCGCTCGGGCTGGCCGTCGCCGACTACCGCGTGTTCCCGCGCGCCGCCGCCGGCGCGATCGGCGTGGACGACCTGCCGTTCGGCCTGCCCTGCGTGGTGAAGCCCGCCGGCGAGGGCTCGTCGGTGGGCGTGCACCTCGTGAACGCGGCCGCGGAGCTCGGGCCCGCCTGCCGCGACGCCGCCGGCTACGCCGGCGACGTGATCGTCGAGCGGTACGTCAAGGGCACCGAGGTGGACGTGGCGGTGCTGGAAGGCAAGGCGCTCGGGGCGATCGAGATCGTGCCCGCGAACGCGTTCTATGACTACGCCGCGAAGTACACCGCCGGCACCACGAAGTACTTCTACCCGGCGCGCATCCCCGAGGCGCACGTCCGCGCCGTCATGGAGGCGGCCGAGGCCGCGCACCGCGGCATCGGCTGCAGCGGCGTGACCCGCGTGGACTTCATCGTGGCCGCCGACGGGACGCCGTACATCCTGGAGGTGAACACGCTCCCCGGGATGACCGCGACGTCGCTCGTCCCGAAGATCGCCGCCGGGCTGGGCCTGTCCTTCCCGGACCTGTGCGACCGGATCCTCGACGGCGCGGCGCTGAAGGCGTGAGCGCCCTCTTCCGCCCTTCGACAGGCTCGGGGCGAGCGGAGCCTCCCGGTATCCGCGCGCGGTGAGCCCGTCGAACCGCGAGCCGGACGGTGGGCCAGCGCCCCTCAGCGCGCCACGTACGTCTTCGCCTCGTGGCACGCCTTGGCGCAGGTCCCGCCGGTGGCGGTGCGCGTGAAGCCGAGCTCGAGCACGTACCCGCCGCTCCCGTAGGCCACGCGGTCGCGCACGTGCCGCTCCTGCCTGGACGCGTGGGCGTCGTGGCAGGCGCGGCAGGTGAGGCCCCGCTCCCGGTCCACGTGCACCTTGTGCAGGTTCCGCGCGCCGTCCCGGAAGCGCGTGAACGCCGTGGTCTCGGCCTCCGAGACCAGCCGGTCGTTGTGGCAGCCGAAACAGAGCGCGTAGCTGCGCCGGTCGTAGGGCGCGTAGAGCTTGTCGGGCAGGTCCGCCACCAGCAGCCGCGGGTGGTCGCCGCCGTGGGTGCGGTGGCAGGCGCCGCAGTCGCGCTCCCGCACCGGCTCGTGCCAGACCGGGTTCTCCTCCAGCCAGCGGCGCATGTTGACCAGCGTCCGCCCGTCCGCCGCCTTCATGCCGTCCTTCGAGTGGCAGCCGACGCACAGCTCGAACGCCGGCGCGGTGAGCAGCGCCTCGTGGCGGGCGGCGTGCGGATCGTGGCAGGTCGCGCAGGCCCGCCCCTCGGTCACCGGGGCGTGCTTCACCGGCGCGGCGGCGGCCTGCGCCGCGACCCCGGGGTGGCAGCGGGCGCACAGCTCGGCCACCGGCGCCGCGAGCAGCGACGGGCCGGCGGCGTCGTGCGGGTTGTGGCAGGCGGTGCAGGACCGGACGGCCGGCGCGTGCTTGAGCTTGCGCGCCATCACCTCCCGCATCTCCTCGTGGCACTCGAGGCACCCGGCGTTCACGCTCGCGTGGCGCAGGGGGCCCGGGCTGGCGCGGTCCGCCGAGCGGTGACAGGCGCCGCAGTCGCCGGCCGCGTAGGGCGCGTGGGTCGAGCGGGCCTGGCCGGGCGGGAGCGGCGCCACCGCTGCGGCACCCCGCCGCACCACCGGCGCAGGCGCCGCCGGCGCGGCGGGCGCGGCGCGGGCCGGCCCGGCGGCGACGGTGGCCGCGGCGAGGAGTCCCGCCACGCTGGCGCGCCCGGGGTGCATGTGCCGAGATGCTAGCGCATCGTCGCCGGAAGACGAGAAGCCGGGCGGCGCGGAGTTCCGCGGCGGAAAACTTGCCAGCGGCCGGTGCTCGGGCATCCTGCACCGTCGGGTGATAGCGCCCGGAAGCGCCCTCTGGTTTCATCCACGTGGGCTGCGGTGGGCGGATGTGTCCGGGTGGCGGGAGTGGCGGGTGGCGCGGGGTCCGAACCGGCGGCGCGTGGACAGGGTTCCGGGGGAGCGGCGGCGGCGGCTGGCCCGCGCGATGGCGCTCGCCCTGCCCTCGATCGTCGCGCTCGCCTCGCTCGGCGGCGCCGCGTACCTGGGCTGGCGCCTCGGCTGGAGGAGCGACCTGCTGCGCGTCCGCGAGCTCCGGTTCGAGGGGCTCTCCCGCGCGACGCCGCAGGAGCTGCTCGACCTGTCGCCGGTGCAGCCGGGCGACCACCTCCTGTTCCTCGACACCGACGCGATGGCAGCGGCGCTGCGGCGCCACCCCTGGATCGCCTCGGCCCAGGTCCGCCGCTCCTTCCCGCCCGCGCTCGAGGTGCAGGTGTCGGAGCGGCGCCCGGCGGCGCTGGTGGACCTGGGCGGCCTGTACCTGGTGGACGACCGCGGCGAGGTGTTCAAGCGCGCGGTCCCGGGCGACGGGCTGGACCTGCCGGTCATCACCGGCATCGAGCGCGAGGCCTGGGTGGAGGGGCGCGCCGAGTTCGCGCCGCTGCTGGGCGGCGCGCTGGCGCTGCTCGGGCGCTGGTCGGCGCGCGGCCTCGACGCGCGCTCGACGATCTCGGAGATCCACGTGGACCCGGAGTACGGGACCACGCTCTGGTCGGACGAGGGGACGGAGATCCGCCTCGGCCAGGGAGACCTCGAGGAGAAGCTGACGCGCCTCGACCGCGTCCTCTCGGCGCTCGACGCCGAGGGGGAGCGGGCGGAGGTGCTGCACCTGGACAACCGCCGCCGCCCGGACTGGGTGGCGGTCCGGGTGGCCGGTCGGCGCGGTGAGCCGGACGGACGGTCGTACGCGGCAGGTGGTGGTGGTGGTCCGCAGGGACGCTCGTCGTCGCTGCGGTAGGGACGGGTCCGAGAGGGCCCTAGGTGGGCGAAAGCGCGACGGCGCGGTCACGCCCGGAGGTTCAACATGGCGAAGAGCGGGGACATCCTCGTCGGCCTGGACATCGGCACGACGAAGATCTGCGCCATCGTCGGCGAGGTCACCGACGACGGCTCGATCGACATCATCGGCATCGGCTCGCACCCGTCGAAGGGGCTGCGGAAGGGCGTGGTGGTCAACATCGACGCCACCGTCGCCTCGATCAAGCGCGCGATCGAGGAGGCGGAGCACATGGCGGGGTGCGAGATCACCACCGTCTACACCGGCATCGCCGGCGGCCACATCAAGGCGTTCCCCTCGCACGGCGTGGTGGCGGTGAAGGACAAGGAGGTCCGCCAGCAGGACGTGGACCGCGTCATCGACCAGGCAAAGGCGGTCGCGATCCCGCTGGACCGCGAGGTCATCCACGTGCTCCCGCAGGAGTTCGTGGTGGACGACCAGGACGGCGTGAAGGAGCCGGTCGGGATGAGCGGGGTGCGCCTGGAGGCGAAGGCGCTCATCGTCACCGGCGCGGTCTCCTCGGCGCAGAACATCGTCAAGTGCGCGCAGCGCACCGGCCTGAACGTGGCCGACATCGTGCTGCAGCCGCTGGCCTCCTCGCTCGCCACGCTCTCCGAGGACGAGAAGGAGCTGGGCGTGTGCCTGGTGGACGTCGGGGGCGGCACCACCGACATCGCCATCTTCCACAACGGCTCCATCCAGCACACCGCGGTGATCTCGCTGGGCGGCAACCACCTCACCAACGACGTGGCGGTGGGGCTGCGCACGCCCACCCACGAGGCGGAGCGGATCAAGAAGCAGTACGGCTGCGCCATGGCCTCGATGGTGGACAAGACCGAGACCATCGAGGTGCCCAGCGTGGGCGGCGGGCAGCCGCGCGTCCTCTCGCGCCACATCCTCGCCGAGATCGTGGAGCCGCGCGTCGAGGAGATCTTCATGCTGGTGCAGCACGAGATCCAGAAGTGCGGCATGGAGGAGATCCTCGCCTCGGGCGTGGTGATCACCGGCGGCTCGACGCTGCTCGCCGGGATGCCGGAGATGGCCGAGGAGGTGCTGGGCGTGCCGGTGCGGCGGGGGATGCCGCGGGGGATCGGCGGCCTGGTGGACGTGGTGAAGAGCCCGATGTACGCGACCGCGGTGGGCCTGGTGATCTACGGCGCGCACCAGCAGGACGAGAGCCCGTACTTCAAGATCCGGGACGAGAACGTCTACCGCAAGGTGAAGGTCCGCATGAAGGAGTGGCTGGGCCAGATCTTCTAGCCGCGGGGGGAACCGACCAATGATCGAGTACACCGACAGGCAGGACGCGGCGAAGATCAAGGTGATCGGCGTCGGCGGCGGGGGCGGCAACGCCATCAACACCATGGTGGCGGGGCGCCTCGAGGGCGTGGAGTTCATCGCCGCCAACACCGACGTGCAGGCGCTGGCCGCGAACAAGGCCGGCGTGAAGATCCAGCTCGGCAAGTCCGCCTCGCGCGGGCTGGGCGCGGGCGCGAACCCGGAGGTGGGCCGCACCGCGGCGCTGGAGGAGCGCGAGCAGATCGCGGCGGCGCTGGAGGGCGCCGACATGGTGTTCGTGACCGCCGGGATGGGCGGCGGCACCGGCACCGGCGGCGCGCCGGTGGTGGCCGACATCGCCAAGGCCACCGGGGCGCTCACCGTGGGCGTGGTGACGAAGCCGTTCCTGTTCGAGGGGAACAAGCGGCGCAAGCAGGCCGAGGCCGGCATCGCCGAGCTGGCCGCCGCGGTGGACACGCTCATCGTGATCCCGAACCAGCGGCTGCTCTCGGTGGCGGGCGAGAACATGTCGCTCGCCGACGCGTTCAAGCGCGCCGACGAGGTGCTGCTGAACGCGGTGCAGGGCATCTCCGACCTCATCACCGTGCACGGCATCGTCAACGTGGACTTCGCCGACGTGCGCACCATCATGGGCGGCCAGGGCATGGCGCTCATGGGCACGGGCCGGTCCTCCGGCGAGCAGCGCACCATGGAGGCGATGCAGGCCGCCATCAGCTCGCCGCTGCTCGAGGACGTCACGCTGGACGGCGCCACCGGCCTGCTGGTCAACATCACCGGCGGCCCGAACCTCACCCTGCACGAGGTGAACGAGGCGGTGTCGATGGCGCAGGCCGCCGCCGACAGCGACGCGAACATCATCTTCGGCTCGGTGATCGACGAGCGCCTCGGCGACGAGGTGAAGATCACCGTCATCGCCACCGGCTTCCAGGCGCGCGAGGAGCGCAGCCGCGCGATCGCCCGCAAGGTCGAGCCGGTGGAGGCGAGGGCGCCGGCGACGGTCCGGCAGGTCCCGCCGCCGCTGCCGGTCGAGGCCGCCGCCAAGCCGCCCATCCGGCTGCAGACCCCGGCCGCGCCGGCCCACGTCACCGCGCCCGCGAAGGTGTCGTTCCGCCGCGAGGCGCCGGTGTACCGCCCCGCCGACGAGGACCAGTACGACATCCCGGCGTTCCTGCGCCGGGGCAACCCGCCGCGCGAGTAGTCCTCCCCGGAACCCTCGCGCCCCGCGGCGCGCCCGCTCGCCGGGCGCGCCGCGCTTCGTTCCGGCTACGGCGCGGGCGCGGGCGCGGGGGGTGGTGGCTCGGGCGGCACCGGCTCGTCGGGCAGGTCCGGCGCCGCCGCGCCGTCCAGCCCGAGCCGCGCCGCGATGGGCACCTGCGCCCGCAGCACGAGCGCCACCAGCTCCGGGAGCGGCAGCCCGACCTCCTCCGCGCCGCGCCGGATGTACTCGCGGTCCACCGAGCGCGCGAACGCCTTGTCCTTCATGCGCTTCACGACCGACTCCACCGGCACGTCGGCGATCCGCTTCGAGGGGCGCACCAGCGCGCAGGCGCCCACGAAGCCGGTCAGCTCGTCGGCGGCCACGATCGCCTTCTCCATGGGCGTCTCGCGCGCGATGCCGGTGTAAAACGCGTGCCCGCCCACCGCCTTCACGATCTGCTCCGGCCAGCCGCGGGCGCGCAGGATCTCCATGCCGCGGAAGACGTGGTCCTGCTCGGTGGGGAAGCGCTCGTAGTCGAAGTCGTGGAGCAGGCCCACCAGGCCCCAGGTCTCCAGCCCGGCCGGATCCGTCACGCCGGCGCGCAGCGCCAGCGCGCGCATCGACGCCTCCACCGCGAGGGCGTGGCGGCGGAGCGGCTGGGAGGCGGTGTGCTCGCAGAGCAGCGACCAGGCGGCGGCGCGGGACGGGACGGGGGCGGTCATGCCCTCATCGTATCCGCGGGCCCTGCTCAGCGCCGGGCCAGGCGCGGGACGAGGTGCTTGATGGAGGCGTCGTAGCGCCAGCTCGTGCCCATGTGGCCGCCCTCGAACTCCTCGTGGACCACCGGCACGCCGCCCGCGCGCAGCGCCTCCGCCACCATCCGGGCGCCCCAGCGCAGGTGGAACTCGTCGCGGGTGCCGCAGTCGAGGAACACGCTCGCGAGGCGCCGGTAGGCGTCGAGCGCGCGCGGCACGAAGCGGACCGGATCCGCCTCCAGCCAGCGCGCCCACACGTCCTCGCGGATCCGGCCGCTCGGCAGCTCGAACGGGAGCGCCAGGCCGAGCGGCGCGCCGGGATCGGCGGCGTAGTGGGCCGCCATCGCGAGCACGTTCAGCACCGGGTGGTCGCCGCCCCCGAGCCTCGTCTCGCGGGCCCGCCGCTTCGCGTCCGCGAGCCACGCGGCGGCGTCGGGCGCGCCGAGCAGCGCCGCCGCGGCCTGGGGGAGGTCGTGCAGGTAGCAGTACTCGAAGTAGGCGTCGCCGGCGTGGCAGCCGAGGTGCGCGAAGACGTCGGGCCGGTCCCGCCCCATGCGCAGCGCGCCGTAGCCGCCCGAGCTCTTCCCCACCACCGCGCGCGCCTCGCGCCGCGGGACGGTCCCGAGCCGCGCGTCCACCATGCGCACCACGTCGTCGGCCACGTAGTCCTGGTAGCGGCCCACCGCCGGCGCGTTGAACCACTGCGTGCCGCCGAGCGCGGTGAAGCCGTCCGGGAACACGGCCACGAACGGCGGGACCTCGCCGGCCGCGACCAGCGCGTCGAGCCGCTCCGGCACGGTGGGCTGGAACGCGCTCACGTTGAGCCAGCCGCGGGCCGAGCCGGCGAAGCCGTGGAGGAAGTAGACCGCGGGCAGCCCGGCCGCGCCGCCCGGCGGCACCCAGCACAGCAGCGGCCGCCGCGCCGGATCGCCGAGCGGGTTCCCGGCCAGCGCCTGCGAGTCGATCTCGAGCTCCACCAGCGATCCGTGCATGTCGCCTCCGCGCCCGGAGCGGTAGCGCGGCGGCGCGCCGGGGGCAAGCCCGGCGCCCGGAACGCGCGAAGGCCGCCCCGGGGGGCGGCCTCCCGCGCTGCGCGCCCGGCTCGGCGCCTTACAGGTCGAACTGGCCGCGCCAGCCGACCTGCAGCCACTCGTGGAACTTCTTGTCGTTGATGCTGCCGCCGCCGGAGATCACGCCCGAGGCGTCGCCCTTGTCGTAGCGACCGAAGCTCACCATCAGGAACGGGCCGGTGCGGAGCTGCGGCGCGACGAGGAAGTCCATGCCGGCCTGCAGGTTCAGCCACTCCATGCCCTTCCACTTCATGGTCAGGTTCTCGCCGCCGCCCTCCGCCTTCAGGCGGTTCCACTCGTACCCGATGCCGAGGCCGAGCCAGGGCGCGAGGTTGCCGGCGCGCGGGAGCGTGTAGATGCCCTCGACCCCGAGCCGCATCACGTACGCGGAGCAGTCCACCCCGGACACGTCGCACATGGACTTCAGGTCGCCGCCGGTGCCGGCGAAGCCGTAGGAGAAGTAGGGACCGACCGCGAGCTCCGGGGTCACCCGGAACAGCGCGTCCACCTGGATCGGCACCTGCCCGTTCACCCAGTCGGACATCTTCAGCTCGTCCCCGCCGCCGCCGCCCACGTCGCCGAGCCCCCAGGCGTAGCCGAGGCGGAGCCCCAGGCTGACCTGCGCGTTCGATGCGGTCGGCAGCAGCAGCGCGGCGAGCACCGCGCCCAAGGTCACGATCCTGCGCATGGCGATCCCCCTCACGTGATCGGGGCCGCCGCCGGAGCGGAAGGTCGCGCCGGGAGCCCCGCCGGGCCGAAAGCATACGCGGGGTGGGTCGCGCGGCAACTTCGCGGCCGGCGGCCGCGACACGACGCCGCGGCGCCCGATCCGCTACCGCTGCTCGAGCTGGACCCGGATCCCGACCTGGACCCAGCCGTGGAAGCGCTGCGCGTCGGCGAGCTCCGCGCGGCCGCTCGGGAACGGCCACTGCTGCCTGGCCTCCGCCGTCTGGTACCGGCCCAGGCTCGCCATGGCGAACGGCCCGATGCGCAGGCCGGACGTCGCCGCGAGATCGGCGCCGGCCTGGAGGTTCAGCCACTCCGGCCCGTTCATGTTCACGCGCGCGTCGCCGGGGAGGCCCCGGGTGGACTGGATCCACTCGTAGCCGATCCCGGCGCCGAGCCAGGGCGAGAGGGACCCGCGCGTCGCCAGCCGGTACAGGGCCTGCGCGCCGGCCCGGAGCGCCCAGCTGGAGCAATCGACCCCGGGCTCGCGGCACAGGGCCTGGAGATCGCCGCCGGTCCAGGCCCACCCGTAGGACAGGTACGGGCCGATCGAGAGCGCCGGGGTCACGCGGAACATGACGTCCGCCTGCACCGGGAGCTGCGCGTCCACCCAGTCGGACATGGCGTGCCGCTGGCCGCCGCCCTCCCCCACGTCGCCGAGCGCCCGCGCGTACCCGACGCGAACGCCCAGGCTCATCTGCGCGCTCGCCGCCGCGGGTGCCGCCAGCGCGGCGATCGCCGCGCCCACCGCCAGGACCTTCCGCATGCCACCGCCCCTCGCGCCCGCGCCGGGCGGGCGGCGCGCCCGCGCGGGCGACGCGCTCGGTGAATGATACCGCGAGTGATGGTGGCGGGGCGAGCCCGGCGCGGGCGATCAGCGGCCGCGCGCGAGCACGAGGCCGGTGCGGGCGGTCAGCTCGGTGGTGCGGGCGAGCAGCGACTGCGCCTCCGCGTACAGCGGATCGGCGTCGCCCGCCTCCTCCGCCGGCAGCTCGCCGATGCGCGCGAGCAGGTCGGACACGCGGAGCAGGTGCTGGTGCGCGAGCAGGAGATCGCGCCCGAGCCTGGCGCCCTGGCGCGTGAAGATGAGGCCGCTCTGGAACAACCGCGACAGGCCCCGCCGGTTCACCTCGTCCACGCCGCGGCAGCGCGCCTGCAGCTCGCGCAGCCGGCGCGACTCGCGCGCCTGCGCGAGGTCCACCACCGTGGACGCGCTCGCGGGGGCGCGGCGCGATCGGGGGAGCGGGGACGGCATCGCGGGGAATCGTAGGCACCCCGCGCCACCACGGTCAACGGCCGCCGGCGCTTGACAGTTCACGCCGGAGGTGCGGGCCGCGCGCGCTCCCGCGGGGGCGCGCGCGGCGGATCACGCGAGCGCGCGCGCCGCCAGCTCCGCCACCTTCTCGAGCGCCTTCTCCAGGCCGGCCGGATCGGAGCCGCCCGCCTGCGCCATGTCCGGCTTGCCGCCGCCCGAGCCGCCCACCAGCTTCGCGGCCTCCTTCACGAGGTCGCCGGCCTTCAGGCGCGCGGTGAGATCGCGGGTCACGGCCACCAGCAGGATGGCCTTGCCGTCCTGCTCGGCGCCGAGCGCCACCACGCCCTTGCCCAGCCGGTCGCGCAGCTTGTCGGCGAGCTCGCGGAGCGCCTTGCCGTCGCCCTCCACGCGCGCGGCCAGCACCTTCGCGCCGCCCACGTCCTTCGCCAGCGCGGCGAGGTCGCCGGACTGCGCCGCGGCCGCCTTCGAGCGCGCCTCCTCCAGCGCGCGCTCCAGGTCCTTCACGCGCCGCTGCGTCTGCTCGATCTTCTGCGAGACCTCGAGCGCGCCCGCCTTGAGCAGCGCCGCCGCGCGCCGCAGCTCCTCCGCCTCGCGCTGCTGGACCTCGACCGCGCGCGCGCCGGTGTACGCCACCAGGCGCCGCACGCCCGAGGCGATCGACTCCTCCGAGCCGATCTTGAAGAACGCGATGTCGCCCGACCGGCGCACGTGCGTGCCGCCGCACAGCTCCTTGGACGGGCCGATGCGGACCACGCGCACCACGTCCCCGTACTTCTCGCCGAAGATCATCATGGCCCCGGCGTGGCGCGCCTCCTCCAGCTTCAGCACCGCGGTCTCGGTCTCGGCGTTCTCGCGGACGAGCTCGTTCACCCGCCGCTCCACCGCGGCCAGCTCCTCCTCGGTGACCGGCTGGAAGTGCGAGAAGTCGAAGCGCAGGTAGTCCGGCGCCACCACCGAGCCGGCCTGCTTCACGTGCTCGCCCAGCACCTCGCGCAGCGCGAGCTGCAGCAGGTGCGTGGCGGAGTGGTTCGCGCGGACGAGGTCGCGCCGGCGGTCGTCCACCGACAGCTCCACCGCGTCGCCCACCGCCACCTCGCCGCGCAGCACCTCGCCGACGTGCGTGACCAGCCCCGGCACCGGGCGCTGCGCGTCGTCCACCCGGATCTCCAGCCCCGCGCCGGTGATGTGGCCGACGTCGCCCACCTGGCCGCCGGACTCGCCGTAGAACGGGGTCGCGTCGGTGACGATCTCGACCTTGTCGCCCTTGCCGGCGCGCGCCACGCGGGCGCCGTTCGCGAGGATGGCCTTCACCTGCGCGCGGGCCGCCGGCAGCTCGTAGCCGAGGAACTTCACCTCGCCGAGCTCGCCCGCGATCTGCTTGTGCAGGTCGTCCACGCCCTGCTCGCCCGAGCCCTTCCACTCGGAGCGGGCGCGCTGCTCGGCCATGTGCCGGTCGAAGCCCTGCTCGTCCACGTCGAACCCGCGCTCCGCCGCGATGACGCGCGTCAGGTCGAGCGGGAAGCCGAACGTGTCGTAGAGCTGGAACGCCACCTTGCCGTCGATGATCGGCCGGGCCCGGTCCGGCGCCGGGGTGGCCGGCTTGCCGTCGTGGGTCGCGTCGGGGACGAGCTTGCGCATCTCGCCCTCGAGGATGGCGAGCCCCTTGTCGAGCGTGCGGCGGAAGGACTCCTCCTCCTGCTGCGCCACCTTCTCGATGAACGCGCGGTTCTCCCGCGTCTCCGGGTAGGCCGCGCCCATCTCGTCGATCACGGCCCCGCACACCGCCGCCAGGAACGGCCGCTCCAGCCCGAGCCGCTTCCCGTGGCGGATGGCGCGCCGCATGATCCGGCGGAGCACGTAGCCGCGCCCCTCGTTGGACGGGAGCACGCCGTCGCCCACCAGGAACGTGGTGGCGCGGGCGTGGTCGGCGATGACGCGCATCGAGACGCCGTCGTCCGAGGCGGCGTCGTAGCGCTTGTCGGAGAGCCCCTCGACCGCGTGGATGATGCTGCGGAACAGGTCGGTGTCGTAGTTCGAGCGCTTGCCCTGCGCGACCGCGGCGAGGCGCTCCAGGCCGGCGCCGGTGTCGATGGAGGGCTTGGGCAGCGGGGTGAGCCCGCCGTCCTGGCCGCGCTCGAACTGCATGAACACGAGGTTCCAGATCTCCAGCCAGCGGTCGCAGTCGCAGGCCACGCCCTGGCACTTGCGCCCGGCCTGCTCCTCGGCGCACGGGACGTCGTTGCCCTGGAAGTAGTGCAGCTCGGAGCACGGGCCGCACGGGCCGGTGTCGCCCATGGCCCAGAAGTTGTCCTTGGCGCCCAGCTTGTGGATGCGCTCGACCGGCACGCCCTGCGCCTTCCACAGCTCGAACGCCTCCTCGTCCCAGGGCAGCGTCCCCTCGCCGGCGAACACCGTGGCCGCGAGCCGGTCCTTCGCGATGCCGAGCCAGGCGGGGCTGGTGACGAGCTCCCAGGCCCAGGCGATGGCGTCGGCCTTGAAGTAGTCGCCGAAGGAGAAGTTCCCCATCATCTCGAAGAACGTGTGGTGACGGGCCGTGAACCCGACGTTCTCGAGGTCGTTGTGCTTGCCGCCGGCGCGCACGCACTTCTGCGCGGTGGTGGCGCGCGAGTAGTCGCGGCGCTCGCGGCCGGTGAACACGTCCTTGAACTGGACCATCCCGGCGTTGGTGAAGAGCAGCGTCGGGTCGTTCTGCGGGACGAGCGAGGAGCTCGCCACGCGGCGGTGGCCGTGCTCCTCGAAGTAGCGCTGGAACAGCTCGCGGATCTCGGCGGCGGTCGGGGTCTTCATAGGTGGGATCGGCATCAATAACAGAGGTTTGCGCCGGGAGCCACCGCCGCGCGGCCCGGCCGCCGTCCCAGGGCTCAGCGACCTTCGCCGCCGTCCAGGCCCGGCAGCACCACCCGCCAGGCGCCGTCCTCGCGCACCAGCGTCACCTCGCCCTTCTCGCCGGCCTCGTCCTCCACCGCCACGATCGCGGTCCCGGCCGACTCGCGCACCACGACGGCGGAGCGGATCCGCGCCGCCCGCGCCGCGAAGTCGCCCAGCACCAGCTCGCGCCCGCTCGCCGGCACCACCCCGGGCGCCCGCGCCGCCAGCGCCTTCGCCCGGGCGTCGAGCGCCTCGCGCGAGCGCGCCGAGAGCATCGACCAGACGGCGCCGGCGTCCCCGGCGCGGGCGGCGGAGGCGAAGCGGCGGTACTGGTCGGCGGGGCCGGCCGGGGCGCGGCAGGCGGCGAGGGCGAGGGCGCCGGTGACGAGGGCGGTGAGGAGCGCGGGGGAGCGGAGGCGTCGCATGGCGCGAGTGTAGCCTCGCGGCCGCCCTCCCGCCTCCCTGGCAGGCGCCGGCCCTGCGGGGCCCGGCCCGCCCGCCGGCGTGCTGCCCCGGGGCTGGCCCACCACGCGCCGGGCGCCCAGCTTTTCGTCCGGGAGGAACCGCGATGAGGATCCATGCCTTGCTTCTGGGCGTCCCGGCCGCGATCGGGCTCGCCTGCAGCACCCCGAGCTCCGGCTCTCACGCGCGCGCGTCGAGCGCGCGCACGAGCCGGGCCAGCACCGACGCCGCGGCCAGCGCGCCGGCGGCGACGAACCCCGCCGTGCGGGCCGAGGAGGGCGCGCAGGCCGGCGCCGCCTCGGACGTGAAGGGCCACGCCAGCGACCAGGTGATCACCGGCCGGGTGGCGCAGGCCGACAGCAGCACGCTGACCATCCAGGCGGCGGACGGGACGCAGCGCTCGCTGCACGTGGCGCCCCAGACGGTCGTCACCGTGGACGGGCACGACGGCCGGATCTCCGACCTGGCGCCCGGGCAGGACGTGCGCGCCAGCTACAACGAGGTGGACGGGCGCGAGATCGCGGTGAAGGTCGAGGCCATGGGCGCGACCGGCACCGGCAGCAGCGGCTACACGCCGGGCACGCCCCCGGGCGCGCACCCGCCGGACGGCTCGCGCAACGACGCCGGCCGCGGCGGCACCACCGGCGCGCCGGAGAGCACCACGCCGCAGGGCTCGAGCCCCGGCGGCACCCGGTACTAGCTCCGGAAGTCGCACGCAGGAGGGGGCGTGGGGGCCTCCGGGCGCATCGGCCCGGGGGCCCTCGCGATCACGCCTTCACGAGGCGCAGGCGCCACACCGGCTCGCCGCTCGCGAGGTAGCGGCGCTCGCGCGTGGACGGGATCTCGTCCGGCGCGGCCTCCGCGAAGCGGCCCGGGCCGGCGGCGTTGCGGAAGCCGACCTCCTCGAGGCGGACCACCGCCTCGCGCGCGTAGCGCTCCACGTCGGTGCGGAAGTCGAGCACGCCGCCGGGCGCGAGCAGGCCGAGGAGCAGCGCCGACATCCGGTCGTCCACCAGGCGGCGGCGGTGGTGGCGGCGCTTCCACCACGGGTCGGGGAAGTGCACGTGGATCGCCGCGAGCGAGCCCGCGGCGAACAGCCGCGGGGCGAGGAGCCGCGCGTCGCCGTTCAGCACCAGCAGGTTGGAGAGGCCGTGCCGCGCGCCCTTGGCCGCCAGCTCCGCGGCGAACTTCCGCCGCTGCTCGATGCCCACCAGCGCTCGCTCCGGGAACGCGCGCGCGAACCCGAGCGCGAAGCCGCCGTGGCCGCAGCCGATCTCCAGCTCGAGCCGGCCGCCGGCTTCGCCGAAGCGGGCACGCCAGTCGGGCAGGAGGTCGCGCACGATGGGTGCGTCGTCTTCGATGGAGAAGATCATGAGCGCGCCTCTCTTAGCATGGTAAGAAACGTCCGTGCTCCGGCGCCTCCTCCTGCCGGCTCTCCTGGCCGTGGCGCTCGGCGCCGGCGGCTGCCGCGGACGCAGCCCCGGACCGCCCCCCGAGCGCTTCGTGCCCGCCGCCGCGCGGGCGGTGGTGGTCGTCCCTGAGACCGGGCGGGCCAGCCGGGAGCTGGCGGCCCTGCACGCCACCGTCTCGGCGTTCCCGGGCGCGGCCGCCGTCGCCGAGGCGCGCGGGGCGATCGCGGCCCAGCTCGGCTTCGACCCGCTCGACCGGAAGGGCCTCGCCGAGGCCGGCGTGGACGCGCGCCGCGGGGCGGCGCTGGCCCTGCTCGGCGCGGACGGCGAGCCGTCGCGGGCGCTGCTGGTGCTCCCGGTCGGCGACGCCGCGAGGCTCGAGACGCTGCTCGCGCGCCTCGCCCGCGAGCGGCTGGGCGCGGAGCTCCGCACCGCCGAGCCGCGCGGGACGTTCTCGACGGTCGCGTTCCGGCGCGCCGCCGGCGAGCCCATCGCGCTCGCGTACCTCGTCACCCAGCGCACCGCGCTCGTGTCGCAGGGGCCGGGCGCGGCCGACCTCGTGGCCGAGGCGGCCGGGCTCGCGCCGGAGCGGGCGCTGGCGGGGAGCGCCGCGTTCGCCGCCGCGCGGCGCGCGCTGGGCGACGCGCCGGCCGCGCTCGCCTTCGCGCCGCCGGGCTCGCCGCTGGTCGCGCGCGCCTGGCCGGTGCGCGACGGCCTCGCCCTGGGCCTCGCGGCCGGGCCGGGCGGCCTCCACGCCAGCGCCGCCGTGCTGCTCGGCGCGCGCGAGCCGTCCTTCCGCGCGCTCGCCGGCGGGGGCGCGGCCGCGGCGCTGCTCGCGCACCTCCACCCGGAGGCGCAGCTCGCGGCGCGCTGGGACGGCGAGCCCGGGCCGCTCGGCGGCAAGCTCGTGCCCATGCTCTCGCGCGCCGATCGCGCGCGCCTCGCCGCGCGCGGCCTGGACCCGCAGCGCGACCTGTTCGACCTGCTCGCGCCGGGCGCGGCGGTGGCGCTCTCGCTCTCGCCCGGCCTGGAGCTGGCCGGGCTCACCGAGGCGACGCTCCGCGCCGACCCGCTGCGGCTCGTGCGCCTCGAGGCGGTGGCGCGGGTGAAGGACCCCGATCGCGCCCGGGCCGCGTTCGACCGGCTCGCCCCTCCCCCGCGGCGGCCGCGCGCCGCCCGCCCCGCCGCCGCGCCGCCCGCCCCGGGCACCTGGCGGATCGCCACGCCCAGCGGCGAGCTGGCCTGGCGGCTCGACGGCGATCGGCTGGCCGTCGCCGGCGGCGCGCCCGGCGCGCTCGACGCGCTCGCGGCGCGGCTCGACGGCGACGGCGCCGGGTTCCGCGCGCCCACGCCGGCGGCCGAGGCGGCGTTGAAGGGCGGCCTGGGCGGCGCGGTGCTCGACGCGCAGCGGCTGGTGGCCGGCGTGCGCGCGCTGCCGGAGGACGCCTTCGGCACCGGGCCGTCCGGGTTCGTGGTCCGGTCGGTGGTGGACCGGTTCCTGGAGCCGGCCGCGCGCCTCTCGGCGGTGTCGCTCCGCGCGCAGCTCGCGGAGGGGGCGCTGGTCCTCGTCGCGGAGGTGGAGGTGCTCCCGTCCGCGCCCGAGGTCCGCCCATGATCCGGCTCGCCGGCGTCACCAAGGCGTTCCGCGACGGCGACCGGCCGATGCCGGTGCTGCGCGGCATCGACCTCGAGGTGCGGCCGGGCGAGCTGGTCGCGATCGTCGGGCCGTCGGGCTCGGGCAAGTCCACGCTCCTGTACGTCGCCGGCGCGCTCGACCGCGACTTCGCGGGCGAGGTGGAGGTGGCCGGCACGCGCCTCGCCGGGCTCTCGCCGCGCGCCCGGGCCGAGCTGCGCAACCGCGCCGTGGGCTTCGTGTTCCAGTCCTTCAACCTGCTCGCGGGGATGTCGGCGCTCGAGAACGTGATGCTGCCGGGCATGCTCCGCCGCGACGGCGCGGAGGGCACGGCCGCGGTGCGCGCCCGGGCCGCCGAGGCGCTCGCGGCGGTGGGGCTCGCCGAGAAGGCGCGGGCCACGCCGGCGCACCTCTCCGGCGGCGAGCGCCAGCGGGTGGCCATCGCGCGGGCCCTGCTGGCGCGGCCGCAGGTGCTCCTGGCGGACGAGCCGACCGGCAACCTCGACGCGGCGAGCGGCGACGGCATCATCCGGCTGTTCCAGCGGATGGCCGCCGACGGGATGACCGTGCTGGTGGTGACGCACGAGGAGCGCGTGTCCGAGGCGGCCTCGCGGGTGCTCCACCTCGAGGACGGGAGGCTCCGGTGAGCGCGCGCGGCGTCCTCTGGATCGCCCGGGCGAACCTGCGCGCCGACCGCAGGGGCGCGCTGCTGAACGCGACCGCCGCCTGCGTGGGCGCGGCGGCGCTGGTGTTCATCCTGGCGCTCGGCATGGGCGTCTCGCAGGCGGCCCGGCGCATGTTCCCGGCGGACGCGCGGCTGGTGGAGGTGATCCCCGCCGGCGTGGCGCTGGGCGGGGTCCTGGGCGGCGGCCGGCTCGACGACGCGGCGGTGGCGCGGCTCGGCCGGCTCCCCGGCGTCGAGCAGGCCTGGCCGCGCCTCTCGCTGCGCGTGCCGGTGGCCGCGTCGCGCGCGCCCACCGGGCTCGACTACAACTGGCCGCCCGGGATGACGCTCCAGATCCCGGTGGTGGGCGTGGCGCCCGGGCTGGTGCAGGGCGACGTGCGGGCGGGGCGGGCGTTCGCGGACCCCGGCCCGGGGGGCGGCCCGATCCCGGTGCTGCTCTCGCGGCGGCTGCTCGAGGTCTACGACAAGACCATCGCGCCGGCCTGGAACGTGCGGAGGCTGCCGCCGGGCCTGTCCATCGTGGGCCTGCAGCTCCCGGTGCGGGTGGGCTTCTCGATCGTGCCGCAGAAGACCGAGGACCGCGTGTACGAGGCGCGCCTGGAGCTGGCCGGGCTCTCCGACCGCGTGCCGCTCTACATGCTGGCGATGCCGCTCGACACGGTCCGGCGGCTGCACCGGGAGTACGGCAAGCCGGACGCGGGCTACACGCAGGTGACGCTGCTCGCGCGGCGCCCCGACGACGTGCCGTCGATCATGGCGGCGGTGCGGCGCATGGGCTTCTCGGTGGACGAGGGCGAGCGCTCGGCGGCGGAGCGCGTCGGCACGGTGGTGGCGGTGACCACCGGGGCGCTGGCGCTGCTCGCCGGCGTCATGTGCGCGCTCGCGGCGCTCGCCATCGCGCAGTCGCTCTCGGCGAGCGTGCGCGGCCGCACCCGGGAGATCGCGGTGCTGGAGGCGGTCGGCGCGGCGCCCGCCGACGTGCGGGCCGTGGTGCTCGCGGAGGCGGCGCTGGTGGGGCTGGTGGGCGGCGCGGTCGGCACCGCGCTCGCGGTGGTCGCGGCACGGATCGCCGACGCGGCCGCGGCGCGCGCGCTCCCGGACTTCCCGTTCCGCCCGGACACGTTCTTCGCGCTGCCGCCCTGGCTGGTGGTCCTCGGCGTGGCGGTGCCGGCCGCGGCGGCCGTCGTCGGCGCGCTCGCGCCGGCGGCGTTCGCGGCGCGGATCGACCCCGCCCGGACGTTGTCGTGACCCTTCGACTCCGGCGAGCCTCCGGCTCGATCGCTCATCCCGAGCGTAGCGCGGCTTCGGGCCGCGCGGAGTCGAGGGACGAACCACGAGCAGCGGTGGCGCCGCCCTACCCGCGCCCGGGCCGCACCACGATCATCGCGCCCACCATCAGCTTGTGGCTGCGCGGGTTCTTGATCCCGTTCCAGCGGCACAGGTCCTGGAGCTCGACGCCGAACCGCTGCGCGATTGACCAGAGCGTGTCGCCGGCGCGGACGCGGAGCGTCTGGTGCGCGGGCCTCGCGGCCGGCGCGGCCGCGGAGGCGGTCCGCACCGGGGCGGGCGCGGCGCGCTCGGCGGCGGCCGTGCGGCGCGACTCGGGCTCCGGCGCGCGCGCGGCCACGGCCACCCCGGCGGCCGGCCGCGGGATGATCAGCTCCGTGCCGACGCGCAGCTTCCGCGCGTTCTTCAGCCCGTTCATCTCCAGGATGCCCTGGGCCGGCACGCCGTAGCGCTGCGCGATGCGGCCGATGCTGTCGCCGCGGCGGACCACGTGCCCGGCGAAGGTGAGGCGGGTCCTGGCGCGGAGCGCCGGCCAGGCCTCGGCGAACGCCTGGGCGCGCTCGGCCGGGATCTTGATCTTGTACGGGCGGGGCGGCGTGCAGGCGCGGCGCAGCTCGGGGTTGAGGTCGATGATGTCCTTCTCGGAGACGCCGGCCGCGCGCGCGATGACGGTGAGCAGCGTGGCGTCGGGGACGTCCACCTCCTCGTACTCCGTCCACGCCTGCCGATCGATCTCGTCCTGCCGGAACCCGAACGCCTCGTGGTGCTTGGTGATGATGGCGGCGGCCATCAGCTTCGGCACGTAGCCCTTGGTCTCGGCCCGGAGCACCTTCTTGCCGGGGACGTCCGCCATCTCCCAGAAGTCGTCGTAGCCCATCCGCTGCGCGGCCAGCACGCGGCCGGCGCCGGCGTTGTAGCCGGCCCACGCCAGCCGCCAGTCGCCGGTCTGCTCGCGCAGCCGCTTCAGGAACCGGGCGGCGGCGCGCGCGGAGCGCTCCGGATCGCGCCGCTCGTCCACCCAGAAGTCCTGCTTCAGGCCGTAGCTCTTGCCGGTCGCGGCGATGAACTGCCAGGGGCCCGACGCCTTCGCGCGGCTGTAGGCGAAGTTGCCGAAGCCGCTCTCGATCATCGCGAGGAAGACCGTGTCCTGCGGCAGCCCCTCCTCCTTCAGGATCTGCCGGTACCGCTCCATGTAGCGGTGCGAGCGCCCGAGCCACTTCACGAAGTGGGCGCGGACGCTGGGCGACTGGAAGAAGCGGACGTACGCGACCACCGCCTCGTTCACGTCGATGGGGATGTCGTACTCGGCCTGGAGCGTGGCGAGGTCGTGGTCGATCTCGGGCAGCAGCGGGATCCGCCCGGCGCCCTCGCCCCGCGGCGTGGCGTCGCGGCCCAGCGCGCCCTCCACCCGGTCGCGGATGGGGGACTCGAGCCCGAGCCCGTCGGCGCCGACCGCGCGGCGGCCGTCGCCGCGATCCTGCACCCGCGACGCCTCCTCGGCCTGGCGCAGGTCCTCGAGCTCGGCGGACTCCTGCTCGATCTCCTCCGCGATGGCCGGCTCGTCGGGCGCGTCCGCGTTCGCGATCACGTCGTCCACCGACGGCTCCTGGCGACGCTGCGCCGGCTTCGGCGGCGCGACGATCTGCGCCTCCGGGACGTCGGCGGCGGGCAGGGCCTGGGCGGCGGCCTCGACGGTGGCGGCCCGCGTGACGGGGCCCTGGGCGCGGCCCGGCCCGGGGAGGGCGAGCGCGCAAACGGCTAGGAAGGTCGTGCGGATCTGCCTCATCGCTCCTCGACTGCTGCTGCGGGGGGCCGCTCCGTCGGCCGGCCGTTCGGATGCCACATCGTACCGGGGCCCCGGGGCCGCGCCAAATCGGGCGCCCGGGGGATCTGCTGCCTGCTCGCACTGCGGCCGACCGTCCTCCACGCTTCGGGGGACCACCGCCTCGCCTGGCCGCCGGTCGCCCGTATACCCGACCACCCCGATCGCCGGAAGCCTGTGCACCGCCCTCGCGGCGGCGTCAGGCCCCTTCGGCGGCCGACCGCGCGGGTGCGCGCAGCGGGCCGCGCCGCTAAAGCACCCCGCCACGGTCGCTCCGGCACGGCCCCTGGAACCGGCGGCGGCCCCGGGCATTCCGGCGTTCCCCACCGAAATCGGTCCGTGCTACACCCCCCACCCCGCTCGACGCACGCGCAGCCCATGCAGATCGGCCCCTACCAGTTCCCCGGTCGCTACTTCCTCGCCCCGCTGGCCGGCGTGTCGGATCGCCCGTTCCGCGCCATCTGCCGGCGCATGGGCGCGAGCTTCGCGTACACCGAGATGGTCTCGGCGCACGGGCTGATGCACGGCGCGCTGCAGACGTCGAGCTACCTCGACCGCGAGCCGGACGAGGACCCGTTCGCGGTGCAGATCTTCGCCTCGGAGCCGGACGTCCTCGCGCGCGGCGCGGTGGTCGCGGTCCAGGCCGGCGCCGGCATGATCGACGTCAACATGGCCTGCCCGGTGAAGAAGGTCTGCGGCAGCGGCGCCGGCGCGGCCATGGGGCGCGACCCGCGCAAGGTCGAGGAGGCGGTCCGCGCCATCCGCGCCGCCGTCCCGGTGCCGGTCACGGTGAAGATCCGCGCCGGCTGGGACGAGGGCGAGGTGAACTGCGTGGACGTCGCGCGCGCGGCCGAGGCCGGCGGCGCGGCCGCGGTGGCGCTGCACGGGCGCACCCGCAGCCAGCTCTACTCCGGCAAGGCGCGCTGGGAGCTGGTGCGCGCGGTGAAGCAGGCGGTGGCGATCCCGGTGCTCGGCTCGGGCGACGTGTGGACCGCCGGCGACGCGGTGCGCATGCGCGAGGAGACCGGTTGCGACGCGGTGCTGGTGGCGCGCGGCGCCTGCGGGAACCCGTGGATCTTCCGCGAGCTGAAGGCCATCGAGGCCGGCCGCCCGCCGCCGCCGCCGCCCGGCCGCGACGAGTGGGTGGGCACCGTGCTCGAGCACGTGCGCCTGCAGGTGGAGCACCGGGCCCGCATGGCGCCGGGCGAGCCCGCCGAGGCCTCCGAGCGCCACGCGATCCGCGAGCTGCGCAAGCACCTGCTCTGGTACACGCGGGGCCGGCGCGGCGGCGTGCACTTCCGCCGCGACGCCGCCGCGCTGGTGACCGCGGCCGACGTGGCGACGCTGCTCGAGCGCCACTTCCCGCCGGGTCCGGCGGGCGGCGCCAGCTTCGAGCTCGACCCGGGCTACCGCGCCTCGGACGAGGACGGCGAGTGAGCGCGCCGCGACCGCACGGCGGCCGGCGGCGGGGATCGGCCCGGTGAAGGCGCTGCTCCTCGAGGGCGCGCCCGACGCGCTCCGGCGCGCCTGCGAGGCGGCGCGGCTGGAGGTGGTCGAGGTGCGCTCGGTCCCCGACGGCCGCGCCCGGCTCGCGCGCGAGGCGTTCGCGCTGGTGGACGGCCGCATCACGCGCCCGTGCGCGCTCGACGAGGAGCTGCGCCAGCGGGTGGACGCCTTCTTCGACCGGCTCCACGGCCAGCCCGCGACCGGTCTCTACGACGCGGTGATGCGCGAGGTGGAGCGCCCGCTCATCTCCGGCGCGCTGGCCCGGGCCCGGGGCGTGCGCTCCGCCGCCGCGGAGGCGCTCGGCATCGACCGCGGTACGCTGGCCCGCCGCATGCGCGCGCTCGGCCTGGACGAACCATGACCCAGACGCAGTCCCTCGCCCTGTACACCGTCGCCATCCTGGTGGGCGCGCTCACCGGCGGCTCGCTGCCGCTGCTCGGGCGCGTCGGCCGCTCCGACATCGGCCTCTCCTTCTCGGCCGGCGTGATGCTGGGCGCCGCGTTCTTCCACATGCTGCCCGAGGCGGTGGAGGAGAGCGGCGCCGGGATCCTGCCGTTCGTGCTGGTCGGGTTCCTGCTCCTGTTCCTGCTCGAGCGCTTCGTGCTCGTGCACGTCTGCGCCGAGCCGGGGCCGAACGCGCGGCTGTCGCAGGCGGCCCCGCTTCCGGCCGGGATCGAGGCCGGGCACGGGCACGATCACCACCACCACGGCCACGCGCACGTCGCGACCGGCGGCGCGCTCGCGCTCGAGGACGACGGCACCGGGTGCGCCGTCCACACCACCCTCGGGCTCGCCGCCTTCCTGGGCATGAGCGCGCACACGCTGGTGGACGGGTTCGCGCTCGGCGCCGCGAGCGGCCAGGCCGAGCTCGGGCTGCTCGTGTTCCTCGCCATCCTCGCGCACAAGATCCCGAACTCGTTCTCCCTGTCCGCCATCCTGCGCGCCGAGGGCTACTCGCGCGGCCGGGCGCTCGCGATGAACGCCGTGTTCGCGCTGATGGTGCCGGTGGGCGCCGGGATCTACCTCGTGCTGCGCGAGCTGGTGCGGGTCGAGACGTTCACCGCCGCCGCGCTCGCCGCGAGCGCGGGCACCTTCCTGCACCTGTCGCTCTCGGACATCCTCCCCGACCTGCACCGCCGGGGCGGCTCGAAGTGGGTCCTCTCCGGCGCGCTGCTGGCCGGGCTCGCCGTGATGTGGGGCCTGCGCGCGCTGAACCACGCGCATTGACCGCGCGGCGGCGCTAGGCGATCCGCAGGTGCTCCGCCAGCGCGCGGTCGCCGCGGCGATACGCGTCGAGCGCGTCGTCGGCGGGGGAGCGGCCGGAGGCGGCGCGCTCGCGGAGCGGCGCGAGCCACACGCGCTCGTCCTCGCCGCGCTGGCCGCAGCAGTGCTGGCGGCAGAGGCCGTTCCCGGCCGCGTCGAGCAGCGTACCGGCCACGTCCGCGAGCGTGCGGCCGTCGGGCAGCGTCGCCTCGAGCCCCTCGCGGCCGGCGCCGATCATGAGCGCCCGCCGCTCCGCCACCGACAGGCCGCGCACCTGGTCCCAGGCCCAGGCCCGCGCCTCGCGGTCGTAGAGCAGCCCCTTCCAGAACGCGACCAGCGCCTTCGTCATGGCGGCGTCGCACGCGTCGGCGGCGCGCACCTCCACCACGCCCTTCACCCGGACCTCGGGGAACAGCGTGGTGAGGTGGTCCTCCCAGTCCATGAGCGTGGGGCGCTCGCCGCGGATGCCGTCCGAGAGGAACTGCCGGAACGTCCGCCCGCCGGGATCCACGTAGCCGCCGCTCCGGCGGAAGAAGATCATGGGCACGTCGAGCGCCCACTCCGCGTAGCGGCGGTAGGGGTCGTCGTCGAACCCGGGCTCGAACGCGAAGCCGAGCAGGCCGGCGCGGGCGGGCTCGGTCTCCTCCCACACCGCCACGCGGTAGGACTTCCAGCCGGCGGGCCGGCCGTTCACGATGGGTGAGTTCGCGAACAGCGCCGCCACCGCCGGCTGCACCGCGAGCGCGACGCGGAGCTTCTCGGCCATGTCGCGCGGCCCGGAGAAGTCGAACGAGGCCTGGGCCGAGGCGGTCATGGACATCATGTCCGGCCCGAGGCGGCCGCGGGCGGCGAGGTACGGGCGCATCACCGCGTAGCGGTTCTTCGGCATCCAGGGCGACGTCGCGGGCGTGCCCCAGGGCCGGTAGCCGGCCGCGAGGAACTCGAGCCCGAGGTCGGCCGAGATCTCGCGGCACTTCTGGAGGTGGCGGTCCAGCTCGGCCGCGACCACGTGCACGTCGGCGAACGGCCGGCCGGACAGCTCGATCTGGCCGCCCGGCTCGATGGAGACGGTGAGCCCCTGGCACTGCGAGGCGATGATCCGCCCGTCCTCCTCGAACGGCTCGTAGCCGTAGCGCGAGAAGGCGCGCAGCACCGCCGCCACGCCGCGCGGCCCGTCGTACGGGATGGGCTCGAGCGTGCCCGCGACGAGGGCGAACTTCTCGTGCTCGAGGCCGACCTTCCAGTCCGCGCGCGGCCGCTCGCGCGCCGCGAACCAGCCGGCGAGATCGTCGATCCCGCGCACCGGCGGGCTGTCCTGCACACGAGCGTCGAGCGACATGCGGGCGGAATGTACCCGCGCCCCGCCGGTGGCGCTACCTCGTCTCGCCGCTGACGGGGCGTGCGTTCGCGCGCGCGGGCGCGGCCGGCTGGAGCAGGTCCTCGAGGAAGAACGCGGAGAGCTCCGCCCGCCCGGCGAGGCCCGCCTTGCGGTAGACGGCGAGCGCCTGCTGGCGCACGGTGCGCTCGCTCGTCCGCCGCAGCTCGGCGACGTCCTTGTGCGCGAGCCCCTTCAGCAGGAGCAGCGCCACCTCGCGCTCCGCCGACGAGAGGCCCCAGCGATCGAACTGGTGGTCGATGGCGGCGGCCAGGCCGCGCAGGTGCTCCTGCGACTCGGCGCGGAAGCGCGCCAGGTCGGCCTCGGCGCGCACCAGGTCGCGCTGCAGCGCCCGGGTGCGGCGCCGGGCCAGGGCGAGCTGCGCCCACAGCGACACCGCCCCGGCGAGCGCCACCGCCATGATCGCGACCTCGAGCGCGATGTGCCCGGGGGAGCCGCCCGCCCGTGCGTCGGAGGCGACGTCGAGCCCCACCAGCACGGTCACGAGGCCCAGGATGGCCGAGGGCACGGCCAGCACCCACGGCCTGGGCGCGTCGGCGTCCGCCGCATGTGCGCCGCGCAGCCCCGCGGATGCGCTGTGGTTTTGCACGTGTGTCATCCGTCGGATGGCGGCCGGCCGGGGGGCCGGACAGGTTGGGCGCTTCGGCCCGAACCCGCCGACCCGAGGAGCCCGCACGCCATGCCGACCCTACCCCTGCACCCCGCCATCGTCCACGTCCCCCTCGGTCTCGCCATGGTGGTGCCGCTCGTCGCCGCCGGGCTCGCGCTCGCGCTCTGGCGCGGCGCCCTCCCCCGGCGCGCCTTCGCGGTGGTGGTGGCGCTCCAGGCGATCCTGGTCGGGGGTGGCGCGGTGGCGATGCAGCTCGGCGAGCGCGACGAGAAGCAGGCCGAGACGGTCGTCTCGGAGAAGCTCATCGAGGCGCACGAGGAGCGCGCGGAGGCGTTCGTGTGGACGGCCGGCGCGGTGCTCGCCGTGAGCGCCGCGGTGCTGGCGGTGCCGGCCGCCGCCGCGACCGCGGTGGCCGCGCTGACGGTGGCGGGGACGCTCGCCGTGGCCGCGCTGGCGGTGTCGGCCGGGCAGGCGGGGGGTGAGCTCGTGTACCGCCACGGGGCGGCGAGCGCCTACCTCCCTCGCGGCGCACCCGCGGAGGCGATCCCCGCCGTGGACGCCGCGCGCGTTCACCGTGAGGCCGCACACGAGGACGAGGACCGCTGACGAGACCGCGAGGGGCGCCCCGGGCATGATTCCGGGCCCCGCCGGTTGGATCCCGGTGGGACCCGGGCCGGCCCGATCTGCTTGCGCGGGATCCTGCTGCAACCTATCCTCCCACGATACGTAGGTTTTCCCGCTTGCCTGCCCTACCCTCCCTGCCCAGGCGCCCCATGATCCGCCCCTTCCGGCTGTTCGCCACCCTGGCGGCCTCGCTCGCGCTCGCGCTCGGCGTCACGGCCCGCTTCGTCCGCGCCGAGCCCGAGGCGCCTCCGCCGGCGGTCGCGTTCAAGGGCGCCGCGCCGGTGCCGGCGCGCGCCGGCGGCAACGGCGACTACCAGCTCGAGCGGCTGCCCATCCTGTCGAGGGTGATCCTCCAGGTGAAGGACAACTACGTCGATCCGGGCCGCGTGGATCCGAAGGGCATGGTGGTCGCGGCGCTCGAGGCGGTCGAGAAGACCGTCGCCGAGGTGATGGTGCAGGGCGACGAGAAGTCGCCGAAGCTGACGCTCACGGTGGGCAGCGCCTCCCGCGAGCTCGACATCTCCGGCGTGAAGAGCATCTGGGAGATCCGCACCGTCCTCGGCGAGGCGATGGGCTTCATCCAGCAGCACCTCGTCGCCCACAAGGACCTGCGCGAGATCGAGTACGCCGCGGTGAACGGCCTGCTCCAGACGCTCGACCCGCACACCGTCCTGTTCGACCCGAAGTCGTTCAAGGAGATGAAGCTCCAGACCCGCGGCGAGTTCGGCGGGCTCGGCTTCGTGGTGGCGATGCGCGACAGCAACCTGACCGTGGTCCGGGTGCTCCGCAACACGCCGGCGCAGCGCGCCGGGGTGAAGCCGAAGGACGTCATCGCGCGCATCGAGGAGCAGTCCACCGTCAACATGGACCTGCAGGACGCGGTGGACCGCCTGCGCGGCCGGCCGCAGAGCAAGGTGGCGATCACGCTCCAGCGGCCGAACCAGGAGCCGCGGCGCCTGGTGCTCACCCGCGAGGTGATCAGCATCGAGACGGTGCCGCAGGCGCAGCTCCTCGACGGCAACGTGGGCTACATCAAGCTCACCCAGTTCTCCACCAACAGCACCCGCGACCTGGTGCAGGCGCTCCAGCAGCAGCGCGCCCAGGCCGGCGGCAAGCTGCAGGGCCTCGTGCTCGACCTGCGCGGCAACCCCGGCGGCCTGCTCGACCAGGCCATCTCGGTGTCCGACCTGTTCCTCTCCGACGGCGTCATCGTGAAGACCGTGGGCGAGGGCGACAAGCAGCAGATCCACGAGGTGAAGGAGGCGAGCGCCGAGCCGTCCGACCTCACCGGCCTGCCCATCGTCGTCATCGTCAACAACAGCACCGCCTCCGCCAGCGAGATCGTCGCCGGCGCGCTCAAGAACAACGGGCGCGCGCTGGTGATCGGCCGCCAGAGCTTCGGCAAGGGCTCGGTGCAGGTGCTCTACGACTTCAGCGACCCGAGCCGCCCCGCCGACGAGGCCGCGCTCAAGCTCACCATCGCGCAGTACCTCACCCCGGGTGACGTCTCCATCCAGGAGGTGGGCATCACGCCGGACGTGCTGCTGCTGCCGGGCCGCGCGCTGAAGGAGCAGGTCAACTACTTCGCCCCGCCGCGCTCGATGGGCGAGGCCGACCTCGACCGCCACCTCACCAACCCGGCCGACCGCACCGTCCCCGAGGCGGCCCGCGCCGAGGCGCGCAAGAAGCGCCAGGACAAGCCGCCGCTCGAGCTGCGCTACCTGCTCGACGAGAAGGAGGACCTGGTCGCGAAGCAGCTCAAGAAGGACGCGGCGGCCGAGGCCTCCCCGCACGGCGACGTGACCGAGCTGACGCCGGAGCAGCAGGAGGACGAGGACGCCGACGCCGATCCGGATCGCTTCGTCGAGGACTACCAGATCCGCTTCGCGAAGGACCTGCTGCGCCGCGCGCCCTACCCGGATCGCGCGCGCCAGCTCGAGGCCGCCAAGGCGCTCGTGTCCGAGCGGCACCAGCAGGAGGAGGCGCGCCTGCAGAAGCGCCTCGCCGAGCTGGGCGTGGACTGGGCCGACGGCCAGGCCGGCGGCCGCGGCCACCCGCGCGCGGTGGTGACCGTGTCGCCGCCGCCGGGCAAGGAGCTGCGCGCCGGCGAGACGATGCCGTGGACGGTCACGGTCGAGAACCGCGGCGACGCGCCGTTCCGGCGCCTCCGCGCCTGGACCACCGCGGAGAAGAACGGGCTGCTCGACCGCCGCGAGTTCGTGTTCGGCGCGGTGCGCCCGGGCGAGAAGCGCACCTGGACGGCGCCGGTGAAGCTGCCGAAGGGCATGGACACCCGCCGCGACGAGGTGACGCTCCACTTCGAGGACGAGGGCGGCAAGGCGCCGCCGGACGTCACCACCGCGGTGGCGGTCACCGAGGTGCAGAAGCCGGTGTTCGCGTTCAGCGCCCAGGTGGACGACGCGAAGGGCGGCAACGGCGACGGGCTCCCGCAGCGCGGCGAGACGTTCAACCTGCGGGTGGACGTGCGCAACGCCGGCCCGGGCGTCTCCGGCGACAAGACCTACGTGCTGCTGAAGAACCTCGGCGACGAGAAGCTCTTCATCAAGAAGGGGCGCGAGGTGATCGGCGCGCTCAGGCCGGGCGAGGTGAAGACCGCCACCATGGAGGTCGAGCTCCGCCGCGGCTCGAAGAGCGACACCTCGCCGGTCCGCGTCACCATCGTGGACGAGAAGATGGACGAGTACGTCTCCGAGAAGCTCGACCTGCCGGTGGCGACGGACGAGCCGGCCCGCACCGCCGCGCACGGCGCGGTGCGCGTCGAGGTCGCGGACGCCCAGCTCCGCACCGGCGCGAGCGCCACGGCCCCGGTCATCGCGGCCGCGCGCAAGGGCGCGGTGCTGCCGGTGGACGCCCGCTTCGGCGAGTTCTACCGGGTCGAGTGGCAGAAGGGCCGCTACGCGTTCGCCGCCGAGGGCGAGGTGAAGCCGGTGAAGGCGGCCGGGCGGAGCGGCACCGTGGCCGAGGTGTGGCAGCGCGAGCCGCCGCGCATCGCGCTCTCGCCCGACCCGCTGAAGGGCGCGCCGGTGGTGGACGGCACCACCTTCAAGCTGCAGGGCTCGGCCAGCGTGCCGCCCTCGGCGGATCCGACCGCCCGCCTGCGCGACGTGTTCGTGTTCGTGAACGACCAGAAGGTCTTCTTCAAGGTCCAGCCCGACGCGGCCACCTCCTCGAAGATGGACTTCAGCGCCGACCTGCCGCTCAAGCCCGGCAACAACGTCGTCACCGTGTTCGCCCGCGAGGACGACGAGTTCCAGAGCCGCCGGAGCGTGGTGGTGTTCCGCCGCACGCCGCCGGAGGTCGCCGCCGAGGCCGGGCGCGGGCAGGCGCAGCGGACCAACGCGCAGTAGGCGCGCGGGTGGTCGCTCGGGGCCCCGGACCGCTCCCACGCGGCCGGGGCCTCCGTGTTTCCGGGGCCGGCGCGGCGCAGCCGAGCGCGACGGGCCTCCGCGCGCCCCCAGTACTACCGGGTCCCACCCCTGGCGCCGCGCATCCCGCTATTCGCCCCGGCGGGCCCCCTCCGGTAGAATTCCGCCCCCATGGCGGAGGTGAGACAGCAGCCCGCCCCCGCCCACTCCTCGGAGCCCGGGGCGGGGTCCGGCTTCGAGCTGCGGCTCGAGCGCGGCGGCGCCTCGGTGCGGCTCGCGGATCGCGAGCTGGCGCCGGGGCTCACGCTCGAGTGCCTCACGCTCCGCGTCCCGGACGTCCACTTCCCCTTCGACGCGGGCGCCGGCGCGGCGCAGTTCCGGAGCCGGCTCACCGACCTCGTCGAGCTGCGCGTGGCGCTCACGCCCGCGCCGGTCGAGGCCGCCCTGGCCCGCGCCGGCCTGGGCGCGCTCGGGCTGGAGGGCGTCCGCATCGCGTTCCGCGAGGGCTTCGCCGAGCTGGCCGGGCGGATCTCCGCCGGGCCCGCGTTCACGCTGCAGGCCGGCCTGCTGCCGCGGGGCGAGCGGGGCCTGGGGCTCGTGTTCCACTCGCCGCGGATCTACGGGCCGGCGCCGCTCCCCGCCGCCGCGCTCCCGCACCTCGCCGCGCGGGCGCTCGAGGCGGCCGGCGCCGCGGCCCTCCCGTCCGACCCGCTCGCGCCGCTCCTGCGCGCCGCGCTCGCGCCGCGGGGGTGGAAGCTGCCGCGCCCGCACGGCGCGCGCCTTTCGCGGGCCGCCTTCGCGGCCGGGGTCGCGCACATCGCCTGGGAGGCGGCGGCCGGACCGGCCGAGACCGGCAGCGCGCCGGACCTGCTCGCGGCGGACGAGGGCGCGCGCGCGTTCGCGCCGGCCTGCGAGGCGCTGGCGCGCGGCGAGCCCGAGCACGCCCGCGAGGCGCTGCTCGCGCAGGGGTCCGCCGCCGCGTCCCACCCGTTCGCCGCCGAGCTGCTGCTCTCGCTCTTCCTGCTCGAGGATCGCTTCCACGACGAGGCGCTCGACCTCGCCGCGGCCTGGCTGCAGCGGCGCCCGGACTTCGCGCCCGCGCTCCTCGCCGAGGCGCTGGTGCGGCAGGCGCGCGGCGAGCCGGCCCGGGCCGCGCACGCGTTCTCGGCGCTCGCCGCGGCGGCCGGGGCGCGCGGCGAGGCGTTCGCGGCGCTCGCCGGCGCCGAGGCGGTGTTCGGCCTGGCGGGCGCGGACCCGGCCGACGCGCTGCGCGCCGCCGAGGTGGCGCTGGAGGTCCGGCGCGATCACGTCCCGGCGCTCCGCGCGCTGCGCGGGCTGTCGGCGGCCTCCGGCGACCGCGAGGCCCTCGTCCGCGCCGACCGGCGGCTGGTGGCCTACGACCCGGATCCGCAGGAGAAGGCCCGGGCCCACGCCGAGCTGGGCGAGCTGCTGCTCCACAGCGATCCGGCCGCGGCCCGGCTCCACCTCGACCAGGCGCTCCGCCTCGCCCCCGAGGACCCGGCCCCGCTCGCCGCGCTGGCGCGCGCCTGCGCCGCGGCGGGCGAGCCGCTCCGCGCGGTGCGCGCGCTCGACCGGCTGAAGGACGTCCACCTCGCCCGCGGCGATCGCGCCGCCGCGGCCGCCGCGGCGCTGGAGGCGGGCGCCGCGTGGGAGGGCCCGCTCGCGCACGCCGAGAACGCGCTGCTGCGCTACCGGGCCGCCGCCGAGCTGGCCCCCGGCCCGGAGGTCCACGCGCGCGCGGCCCGCGCCGCCGAGGCGCTCGGGCACTGGGACGAGGCCGCCGACTTCCACGCGCTGGCGCTCGCCGGCCTCGACGCGGCCACGCCCGGCGGCGCCGCGCTGGCGGTGCGCACGCGGCTCGCGCTCGCCGGGGTCGCCGAGCGGCGGCTGGGCGATCCGGCCGCCGCGGCGGCCCACCTCGAGGCGGCGGCGGCGCTCGCGCCCGAGGACGCGGCGGTGCTGGAACGGCTGGTGGAGCGGCTCCGCGGGCTGGGGCGGCCGGCGGCCCTCGCCGGCGCGCTCGACCGCCGCGCCGGGCTGGAGCCGGACGCCGGCGCGCGGGCGGCGCTGCTGGCCGAGGCCGGCGCCGCGCTGCGCGCGGCCGGCCAGGACGGCGAGGCCGCCCGCCGCTTCGCGGCGGCGCTGGCGCTCGACGCCGGGTGCGCGCCGGCCCTCTCCGGCCAGGCCGAGCTCGCCGCCGCGCGCGGCGACGCCGCCTCGGAGCGCGAGGCGCTGGAGCGGCTGCGCGCGCTGACCGGGGACGCGGCGGCCGCCGCCGCGCTCGACGACCGCATCGCGGCGGCCGCGGAGCGCGCCGGCGACCTCGCCGCGGCGCTCGCCGCCGCGGCGGCCGCCCGCGCGGCCCGCCCCGACCCGGCCCGCCTCGCGGCCGAGCTGCGGCTGGCGCGCCGGGTGGCGGACGCGACCACGGTGGCGGAGCTGCTGGCCGAGTCCGCCCGCCTCGCCGCCGCGGCCGGCGACGCGCCCACCGCGGCCGCGGCCTGGCTGGAGCGGGGGCGGCTGCTCGTGCCGGTGGATCCGCCCGCCGCCCTGGCGGCGCTCGCCGAGGCGCGGGCGGCGGCGCCGGGCGACCCGGCGGTGCTGCGCGCCCAGGCGGACGCGGCCGCGCACGCCGGGGACGCCCGGCTCGCGCTCGGGGCGCTCCGCGCGCTGCTCGCGGGCGGCGCCGCCGACGCCGCCGAGCTGGAGCTGCGCGCGGCGCGGGCGGCGCTGGACGCGGGCGAGCCGTCCGCGGCGCGCGAGCACGCCGAGCGGGCGCACGCGCTCGAGGCGCGCGGCGCGGGCGCGCTGCTCGCCGAGGTGCTCGCGGCCACCGGCGACGACGCGGCGCGGGCGGCGCTGCTGGAGCGGCTCGGCCGCTGGCTGGAGGCGGCCGAGCTGCACGCGCGCGCGGGCGACCTGCCGCGCGCGCTCGCCGCGTGCGAGCGCGCCGCCGACGATCCCGCCACCGCCCAGGCCGCCCTGGCCCGCCTCGCCGAGCTCCGGGCGGCGGGCGGCGACGCGCGCGGCGCCTCGCGGGCGCTGCTGCTGCTCGCCCGGCTCACCGGCGGGCGCGAGGGCGCCACCCTGGCGCTGCGCGCCCACGGGCTCGACCCGGCCGGCGAGGCGCTCGACCTGGCCGCGCAGCTCGACCCCGCGTTCGCGCCCGCCCGGGCCCGGCGCGCCGCCGGGCGCGTGGCGGAGGATCCGCGCGGCGCGCTCGGGGACGCCGAGGCGGCGCTGGCCGGCGAGGCGCTCCCGGCCGCGGACCGCGCCGGCCTGCTCGCGCTCGCGGCCGCGGCGGCCGCCGCCTGCGGCGACGCCGACGCGGCCCGCCGCCACCTGACCGCCTACTGCGAGGCAGTCCCCGGCGACGACACGGCGCTGGCGCGCCTCGCGGGCTTGCACCGCCGCGCCGGCGATGCGGCCGGGCTGGAGGCGGCGCTCCGCCGGCGGCTCCCGCTGGCGCGCGGCGCCGACGCGGCCGCGGTGCGGGCCGAGCTGGGCGCGCTCCTCGCCGGCCGCGGCGAGGCCGCCGAGGCCGCGCGGCTCGCGGGCGAGGCGATCGAGTTCGACCCGGGCTGCCTCGCGGCGCTGCGGGTGCTGTGCGCGGCCCCCTGCGCCGGCGCGCTCGCCCCGGCGCGGGCGCTCGATCTCCTCGGCCGGCTCGCCGCCCACCCGCTCGCGGACGCCGCCGAGGCCGCGACCGCCCAGGCCGGGCGCGCCCGGCTGCTGGCCGCCGCCGGCGACCTCGCGGGCGCGCTGGACGCCGCCCGCGCCGCGGCCGGGGCCGGGGACGACGACGCGGCGCTGGAGCTCCGCGCCGAGCTGGCGGCCCGCGCCGGCGCGCCCGCCGAGGCGGCCCGCGCGCTGCTCGCCCGGGCGCGCCGCGCGCGCGACCGCGGCGAGGCCGACGCCGGCGACCGGCTCGCCGAGGCCGGGCTGGCGCTGCTCGCCGCCGGCGGCGCCGACGACGCCCCCGGCGCCGAGGCCGCGCTGCGCGAGGCGCTCGCGCTCGCCCCGGGCCGCGAGAGCGCCCGCGCCGCCCTCGCCGCCCTCGCCGAGCGCGCCCGGGGGCGCGGGGACGCCGCCGCCGAGCGGGACGCGCTCGCCGCGCTGGTGCCGCTGCTCCCCACCGGCGCCCGGCCGGCCGCCCACCTGCGCCGCGCCGCGCTCGCGGCCGCGCTCGGCGACCGGGCCGGCGCGCTCGCCGCCGCCGAGGAGGCGCGCGCGCTCGCGCCGCGGGACCCCGCCGCGGTCGAGGCGGCGCGCGCGGCCGCCGAGGCCGCGGGCGACCTCGGCGCCGTGGCCGACCGGCTGGAGGAGCTGGCCGCGCTCGAGCCGGCGTCGGCCGGCCGCCGGCGCCTCGAGCGCGCCGGCCTGCTCACGCGCCTCGGGCGCGCCGCCGAGGCCGACGCCGCCTACGCCGCGGCGATCGCGGCGCTCCCGCCGGATCGCGGGCTCGCCGAGGAGCACGCCGCGTTCCGGCGCGCGCGCCTGCCCGCCCGCTCCGCCGCCGAGCCGCTCGAGGCCTACGCGCGCCGCGCGCCGGCGCCCCGCGAGGCGGCCCGGGCGCTCCGCGCCGCCGCGGCGCTGGCGCTCGCGCAGGGCGACCTCGGCGGCGCGATCCGCGCGGCGCGCCGCGCCTACGCCCGCACCCAGGACGACCTCGCGTTCGCGGCGCCGCTGCTCGCGCGCGTGCTCTACCTGGGCGGCGCGTCCGGCGAGGCGCTGGTGGTGCACCGGCGCCTGCTCGAGGCCGGGCTGGGCGCGCTCCCGCCCGAGGACGCGCTCGCGCTGGCGCGCCAGCTCGCCGAGCTGGCCGAGGACCGGGGCGAGCGCGCGCTCGCGCTCGCCGCGCTGACGGAGGTGCTGGCCCGCCGTCCCCAGGATCTCGACGCGGCGGTGCGCCGGCTGGCGCTCGACGAGGACCCGGAGCGCGGCGCCCGCGCCGTGCTCGCGGCGGCGGAGGCGGCCCGGTCCGGCGCGGCGCGCGCCGACGCGCTCGGGCGCGCCGCCACCGCGCTGCTCGCGGCCGGCCGGCCCGAGCTCGCCCGCGACCTCTACCGCCGCGCCCGCGCCGAGGCCGCCGCCGACCCGGTCCGCAGCGCCGCGCTGGCCGGGGCCCGCGCCGAGGCGCTGGCGCGGGCCGGCGCGCCCGAGCCCGAGCGGCTCGACGCGCTGGGCGAGGCGGCCGACCTCGCGCTCGACGCGGGCGAGCCGGAGGCCGCGCGCCGGCTGCTCGCGGACGCGGTGGTGCTGGCCCGCGCGCTCGACCGCCCGGCGGAGGCCGCCCGGCTCTCGCTCCAGCTCGACGCGCTCGCGGCCGCGGCCGGCGACTTCGCCGCGGCGGCCGCGCACGCCCGCGCCGCCGGCGCGCTGCTGCTCGACGCCGGCGATCCGGCCGGCGCCGCCGAGGCGCTGGACCGCGCGGTCGCCGCCGCCCCCGGCGACGCGGAGGGGGTGGAGCTGCTGGAGCGCGCCGCGCGCGCGCTCGGCGACGCGGGCGGCCCGCACCTCGCCCGCGCGCTCGCCGCCCGGGCCGCCGCGGCCGCGCCCGGCCCCGCCCGCGCCGCGGCGCTGGTGGCGCTCGCGGACGTGCACGCCGCCGCCGGGGCCACCGGGGACGCCGAGGCCGCGCTCCGCGAGGCGCTCGCCCACGACCGCGCGAGCGCCGCGGCCCGCGAGCGGCTCACGGCGATCCTGACCGCGACCGGCCGCGACCCGGAGGTCGCGCGGATGCTGCTCGACCGCGCCGCCCGCGAGGCCGATCCGGCCCTGCGCGCCCGAATGCGGCGCGACGCGGTCATGCGGCTCGCCGCCTCGCCGGATCCCGCCGACCGCGCCCGCGCCGCCGAGGCCTGCGCCGCGCTCGCCACCGAGGGCCCCGCCGACCCGGTGGCGCTCCGCGCGGCCGCGGCGCTGCTCCGCGACCTGGGCCGCCGCGAGGAGGCCATCCCGCTGCTCGCCGCGCTGGTGCGCGCCGACCCGGACGACGAGGACGCCGCCCGCGAGCTGGCGGACGCGTACGCCGACCGCCACCTGGAGCGGGCCGAGCTGTTCCTCGGGCGCGCCGCGCACGCCCGCGGTCCGGCGCGCGCCGCCCGCCTGCGCGAGGCCGCGCGGGCGCTGCACGCCGCCGGCGAGGACGAGCGGGCGCGGGCCGCGCTGCGCGACGCGTTCGACGCCTGGCCGGCGGACGACGGCGCGTTCGTGGCGGCGCTCCGCGAGGCGGCCGCCGAGCCGGAGCGGCTCGACGGCGTGCTCTCCGCCCGCGCCGCGGCGGTGCCGGCCGAGGCGGCGAGCTGCCACCGCGCGCGCGCCGACGCGCTGCTCGCGTTCGGCGAGGGCGAGCGCGCCGCGGCCGCCTACGAGGCGGCGCTCGCGGCCGCGCCCGGCGACGTGGAGACGCTCGCGGCGCTGGCCGCCTGCCTCGCCGCGACCCGCGGGCCCCCCGCCGCCGCCGAGCTGGACCGGCGGCTGGTGGCGGGCGCCGAGGAGGCGCGCGGCGCCGTGCCCGCCTCCGCCGAGGCGGCGGCGCGCTACCGCCTCGGCCTCGCCGCGTGGGCCGAGGGGCGCGCCTCCGACGGCATCGCGCACCTGGAGCGGGCGCTCGCGCTCGCGCCCGGGGACGAGCGCGCCGGCATCGCCTGGGCGGCGCTGGCGCACGGGCACGCCGCGCTGGGCGACGCGGACCTGGCGCTCGCGGCGGCCCGGAGCCGGGCCGAGCGCGCGCTCGCGCTGGGCCTGGCCGAGGAGCGCAGGGTGGCGCTGGAGGCGGCGGCGGAGCTGGCGGAGACGCTCGGCGACGCCGGGCGCGACGCGGCCGACCTGCTGGAGGCCCTGCTCCAGCTCCGCGCCCGCGAGGGCGAAGGGCCCGGGGCGCTCGCGGCGCTGGCCGGCCGCGCCGCGGCGGCGCTGGACGCGGCCGGCGCGCCGGCGCGGGCCCGCGAGGCGCGCGCGCTGGGCGGCCTCGAGCCGGCCGCGCCGGACGCCGCCCCGCCGCCCGCGGCGCCGCCCGCCGGCGCGCGCGAGGCGGCCCGCGCGGCCGCGGAGCGCGCGCTCTCCTCCGACGATCCCGCCGAGCGCGCCGAGGCGTTCACCGTCGCGGCCGAGGCGCTGGCCCGCGCCGGCGCGCCCGACGAGGAGGTGCGCGGCGCGCTCGAGCTCGCCGCCGGCGCCGACCCGGACGCGCCCGGCCCGTGGCGCGCGCGGGCGCGCCTGGAGGCCGCCTGGGGCGAGCCGCTCGCCGCGGCCCGCGCCCTCCTGTCGGCCTCGATCCGCAGCGACGGCGACGAGGCGGCGCGCAGCGCGCTCGAGGCCGCCCGCCTGTTCGAGGACGCCGGCGCGCACGGCGACGCCGCGCGGGCGTACCGGGCCGCGGTGCTGGCCCGGCCCGGCTGCGTGCCCGCCCGCACCGTGCTCGCCGAGGAGGCGCTCGCCGCCGGCGACCCGGGCGCCGCGGTCGAGCACCTCCGCGCCATCCCCGAGGCCGGGCTCGCCCCCGACGCGCGCACCGCGCACCGCCGGCGGCTCGCGCGCGCCCTGGACGCCGCCGGCCGCGCGGACGAGGCCGAGGCGCTCTACGCCGAGCTGCTCGCCGCCGACCCCGGCGACCCCGAGGCGTTCGAGCGCGCCGCCGCGCTGGCGCTCGCGCGCGGCGCCCTCGACGCGTGGCTCGACCTGGCCCAGCTCCACGAGCAGGCGCTCGCGGCCTGGGGCCAGACGGCGCGGCGCCGCGACCTGCGCCAGGCGCGCGGCGACCTGTTCGCCTCGGCCGGGCACCTCGACGCGGCCCGCGGCGCGTTCCTGTCGGTGCTGGAGCTCGACCCGGTGTACCCGCCCGCGCTGGACGCGCTCGCCGCGCTGGACGGGCGGCGCGACGGGTGGGCGGAGGCCGCCGCGGGCCTGGCGGCCGAGGCGGGCGCGGCCGCGGATCCGGCCGAGGCCGCCGCGCTGCACCTGCGGCGCGCCCGCATCCTGCTCGACCGGCTCGGCGACGAGGACGCCGCGGCCGCGGCGCTCCACGACGCGCTCGCGTCGGCGCGCGAGAGCGGCACCGCCGCCGCGCTGCGCGGCGCCGAGGAGGCGGAGGCGCTGCTCGCCGGGATGGGCCGCCCGGCCGCGGCCGCCGCGGCGGAGCCGGGCGAGGTCCACCGGCGCGCGCCCGCCGCCGATCCGGTGGCCGAGGTGCTGCGCGCGCAGGCGGCCGTGGCCGAGGGCGTGGCCCGGGCCGAGCTGCTGGAGCGGCTCGCCGGCCACCTCGAGCGCGCCGGGGACGCGGCCGGCGCCGCCGACGCGCTGCTCGAGGCGCTGGAGGCCGACCCCGAGCGCGACCTCACCTGGTCGTGGCTCCTGTCGGTGGCGGCCGGCGACCCGGCGCGGCTCGCCCGCGCCGAGGCCATCCGCGCCCGCAGCGCCGCCCCCGCCCCCGAGCTGCCGCCGCCCGCCGGGTGGTCGGACGAGGAGATCGCGCTCGCGGCCGAGGCGCCCGGCGCGCTGCCCGCCACGCCGGCGGTGGGCGCCGAGCTCGGGCCGGATCACCCCCTGCCGGTCGCGGAGCTGGCCGCCCGCGGGCGCGCCTGCCTGCAGGCCGCGGAGTGGGAGCCGGCGCGCGCCTGGCTCGCGGAGGCGCTGGCCCGCGACCCGTCGGACCTGACGCTCGCCCGCGACCTCTCGCGCGCCGCCGAGAAGCTGGGCCGCTTCGACGACTACGTGCGCCTGGGCGAGGCCTGCGCCGACGCCATCGCCGCCTACGACCCGCTCGCCGCCGCCGCGCGGCTGCGCCACTTCGCCGAGCTGCTCCGCACCCGGCTCGCCGACCCGGAGCGCGCCGCGGTGATGCTGGAGAAGGCGCTCTCGCTCGTGCCGGACGACCTCGAGGCGCAGCGCGAGCTGCTCGTGGCCCGGGCGGCGCGCCCGGAGACGCAGGCCCGCGCCGCCGAGGGCTGGCTGGAGCTGGCGCGGCGCGATCCCTCCGACGCGACCGCGCTCGCGGAGGCGAGCGCGCTGTGCGCGGACCTCGCGGCCGCCGAGCGGACCGGCGCGGATGCGTCCGCCCGCCTCGCCGAGCGCGCGCGCCTGGCCGCCTCGCTCGCCGCCTTCGCCGATCCGTCGCGCAGCGCGCCCGGCGGGGCGCCGGTGGCCGCGCACCTGCCGGCCGCGCTCCGCGAGCGGGTGGCGGCGCCGGGCGCGAACGGCCCCTGCGCGCGCCTGCTCTCGCTGCTCGCGCCCTGGCTCGAGCCGCTGTTCCCGGCCGACCTCGCCGCCCGCGGCGCCGGCCCGGCCGACCGGCTCGCGCCCGCCGCCGCCCCGGCGCTGCACGCCGCGCTGGAGCGGGCCGCCCGCGCGCTGGAGGCCCGCCCGCACGCGGCGCTCCTGGGCGCCCGCCCCGGGCGCGAGGTGGTGATCGAGAACACCCGCCCGCCCTCGGTGGTGCTGCCGGCCGGGCTCGCGGACCTGCCGGAGGGCGCGCTCGCGTTCCTGGCCGCCCGCACGCTCGACCTCGTCGAGCACGGCTGGGCGCTGCTCGGGAAGTTCGCGCCGCGCGACGCCGCCATCCTGCTCGAGCTGGCCTGCCGCTTCGGCGGCGGCGCGCCGCCCGCCATGGGCCTACCGGCCGCGCACGCCGGCGCGTTCCTCGCCGCGCTGGAGCGGACCGTGCCGGGCGAGGTGAGCGCCACCGCGGCCGCGCTGGCGGGCCCGGCCGCGGCGGAGCTGCGTACCCTCGACCCGCGCGCGCTCGCGGCGGCGGTGCGCCGGACCGCGAACCGGGTGGGCCTGCTGCACGCCGGCGACCCGGGCCACGCCCTGCGCACGCTGGCGCTCCTCGACCGGCGCCTCGACGGCGGGCCGCTCGATCCGGCCGAGGCGCTCGCGCTCCCCGACCTCCGCGACCTCGCGCTCCTGGCCCTGTCGGATCCGTTCGTCGAGCTCCGGCTCGCGGTGCTAGGCTAGCCGGCCCCGTGCCCCGCCGTCCGTCCCACCGCGCGCCGCGCGCGCTCACCCTGGCAACCCTGCTCGCCGCGCTCGGCGCCCCCGCGTGCAACAGCGACGGCGGCGAGGACTGCCCGGGCGAGGTGATCGGCGTGTTCGGCCTGCAGGCCCGCCGGGTGGACGCCTCGACGGCCTGCACGGTGGGGCCTGAGGGCGGCTGGGCCGCGGCGGTGCCGGCGACCATCCCGGCGGAGCTCGCGGCCGATGCGGCGGCGGTGTTCCCGGTGACGCTGGCGCAGGACCCGCGCACCGGCGCGGTGGCGCTCTGCACCGGGCGCGAGCACGAGGCGGTGCTGCGCGGGGCGCGGAGCGGCGACCACGTCCAGGCCTCGGCGGCGGCCGGCGAGGCGGTCCTGAGCGCCTGCGCCGCCACCTGCACCGCGGCGCTCACCGTCGCGATCGAGGGCGACCTCGCGTTCCCGGCGGGCGGGCCGCCGACGCTCGCGGGGACGCTGGTGGAGACCTACGGGGCGACCGGCGGCGCGTGCGCGCCCTGCGTGCTCCCCTGCACCGCGAGCTACGCGTTCACCGCGGTGGCCCGCTAGGATCCGGAGATGGCGAAGGCGACGAGCGAGGCGCGGCGCGCGGTGGTGCTCCTGTCGGGCGGGCTCGACTCGAGCACCTGCCTGGCGGTGGCGCGCGCCGAGGGGCTGGAGGCGCACTGCCTCTCGGTGGACTACGGGCAGCGGCACAAGGGGGAGCTGGCGCGGGCGCGGCGGATCGCGCGGGCGCTCGGCGCCGCCGGCCACCGCGTGGTGAAGGTGGACCTCTCCGCGTTCGGCGGGTCGGCGCTCACCGACGCGGCCATCGCGGTGCCGAAGGGGCGCAGCGAGGCGAGGATGGCCCGGGACATCCCGGTCACCTACGTGCCGGCCCGCAACACGGTGATGCTCTCGCTCGCGCTCGCCCACGCCGAGGTGATCGGCGCGGAGCAGATCTTCGTGGGCGTGAACGCCATCGACTACTCCGGCTACCCGGACTGCCGCCCGGCGTTCCTGCATGCGTTCGAGCGGCTGGCGAAGGTCGCGACCCGGGCCGGCGTGGAGGGGCATCCGCTCCGCATCCGGGCGCCGCTGCTCCGGCTCTCGAAGGCGGGGATCGTCCGGCTGGGCACGAAGCTCGGCGTCCCGTACCGCATGACCCTCTCGTGCTACGACCCGATCCGCGGCCGCGCCTGCGGCCGATGCGATGCCTGCAGCCTGCGCCGAAAGGGATTTGCCGAGGCCGGGGTGCAGGACCCAACTCAATACGCGAAGTGACCGGCCGGAGGGCCGTCGGAGGAGACCCGCAAGGATGCCGCAGATCACGAGGAAGTACCCCGGCAAGAAGGCCGGTGAGATCTACGAGAAGGTGGACGAGGTGATGGAGCGCATCGCCGAGAAGCTCTCCCTCGACTACCAGAAGGACGGCGGCGCGAAGACCGGCAAGGTCTCGAAGATGGGCGTGAGCGGCGCCTACGCGGTGAAGGACGAGGAGGTCGTCATCGACCTCAAGTTCCCGATGCTCGTCCCGGGCTCGATGCGCGACAAGGTCCAGCAGGACATCGAGCGAAAGCTGGACGGGCTGTTCGGGTAGCCCCGCTCGTCCTTCGACAGGCTCAGGACGAGCGAATTCTACCGCTCACCCTGAGCGTAGGCCGGGCCGTCAGGCCCGGCCGGAGTCGAAGGGTCACCCTGAGCGTCCCTCGACTCCGCGCGGCCCTGGCACGATCATCCGCTCACCCTGAGCGTAGGCCGGGCCGCCAGGCCCGGCCGGAGTCGAAGGGTCGGGATGAGCGGGCGGAGCCGAAGGCTCAGTCCAGCGGCACCACGATCGCCCCGGCGCGCTCGTTCATGCGCTCCACCGCGGCGTAGATCGCCTGCAGCGGAGAGTCCCCCGAGCCGGACGCCGACTTGAGCGCCGTCCGGCGGCGCTTCGCGGACGGGCCGGCCACGATGCGGGCGCCGGCGCGGCCATGCAGCGCGTCCGGCCAGACCCGGACCTGCATGCCCGCGCGGTAGAGCGCGAGCAGCACACGTCCCATCTCTGCGGCGACGCGTTCGTCGGCGTAGGTCATCGAGCTTTCCGTGGTGCGATCCCGCCGGGTCCGGCCGCGAGGCATGGCCTCATCCTCCCGGAATCCGGCGTTCGGCTGCGCATCCTAGCGGGGGTGCCTGACAGCGCCAGTTTCCGGCTCCGCCGGTCGGGTGCGGCCGGCCTGGCCAGGCCCCAACAGGCCCCTCGGACGTGGCGCCGCGGCGGCTTCTCGCCCCCGCGCGGCACGGCTACGTTCAGGGTGCATGATCGCGCGCTGGACGAGCTTCGCGGTGGGGCTGGCGCTCCTGCTCGCGCCGCTCGTGCTGGGATACGGCGAGGTCGGGCCGATCCTGCACGACGTGGCGATGGGGCTGCTCGTCTGCATCGGCACGGTCGCGGCGATCGAGTGGCCGCCGGCGCGGTACGCGCTCGCGGCGCCGGCCGCGTGGCTGGTCTGGACCGGCCGCGGCGCCTCCGAGCCCGCCGCCGGCGTGGCCGAGATGACCGCCGGCGCGGCGCTGCTGGTGCTCGCGTTCGTGCCGGGCGCGCGCGCGGTCCCGCGGCTCGGGCGCGTGGGGCGGCCGCAGGAAGACCGGCCGGACCACGCCCGCGCCTGACGCGGTGCTCCGGCCCCGCGCCGGATCGCGCATCGCGTACAATCCGCCCGTGCCCGCCGCCGCCCCCGTCGCGATCGCCCACGCCGGAGCGTCCGCGCGGTGACCCCCCGGCGCGCGAGCCCTCCCGCCGATCCGACGCGGGCCGCGCTCGACGCGCTCGCCGCGCTCGCGCCCGGCGACCAGCTCGCGGTGGCCGCGGCGCACCTGGGCGGCGACCCGCAGCCGGTGCTCGCCCGGCTCGGGCTCCGCGCCGGCTCCGAGCTGGACCCGTCGCCGGAGCGGCTCGACGGCGCGCTGCTGGAGGCGCTCTGCGCGCGGGCGCTGGCCGGCGCCGACGGCGCGGTGTTCACGCCGCCCGCCGAGGCGCGCGCCCTCGCGGCGCTGGGGCTCGCCCACGCGGCCGCGCGGCGGGGCGGGCCGGCGCCGGCGGACGCGGCGGCGGCGCTGCTCGCGGGCCGCCCGCTGCCGGCGCTCTCGCGCGCGCTCGACGGGCTCCTCGTGCTCGACCCGGCCTGCGGCGGCGGCGCGCTGCTCGCCGCGGCCGAGCGGCTGGCGCGCGGCGTGGGCGCCCGGCTGCGGCTCGCCGGGATCGACGTCGCGCCGCTGGCCGCCCGCGCCGCGGCGGCCCGGCTCGCGCTGCTCGGCGCGCGCGCCGACGTCCGCCGCGCCGACGCGCTCGCCGCCCCGTGGCCGGCCGCCGACCTGGTGCTCGCGAACCCGCCGTTCCTGCGGCACGAGCGGCTCGCCGCCGCCGCGAAGGCGCGCGCCGCCGCGGCGAGCGGGCTGGGACGGCAGGCCGACCTCTCCGCGCACTTCGCGGCGGTGGCGCTGCGGCACGCGCCGGTGGCGGCGCTGGTGTGGCCGCGGGCGCTCGACGTGTCCCGCTCGGCCGAGCCGCTCCTCGCCGACGCGCGGGCGCGCGGCGGGTTCGCGGTGCGCCTGCGCTCGCGCGCGGCCGGCAGCTTCGCCGCCTCGGTGGACACCGCGCTCGTGGTCTGGGCGGAGGGCGCCGCCGACGCGCCCGCCGCGGAGGCCTCCGTGCCGCTCGCCGCGCTCTCCGCCGCGGAGCTCTCGGCGCTCGCCCGCGGCGCCGGCGGCCCGCGGGTCCGCCTGCGGCGTCCGCGGCCCGCGGCGGCGCGCGGCGCGGCGCCCCTCGGCGCGCTGTGCGAGGTGCGCTTCGGCACGAAGAGCGGGTGCAACGCGTTCTTCCACCTCGCCCCGCTCGGCGGCGGCCGCTTCGCCTCGCCGCTCGCCGGGGAGGTCCGGCTGGCGCCGGGCGACGTGGTGCCGCTGCTCGCCTCGCTGAAGGAGGCGCGCGCGCCGGAGCTGGCCGAGCCGGCCGGCGTGCTGTTCCGCCCGCCCGCCGCGCCCGGCGCCGCCGCGCGCCGCTACCTCGCGCTCGGCGAGGCCGCCGGCGTGCACCGCCGCCCGAGCTGCGCGGGCCGCTCGCCGTGGTGGCGGCTCGCGCCCGGCCGCGGGCCCGCGCCGCTCCTCTACCCGGCCAAGGTGGGCGCGCGGGCGTTCGCGTTCCTGAACGAGGCGGGGCTGTGGGAGGACAAGAAGTGGCACGCGCTGTTCCCGCGCCCGGGCGCGCCGCCCGCCTGGCAGGTGGCGCTGCTGCTCGGCGCCACGCCCATCCGCCTCGCCGTGGACGAGGGCGCCCGCCAGCTCACCGGGGCGCAGGCCATCGCCGACGTGGACTGCCGCGTGCTCGCGGCCGCGCCGTTCCCGGCGGCGGACGCGATCCGCGCCGAGGCGGCGGAGCTCGCCGCGCTGCGCGCCGCGCTGGCCCGCGATCCCGTCACCACCGACCTGCGGGCCATGCTCGACCGGCCGGCCCAGCGGGCGCTCGATCGGCTGGCAGGGCGCCTGCTCGGCGAGACGGCCGCGGCGGTGGAGCGGCAGCGCGACGCGCTCGCGGAGCGGGTGGCGGCGCGCCTCGCGCACGCGGCCGAGGTGCGGCGGCTGCTGCTGCGGGCCGGGTGAGCCCGGTCAGGCCACGTCGCCGTCCGGCGGCAGCGCGTCCGTCAGCACGTCCGCGGCGCGCCGCGGCAGCGTCGCGACGTAGGCCGTCCCCGCGCGCGTCCGGATGCGCGCGAGCTCGCCGCGGTGCTGCAGCAGGATCTTGCGCGCGGCCGCGAGCCGGAGCGTGCCGACCTGGTCGTCGGCGCCGTCGGGCCTCACGCCGCGCTCGAAGTACGTGACGAACGTGTCGCCGCGGTCGATCGGGCGCGCGAACTGGATGCGCACCACCACGATGTCTTCGTGCGCTCGCCAGCGGAGCCACACCCGCTCGTCCGCCCGGGTCCGCTTCAGCGCGTCCTCGAGCAGGATCGTCACCGCGTAGGTGATCCGGCGCGGATCCCACTCCCCCGCCCCGTCGCGCTCGGCGTCCGGCGCGTACTCGACGACGCGGTCGGGGAACCGGGCCCCGACGTCGTCGAGCGCGCCGCGGCACAGCGCGGCGAGGGTGGTCGGCTGGAGGTCGAGCGGGAAGTCCTCGTGCTCGCCCCCGCGGTTCAGGTTCCGGTCGGCGGCCGGGGCCTGGCGGCCGAGGAGCTGCTCGCTCCCCGGGTTCATCGCGCTGGTCTCGATCGTCACGTCGTGCTCCGGAGCAGGTGACCCGCACCGCGGGCCTGGTTCATGTAGGGAAAGCCCGGCGACGTGAGGAAATTCCGGACCTGTTCCGGCGAACGTGAGCGCCCGCGAGGAGCGTCAGCCCCTCCGGCGCGGCGGGCGAGGGATCCACCGCGGGACGCGGCTCCGAAACGCGTCGTACTCGCCGCCGAACGTCTGCCTGAGCCTGGGCTCCTCGTAGCCGACCACGAACAGGTGGAACGCGAGCCAGACGAGCGCCCCGTACCCGAGCACGCGCAGGTCGCCGAGAAGCAGCCCCTGCCCGGCGATCACCGAGAGGACCGCGACGTACATGGGGTTCCGGACGTATCGGTACAGCCCGCTCACCACGAGGCGCCTGGGCGGGAGGACCGGCGCGGGCGTGCCGAGCCCGCGGATCGCGAAGCGCGCGAACGACTCGAGCACCGCGGCGACGCCCGCGAGGACCAGGATCGCCCCCAGGGCGCGCGCCCCGGTGAACGGGGGCGGCCGCATGCGCCACCCCGCGATCCACCACGGCACCACCCCGGCCACGGTCGCCGGGGCGATGGCGAGGAAGACGAGCGTCCCGAGGAGCGCCATGCGCCGGGACAGCGGGGGGCCGGGCGAGCGGATGGCCAGCGCCTCAGCCCCGCGGCGCCTCGCGCGCCTGGCAGTCCGGGCAGGTCCCCACCAGCTCGTGGTGGTGCGCCTCCAGCCGGAACCCGTACCGCGCGGCCACCTCGCGCTGCAGGATCTCGAACGCCTCGAACTCGAACTCGACCACCTTCCCGCAGCGGGAGCAGACCAGGTGGTCGTGGTGGTGGCGGCCGAAGGTGGTCTCGTAGCTGCGGGCGTCGCCCGCGACGATGGCGGGCTCGAGGATGCCCGCCTCGGCCAGGAGCGGCAGGGTCCGGTACACGGTGGCCTTGGACCCGCGGATCCCGCGCTGCTTCAGGTCCGCGATCAGCTCGTCGATGGGGTAGTGCCCCTGGCGCGCGAGGGCGGCCTCCACGATGGCGGCGCGGGCCTCGGTGAGCCGCAGGTCCCGCTGATGCAGGAACCGCTCGAAGCGCTCCAGCGCCTCGCGCGTGCGCCCGTCCACGCCTTCCGCGCGTCCCCCGCTCACATCGTCATACCTAGCGAGCGGGGGACCCTCCCGTCAACGCGGCCCCGAAATACCCCACGCCCGCCCGGGCGTTCACCAGGGCGCGCGCTCGCCTGCGCGTCCACCGCCCGCCCATCCGATAATGCGGCCCACCGTGCTTCCCTCCTCGACCCCTCCCGCCGCCTTCCGCCCCGTCCTGCTCGCCGCGGCGCTCGCCGCCGCCCTCCTCCCGCCCGCCGCGCTCGCCGCCGATGCGCCCTCCCGCGAGGCGGCCCGGGCGCTCGCCGCCATCGTGGACGGCTCGCCGCTCGCCGGCGCGCGGGTGGGGATCCTCGTCTCGGCGGTGGACACGGGCGAGGTGATCTACGCGCGCGACCCCGACGTGCTGCTCAACCCCGCCTCCAACGTGAAGCTGGTGACGAGCGCCGCCGCGCTGGCGCGGCTCGGCCCCGAGTACCGCTTCGCCACCGAGTTCCTGGTCGAGCCGAAGGGCGGCGCGGCGCGGACGCTCTACGTGCGCGGCAAGGGCGATCCGTCCATCGTGACCGAGCGGCTCTGGGCCATGGCGGGCGACCTCCAGCACCTGGGCGTGAAGCGCGTCGGCGAGCTGGTGGTGGACGAGGGCTTCTTCGACGGCGAGCGGACCGGGCCCGGCTACGACCAGGAGGAGGGCGATCGCGCCTACCTCGCGCCCGCCGGGGCGCTCTCGCTCAACTTCAACGCGGTGGCGGTGCACGTCGGCCCCGGCGACCGGCGCGGCGCGCGCGGCCGGGTCGAGCTCGAGCCGGCGAGCGACTACCTCGAGGTCGAGAACCGCACCACCACCGTGCGCGCAGGCTCGCCGCGGCGCGTGATCATCGAGTCGGTCGCGCGGGGTGGAAAGCAGCGCATCGTGGTGAAGGGGCGCGTGCCGCTCGGCAGCCGGACGCAGCCGCAGTGGCGCCGCATCGAGGACCCGGCGCTCTACCTCGGCCACACGCTGGCGCGGCTGCTCGAGCTGCGCGGGGTGAAGGTGGGGAAGGTGCGCGCCGGCGCGACGCCCGAGGGCGCGCGGCTGGTGCTCGTGGCGCAGTCGGACCCGCTCGGCGAGCTCGTGCGCCGGCTCAACAAGACCTCGAACAACTTCGTGGCCGAGCAGCTCCTGAAGACGCTCGGCGCCGAGGTGAAGGGCGCGCCCGGGACCTGGCCGAAGGGCGTGCAGGTGGTGGAGGAGTTCCTGGCCGAGGCCGGCGTGCCGCGCGGCACGTACGTCATGAAGAACGGCTCGGGCCTCAACGACACGAACCGCTTCAGCGCGCGGCAGCTCGTGACGCTCCTCCGCGCCATGTACGCGCGGTTCCCGCTCCAGCCCGAGTACCTCTCCTCGCTGCCGGTGGCCGGCCGCGACGGCACCATCCGCTGGCGGATGGAGGGCACCGAGGCCGCCGGCCGGCTCCGCGCCAAGACCGGAACGCTCGAGAACGTCACCAGCCTCTCCGGCTACGTGGAGGACGGCGCGCACCGGACGCTCGCGTTCGCGGTGCTGGTGAACGACTACCCGGGCCGCTCCGCCGGCGTGCGCCGCGCGGTGGACGCGCTCGGCGCCGCGCTCGCCGCGAGCGGCGGGCCGCCGGCCGGCCTCGAGGCGGCGGTGGCGCAGGGGAAGGAGCCCGGGCCGGCCGCGGTGGTGGCGGTCGCCGCGACCACCGACCTGGCGCGCTCGGCGCAGCCGTACTACGCGCTCGCCCGCAGCGGCGATCCGCGCAACGAGCCGTTCCTGCGCGGCGCGCTCCGCGCCGAGACCGACCCCGCGCTCCGGCTCGCCATCGCCGAGGCCGCGTACCTGTCCGACCCCGAGGGCGAGGCGGCGCGGCGCAGCTTCCTCGACCTGGTCACCCCCGACGCGCGCGTGCTCGGCCGGCTCTGGTCGGCGATGGGCACCGAGGAGCCGCCGCCCGTCATCCCGTCGATCGCCGAGCTCGCCGGCGAGGGCGTCCCCGAGGCGCTCGCGAAGCTGGTCGAGCTCGCGCCCGCCGCCGCGCTCGACGGCGCGCTCGCGGCCCGCCTCGCCGAGGCGCTCGCCGGCGTGGCCGCGTCCGCGCCCGACGAGCTCGTCCAGGCGCTCCGGGCCGCGCGGGCGTCCGACGCGGACGCCGCCGTCGGCGCGCTCGGCGCCGGGCTGGCGCGCAGCGACGAGCGCGAGCATCCCTTCCCGCCCGCGCTCGCCGCGCTCGCCGGCCGGCAGGACGAGCTCGGGGCCTACGCCCGCACGCTCGGCCCGCGGCTCGAGGAGGCCCGCCACGCCGCCGAGGCGGTCCGCGCCGCGCCGGCGCTCGTGCCCGTCGGCGGGACGGTCGTGCCGGCCTCCGGGCGGTAGGCCGGGGCCCCGGCGTCGCCGATGTCAGGGGGGGCGGCTAGGCTCCAGCCTTCACTCACGACGCCTGCGTCCAGCGCAGGCCACGCAGGGGAGAGCGACGCCATGGTGAACAGGGTCATCCTCGTCGGGAACCTCGGGAAGGATCCGGAGGTCCGGTACACGTCCGGCGGCCAGGCGGTCGCGAACCTCCGCATCGCCACCTCCCGCTCCTGGACCGACAAGCAGTCCGGGCAGCGCAAGGAGGAGACGGAGTGGCACGACGTCGAGGTCTGGGGGAAGCAGGCCGAGCAGTGCGGTGAGTACCTGGCGAAGGGCCGCCAGGTCTACGTCGAGGGCCGCCTCAAGACCGACAAGTGGCAGGACAAGCAGTCCGGCCAGGAGCGGTCGAAGGTGAAGGTGGTCGCCGAGACCGTCCGCTTCCTCGGCGGCGGCGCTGGCGGCGGCGCCGGGCGCGGCGCCGGCGGCCCCGGCCGCCAGCACGGCCCCGACGACGCCCCTCCGGGCGGCTTCGAGGAGCCGGATTCCGGCCCTGGCCCCGGCTTCGGTTCGGGGGGCGGCGCGGGCGGCGGTGGGCCGGACGACATTCCGTTCTAGCCGGCGCGCACCGCGGGCAGCACCGACGGCGGGGGCCTGCTGGCCTCCGCCGTCTTCCGTTCCAGGCGTGGCGCCACGCGGGTTCCGGGGTGCGCGGCTGTCGGCACCGCGCGCATTTGCGGGGTTCGCTGTCCGTGCAATAAGACGGCATGTCCTTCTGGAAGCGATGGCTCGGCCGAGGCGCGGGCACCCCGGAGCCGGCCGGCGAGGCGCCCGAGCCCGAGGTGCCGGAGTTCCCCTATCCGCTGGTCGCCGTCCCGGGCCGCGACGCGGTGGAGGAGTGGCTGCGGCTGCGCGAGCTGTGGCGGCCGGAGGGTGCCTGCCCGGTGCTCCTCGGCCCGCGCGAGCAGGTGGAGTCCGCGCGGGAGGGGCTCGAGGGCGCCGACGTCGCCGCGATGCTGCGGGCCGCCGAGGGGCTCGACGGGCCCGAGGTCCTCGAGCGGCGGCGGCGCGAGGCCGAGGCGGACTACGCCGCCGACCCGTCGGCGCTGCAGGAGAACGGCCTGTTCGTCCCGCAGGGCGAGTGGCCCGCGACGCCGTCGCGCGGCCACCAGCTCGGCGCGCACTGCGACCTCACCACCGACCGCCCGCATCCCGTCGTGTACTTCGCCCGGATCCCGACCGTGCACTCCTGGGAGGCGTTCGCCCACCTGAACTACGGCGCGTGGAACGCGTGCCCCGCGACCGAGGAGCACGTCGCGCTGCACCGCCACTGGCACGAGCGCCACGGGTCGGAGATCTACGCGGTCGCCGGCGACGTGGTGGAGTGCTGGGTGCCGCGCCCGCCCGAGGATCGCGAGGGCGCCGAGGCGCTCGCGCGCGAGCAGTGCCTGTACTGCGACGACATCGTGCACCAGGGCACGCAGACCTTGCTGAACCTCGCCGCCGAGCTGAAGGGCTCGCACGCGTGGTTCTTCTGGTGGGACTGACGGCCGACGCGACGGCCTCGACACGGTCGGGGCTTGCCGCGCGCCCGGACCACGCACAGCGACGCGCGCGCCGCTGCACGCACCCATCGGCACCCCGCGCCACACGGGACGACATCCCGCGACTGCGGCCTTCCCGCGCCGCGCTGGAGTCGCGATCTTGCGTGATAGGCTCGCGCCCTCCCCCGCCACATGGCCACCATCCTCGAGAAGTACGAGCAGATCCTCGCGGCCGACCCCCGGTCGCGCATCTTCGTCGAGCTCGCCCGCGCGCTGCTCGAGCGCGGGCAGCACGCGCGCGCCATCGAGATCTGCCGGCAGGGCCTCGAGCACCACCCGTCCTCCATCCTGGGGCGCGTGATCTGGGGACGGGCGCTCCTCGAGTCGGGTGACACGAAGGACGCGAACGATCAGTTCGAGATCGCCATCGCGGTCGATCCGGGCAGCCCGTACGCGTACAACCTGGTGGGCGAGGCGCTGGTCGCGAAGGGGCTCTTCCGCGACGCGCTGCCCGTGCTCCTGCGGGCCGTGGAGCTGCAGCCGGCGGACGCCCGCGTGCGCGGCTGGCTGGAGCAGGCGAAGCGCGGCGTGCGCGAGGACGGCGCCGCGCCGGGCGCCGAGGACGCGCCCGCGCCGGCGCGCGCCGCCGCGCCGGACGAGGTGACCGAGCCGTACCGGCCGCTCACCGACGAGCCGCCGAAGGCGGAGGTCCCGCCGGAGCTCGAGCCGACCGCGACGTTCGACCTCCCGCCGCGCGCGGCGCCCCGGCCGCGGACGGCCGCTTCACCCACCGTCGCGCCGACGCCCCCGGTGCTGGCGCGCGAGCCGGGCCGGTCGCCGCCGGCCGACGGCGGCGACGCGGCGCTCGAGGCCGCGCTCGCCTTCGACGTCGCCTACCCGCGGAACGCCGCGCTGCCCGCGGACGAGCCGCTCGACGCGCCCGCAGCGCCGGCCAGCGTGGTCGAGCCCCCGGACGCGGACGAGCCGCTGGGCCCGCCCGAGCAGCCGGCGCCTCCGCCCGCGGCGGCGCCTGCGCCGCCCCGCCCGCCGCCCATCCGCGCCACCCCGCCGCCGCTCGCGCGCGACGAGCTGCCCGCGTCGCTGCTCTCGCTCATCCCCGGCCCCCCGCCGCGCGGCGGCGCGCCGACGGGCGCCGCGACGGCAGCGGCGCCCGCGGCCCGCGCCCGTCCGGCGGCCGCGCCGGACGCGGCCGAGGCGGAGCGGATCGCGGCGGAGTACGAGCGCGAGGTGCGCGAGCGCCTGCTCGCCGCGCCCGAGCCGCCCCCCTCCTTCCTGCGCCGCCACCGCCGCGCGGTGCTGGCCGGCGCGGCCGTGTTCGCGCTCCTCGCCGGCGCCGCGGTGTACCTGGTGGTGGACGCGCGCGTCGCCGCCCGGAACGCGGTGGGCGCCGCCGCGCGCGCCCGCGCCGGGCTCGCCCGCGACACCGCCGGCTCGCTCGCCGAGGCGGCGCGGCTGCTCGCCGACGCGCGGCGGATGGGCGCCGGCCCGGAGGTGACCTCGCTCGCCGCGCAGGTCGCGGCGGTGCGCGCCTCCGAGTTCGGCGACGAGGCGGCCAGCGCGCTCGCCTCCGAGCTCATGGCCTCGGACGCGGCCGGCGACGGCGCGCTCGCCGCGCGCTACCTGCTCGCCGCGCAGCCCGGGGAGCGCGCCGCGGCCGAGGCGGCCATCCTCTCCGCCCCGCCCTCCTCCGAGCCGCTGATCCAGGCGCTCGCCGGCCGCATCCTGGCGAGCCGCGGCGAGCGCGAGGCGAGCCGCGGCCGCCTCGAGATCGCCGCGCACGCGAACCCGCCGCTGCTCCGGGCGCTCTCCGACCTGGGCGACGCGGCGCTCGCGGCCGGCGACGCCGAGGGCGCGCTCGCGACCTACGCCGCGGCGCTCTCCGCCCACGCCACCCACCCGCGCTCGGTGGTGGGGGCGGCCGAGGCGCGCCTGGCGCTGGGCCGGGACCTCGACGCGGCCCGCGCCGCGCTCGCCGCGGTGGAGGCCGACGAGGGCAGCGCCCCGCCGCGCGACCTGCGGCTGCGCTTCGAGCTCGCCTCCGCCCGCGTCCTCGCCGCCACCGGCGACGCCGCCGGCGCGGCCGCCCGCCTCGCCCGCGCGGCCCAGGCGCTCGGTGACAGCGCGCCGCTCGCCGCCGCGCTCGCCGACGTGCACCTCGCCGCGCGCGCCTGGGACCGGGCCGAGGCCGCCGCCGCCCGCGCGGTGGCGCTCGCGCCGAAGGACGAGGGCGCGAAGGTGCTGCTGGCCCGCGCCCGCATCGGCCGCGGACGCCTCGCCGAGGCGCTCGCCGCCACCGAGGGCGCCGAGGGCCGCGCCGTGCGCGTGCAGCGCGCCATCGCGCGCTACCGGCTGGGCCAGTTCGCCGCGGCCCGCGCCGAGCTGGAGCGCACCGCCCGCGACGGCCGCATGCCGGCCGAGGCCGCGGTCTGGTACGCGCTCACCGACGTGGCCCAGGGGCGCGCCGCCCGCGGGCGCGCGCTGCTCGAGAAGCTCGCCGCCACCCGCTCGCCGCCGCCGCTCGCGCACGTGGCGCTGGGCCGGGCGCTCGAGGCCGAGGGGCGCGCGGCCGACGCCGAGAAGGCGTACCGCGACGCGGTCACCCGCGATCCGCGCGCCCCGGAGCCGGCGCTGGCGCTCGGGGACCTGCTGCTGCGCCGCGGGCGCGCGGGCGACGCGCTCCCGTTCCTGGAGAAGGCGGTGGCGCTCGATCCGGCCGATCCGGAGGCGCGCCGCGCGCTCGGCGCGGCCCGGCTCGCCGGCGGCGAGGCCTCGGCGGCCCGCGCCGAGCTGGACGCGGTGCTGCTGGCGCGGCCGAAGGACGCCGCCGCGCTGCGCCTGCTCTCCGCGGCCTGGCTCGCGGAGGCGCAGCCGGCGGAGGCCCGCCGCGCCGCCGAGCGCGGCCTCGCCGTCGCGCCGCGGGATCCGGCGCTGCTGCTCGCCGGGGCGCGGGCGGCGCTCGCCGACGGGGACCGCGCCGTGGCCCGTGCCCTCGCCGAGCGCGCCCTGAAGGCGGGAGCCCGGGGCGAGGACGCCGCCGAGGCCCGGCGCCTGGCGGCGACCCAGACGGCGAAGCGCAGGTAGCGCGCGGGGCGCTAGCATCGGGGCCATGGCCCTCGCCCCGGTCCGCGCCGCCGTCTTCGACGCCTACGGAACCCTCTTCGACGTGGCCAGCGCCGCCGCCGAGGCGCGCGGCGCGCTCGGCGATCGGTGGCAGCCGCTCGCCGAGCTGTGGCGGGCGAAGCAGCTCCAGTACACCTGGCTGCGCAGCCTGGCCGGCCGGCACGCCGACTTCTGGCAGGTGACCGGCGACGCGCTCGACTTCGCGCTCGAGGCGCTCGGCCTCGCCGGGCCGGGGCTGCGCGACGGGTTGATGGACGCTTACCGCCGCCTCGCCGCGTACCCGGAGGCGAGGGACGCGCTCACGCGCCTGCGCGGCGCCGGCGTGCGGCTGGCGGTGCTCTCGAACGGCGCGCCCGCCATGCTCGCCTCCGCCGCCGAGAGCGCCGGCCTCGCCGGCCTGCTCGAGCAGGTCCTCTCCGTGGAGGACGTCGGCGTCTACAAGCCGCACCCGGCCGTCTACCGGCTGGCGGTGGATCGCCTCGGCGTTCCCGCCCCGGAGATCCTGTTCGTCTCCTCGAACGGATGGGACGCGTTCGGCGCGAAGGCGTTCGGGCTCCAGGTGGCCTGGTGCAACCGCGCCGGCCAGCCCGCGGAGCGGCTCCCCGCCGCCCCCGACGCCGAGATCCGCTCGCTCGCCGAGCTGCCGCCGCTGCTGGGCCTGCCGTAGGGCGCTCGCCCTTCGACAGGCTCAGGGCGAGCGGGTCGGAAGCCGCTCGGGCTCAGGGTGAGCGGAGAGGATCCGCTCGTGGTGAGCCCCGTCGAACCGCGAGCGGATCTGGCCCGACCATCCCGTTGGGTCGCACGCGCGGTGAGGGCTTGCGCGGGCCGGCGGCCTGCTTAACACTGAACCATATGGTTCAGTATACGGAGCGGCTCGACACCACGTTCGCGGCGCTCGCGGATGCGACCCGGCGCGGCGTGCTGGAGCGCCTCGGCCGCGGGGACGCGTCCATCGGCGAGCTGGCGACGGGCTTCGAGATGACGCTCACCGGGATGAAGAAGCACGTGCGGGTCCTCGAGGACGCTGGGCTCGTCACGACGGAGAAGGTCGGTCGCGTGCGGAGCTGCAGGCTCGGCCCGCGCCGGCTGGAGGACGAGCTCGCCTGGATGGCGGGGTATCGCCGGATGCTGGAGGCGCGCCTCGACCGCCTGGACGCGCTCCTGAAGCGCACGAAAGGACGGACCGAATGACGAGCCAGGCCGTGAAGCAGCGCGCCGCGAAGGCGGCGGTGTCCACCCCGACCGACCGCGAGATCCGCGTGGAGCGGATCTTCGACGCGCCCCGCGAGCGCGTGTGGCGAGCGTTCACCGACCCGGCGCTGCTGGCGCAGTGGTGGGGTCGCGGGAACGAGCTGGTGGTCGAGCGGTACGAGCTGGAGAAGGGCGGCCACTGGCGCTTCGTGGAGCACGCCGACGACGGCGTCCACGGGTTCGAGGGCCGCTTCCGCGAGGTGACGCCGCCCGAGCGGCTCGCGATGACGTTCGAGTGGGACGGCATGCCGGGCTACGTCGCCATCGAGACCACCGTGCTCGAGGACCTGGGCGACGGCCGCACCCGCCTCGTCGCGACCACGCTCTTCCACACCACCGAGGAGCGCGACGGCATGCTCGGCGCCATGGGCGAGGGGCTGGACCAGAGCTACGCCGCGCTGGATCGGCTGCTCGCCGGCGGCGCGTGAGCGGGACCGCCGCCCGCTCGCGGTTCGACGGGGCTCACCGCGCGCGGGCCTCTGGATGCTCCGGTCGCCCTGAGCCTGTCGAAGGGCGGGCGGAGGCGGCCCGGCCGGCCTGGCGGCGCGCGAACCGCTCCTTCACCTCGTAGGCGAAGCCGTCGAGGATCTCGGGGTCGATCGGGTCGCCGTTCGCCGAGAGCGTCAGCGAGAGCAGGCCCTCCCGCGCGGCCGCGTGGTAGAGCTGCGCCTCGGCGAGCCGGGTGGGCATGCAGTCGAGCGGGCCGGCGCAGAGGATCCCGTCCACGCCGCGGTGCCGCCAGGCCTCGAGCGCGAGCCCCATCGCCAGCACCGACTCGTGCTCGAGGTCCTCGCGGAGGTAGCCCTGCGCCTCCCTCGCGACCCGGTGCGGCGGCTCCGGGGCAGGCCAGCCCAGCGGCTCGCCCGCGGCGCGGAACACGAGGTTCACGATGCGCTGGCGCAGCCGGCGCTTCAGGTGGTCGCCCACGCTGCCCTTCAGGCCGCGCCGGAACTGCACAGCCTCGGAGTATTGCAGGTACTCGACCACGGGCTCCAGCCGGACCCGCACGCCGCGCCGCTCCAGCTCGTCGGCCACGTGGCCGTTCGAGGCCGGGTCCGAGCGGACGTAGATCTCGCCCACCATCTGGACGGTGGGGTACGGCCGCGGGTCGCGCGCGGCGGCCAGCTCGCGCGCGCACCCTGCCACCGCATCCCGGATCCCCCAGAGCCCGCCGCCGAGGACCTCGCGGAGCACGGTGCGGGCCGACAGGTCGCCGGACGCGCCCCGCTCGACGGCCTCGAGCAGCCGCGCCGACCACCGCGCGTGGATGGCGTTCGCCGCGCCGGGCGCCCGCTCGACCGGGCGGGCGTCGCGCAGCGCGTCCGCGAGCGCGCCGCGGGCGGAGGCGCCGGCGAGCACGATCGCGCCCAGGCCGGGCGGGACGCCCTCGAAGTAGTCGTGGTCGGGCGGCGACCAGATCTCCACCCGGTCGGAGAGCCCGGCGCGCTCCAGGATCAGGCGGTGGAGCTGGCGGTACATGCCGAACCGGCACGGGCCGCTCGAGCCGGGCATGAAGAAGGTGAATCGGCCCTCCGACTCGCGGGCGAGGTGCTCGAGGAGCGCGCCCGCCGTGATCGTCATGGGCAGGCACTCCTTGCCGCTGGTGTGCCGCCGCCCGAGCCGGATGGTGTCGGCGGTGGCGGGCGGCAGCACCTCCGCGTGCAGGCCGACGCCGCGGAACGCGGCCGCGAGCGCCTCGGCCTCCGGCCCCATGGGCGGCACGAGCACGCGGGTCCCGTCGGCGCGCACGTCGGCGAGCGTCCGCTCGCGGAGCGGCATCGGCTCGGCGGCCGGGCGTCCCTCGGCCCCGTGGCCGCGGAGGTCCTCGCGGACGCAGTGCAGGAACGCCTCGACGCGGGTCTTCGTGCCGGCGTCGGCGGCGTGGCCGTCGGTCTCGACGATCGCGAAGGGCTTGCCGTCGAGGAGCCGCGCCAGGTGGTGCTGGGTGAAGCTGTCCGGGCCGCAGCCGTAGTTGCTGGTGAAGATGGCGTACACGCCCGGCGTCCGGCGGACCCGGTGCGCCGTGCGCAGGATCCGCTGCGTGTAGGACCAGAACGCGCCGGGCACGAGCGGCGTCGCGCCGTCCAGCGGGAAGCAGTCGAGCGGGATCGCGACCGCGCCCTGCTCGCGCAGCAGCGCAGGCACGTTCGCGTTCAGCACCTCGTCGTGGATGGTGTAGGTCCGGCCCAGCACCACCACCGCGAGGAGCCCGTCCGCCCGGCAGCGCTCCAGCGCCGCCGCGCCGATCGCCTCGAGCCGCGCGTCGAACGCCCGCTGCGCCTCGCGCGCCGCCTGGTGCGCGCGCCGCGCGGCGGCCCGGTCGCGGACGCCCACCCGCGCCGCGAGCGCGTCCATCGACGCGACGAACCGCTCCGAGTCGAGGTAGCCCGCGCCGCCCGCGTTCAGCGTGGGGGCGACCAGCCGGCGCGCGAAGTCCTCGCCCAGGTCGGTGGCGAGCACGTCCGGCGCGCCGTGCACCATGGGGCAGAGCCAGGTGTGGCGCTCGTCGCGGACCCGCGGCAGGTCGCGGATCATCGGGAAGAACAGGTGCTCGGCCCCGGTCGCGGCGAGCGCGGCCGCGACCCCGTGCACCTGCTGCATGGGCGCGCAGAACGGGACGTTGCAGAGGTCGATCCCCTTGCGCAGCGCCTCGCGCCCGCCGGAGCCGAGCACCTCCACGCCCAGGCCCAGCGTCCGGAAGAACGTGCCGAAGTACGCGAGCAGCGTCTTCAGCTGGAACGCGTCGGCGAGCGCGACCCGCGGGGCGCCGGCCGGCGCCGTGCCCAGCCCCTCCACCAGCGCGCGCACCGCCGCCTCGCGCTCGCGGAACGGGTCCGGCGCGCCCGCGGGGAGCTTGCGCGCGCGGGTGCCCTGGTCGAACAGCGCGCAGGCGCCGCCCCAGGTGAAGGCGCGCCGCTCGCCGCCCACCGCGGTGCGGAGCCGCTCGATGCGGCAGCGGTTGCCGGCGCCGCCGCAGCCCTCCGCCGAGCGGCACACGAACGTGTCCTTGCGCTCCACCCGCGCGGCGAGGAAGCGCGCGAGGTCGAGCGCGCCGGCCCGGCCGTCGTCGAGGCCGGCGAGCCCGGCGCGCGCCAGCCGCGCGATCCCGAACGCGCCCACCGTGCCCGGCGAGGGCGGGACGATCACCTCGGCCCCGGTCTGGCGCGCCACCGCGGCGGCGAGCGCGTCGGCGCTGAAGGGCATGCCCTGGCAGAACACCACCTGGCCCACCGGGCGCGCGCCCTTCACGCGGTTCACGTAGTTCTGCACCACCGACTCGTAGAGCCCCGCCACCACGTGGGCGCGCGGCGCGCCGGCGGCGGCGGCCTGGTCGAGGATCTCGGCCATGAACACCGCGCAGTGCTGGCCGAGCGCGACGCAGCCGTCCGCGCCGATCGCCTCGCGCCCCAGCGCCGCCGCGTCGAGCCCGCCCAGCCGCCGCCCCTGCTCCTCGATGAAGGAGCCGGTGCCCGCGCTGCACGCCTCGTTCATGGCGGCGTCCACCACCCGCCCGCCCTCGAGCCGGATGTATTTCGCGTCCTGCCCGCCGATCTCGAAGATGGTGTCCACGCGCGGGTCGTAGGCGCAGGCGCCCTCGGCGTGCGCGGCGATCTCGTTCAGCACGAAGACCCGGTCGGCGCCGAAGCAGGACGCGAGCAGCGACCCGACGATCTCGCGCCCGCTGCCGGTCACGCCCGCGCCGGTGACCGCGCGCCGGGCGCACGGGCCCTCCAGGAACGCGGACACGAGCGACTGCGCGGCCCGGACCGGATCGCCGGACGTGCCGGTGTACGCCTCCCAGGCCGGCATGCCGGCGGCGAGGTCGAGCGCGACCGCCTTCGAGCCGGTGGAGCCGATGTCGAGGCCGAGCAGGAGCGGGCCGTCGCCGGCGGGCGCCGGCGGGCGCGGGATGCGGCGGACGCTCGGCAGCGCGCCGGCGAGCGGCGGGAGCGCGTCGAACGACGCGTGCTCGGGCGGGCGGAACAGGCCGGCGAGGGCCGGCACCGCCTCCGGGCGCGCCGCGGCGAGGAGCGCGCATCCGAGCGCGTCGAGGTACAGCGCCTCGTCGCCCTCGGCGTCGCCCGGCGGGCCGCGCAGCTCGAGCCCGCGGCCCGCGAGCGCCTCGCGGAAGCAGGCCCGCACCCGCCGCGAGCGGCTCACGCCGCCGGTGAGCCACACGTCGCGCGGGCTGCCCGGACGCACGAACACCAGCACGTTCGCGCAGATCGCGTCGAACAGGCCCGCCAGGATCCGCTCGCGCGCCTCGCCGCGGTTCGCGAGGTGCGTCATGTCTGTCTTGAGGATCACCGGGCAGCGGCCGGAGAGCGGCGCCGCCTCGGCGCCCACCGCGAGCGCGTCGGCCTCCGCCGGCGTGAGCCCGAAGCGCTCCACCAGCTGGCGCAGGAAGTTGCCGGTGCCCTGCGAGCAGCGCGGGTTCTCGCGGTAGCGGTCGCGCCCCTCCGCCTCGTGCACCAGCACCGAGAACCCGTGCGCGCCGAGGTCCACCACCGTCGCCGGCGCGGCCCCGTGCAGCCGCACGTGGCCGGCGGTGCGCGCCTGCTTGGGCGGGATCCGCGGCAGCTCGAGGCGCCGGCCGAGCCGCCCGGTGGCGCGCGCGCCGGCCACGCCGGCCCAGCCCCATGCCCCCAGCACCTCGCCCACCGCCGCGGCCGGGTCGCCGCCGTGCTCCACCAGCGCGCGCCGCGTCCAGGCGAGCGCGCCGCCCTCCCCCTCGACCTCCGCGAGCTTCACCGTCTCGGCGCCCGCGTCGATCCCCACGAACCGTTGCATGGCGCGAGTGTCACGCCGATGGGCGGGGAAGGCACGCCCGAAAAGCGGGCACCTGCCGGCGGCCCGGGAGCGTGATCGGGATCAACGCAAGGTCCGGGCGAGCGTGCCGACGCGACCCCGTTCACGGAGCGTCGGCGCGCAGCGCGCGCGACACGCGCTCCACCTCGCGGAGCACGCGCACGACGTTCCCGCCGAGGAGCTTGCGGACGTCCTCGGGCGAGTGCCCGCGGGCGAGGAGCGCCGCGACGAGCCTCGGCAGGTCCGCGTGCGACGCGATGCCGTCCGGCGGGACGATGCCGCCGTCGAGGTCCGACCCGAGGCCGACGTGGTCCACGCCGGCCACCTTCACGAGGTGCTCGACGTGGTCCACGAGCACCGAGAGCGGCGGGCGCGGCAGCGCGTGCGCGACGCGGAGCTCGGCCAGGTAGGGCGCCCACCTCCGCTCGACCGGGTCCGCGCCCTCGAGCGAGCGCGCCAGCGCCGCCACCTCCGGCGCGTGCGCCTGCTCGGCGGCCGCGGCGCGCGCGGCGAATCCCGCGTCGAGGAACACCGAGTGGAAGTTGACGCCCACGACGCCGCCGCCCGCCGCGATGGCGCGGACGAGGTCGTCGGGCAGGTTGCGGCGGTGGTCGGACAGGGCGCGCGCGCAGGAGTGCGTGGCCAGCACCGGCGCGCGGCTCGCGGCGATGGCCTGGGCGGCGGACGCGTCGGAGAGGTGCGAGACGTCCACCGCGATCCCGAGCCGGTTCATCTCGGCGACGGCGGCGCGGCCGAGCGGCGAGAGCCCGCCGTGGCGCGGGGCGTCGGGCTTGCCGGCGTCGGCGAACGCGGTGTGCGCGTTCCAGGTGAGCCCGACGTAGCGGACGCCGAGCGCGTGCATGCGTGCCAGCTCCGAGAGGTCACCGTGGAGCGGCTCGGCGCCCTCCATGCCGAGGAGGACCGCGATCTTCCCCGCGGCCCGGGCCGCGAGCAGCTCGTCCACGCTCCCCGCCATGGCGAGCTCCGCGGGGTGCCGGGCCACCTGCGCGCGCACCGCCGCCGCGAGCGCGAGCGCCCGCGCGTGCGCGTCCGCCTCGGGCAGCTCCGGCGGATGCCACAGCACGAAGAAGGCCGCGCCGACCCCGCCGCGCCGCATCGAGTCCAGGCTCACCTGGCCCAGCTCGCGCCGCGGCGCGCCGAGATCGTAGCGCTGGTCGAGGAGCCACTGCGGGGTGTCGAGGTGCAGGTCCACCACCGGCGCGTCGCGGAGGACGTCCTCGGCGGAGCTCGTGGACGCCGCGCGCGGCGCGGGGGAGGCGGCGCCCGGACCGGCGCAGGAGAGGAGCATGGGCATCGCGAGCAGCCAACCGATCCGCGACGTGCGCGGCTCCGTGGGCATCCAGGCTACCGGGCCATGCTATGCGGCCTCGAGCCAGGCGTCGAACGTCGGACCCGCCAGGACCGCGGCCGGCCGATCAGCGTCGATCGCGCCCGACCGCGCCGGCCCCGGGCAGGAGCCTCAGCTCGCGCGGGGCCGCGGCGATGACCGCCTTCGCGGCGGCGGCGGTCTCGGCCGTCCCCTCGTAGTGGATGGTGACGCCGGCGAACGCAAGGCGCGGGGCCAGGACGAGCAGCGCTCCGAGGGCGAGGCGAAGGGGCATCGGCGGGATTCGACCACACCGCACGCAGCGTGTGAAGCGCGCCTCGAGGGCGGCGGAGCTCACAGCATGACGCGGTGGAACCGGACCCGCCTCCGGACGCTCCTCAGCTTCAGCGCCGTCATCGTCGCGACGACGGCGACGAACGTCGCGGTGCCGACCACGGGCGCGAGCCGACCCTCCGGATCGGACCGATGGAACAGCTCGGCGACCGTGAACCCGATCGCCATCGCGGCGACGACGCCGACGGTGGCTCCGACGAGCAGGACCCCGAGGAGCGCCGGGCGGCCGCGGTGGCCGCAGCGCGGGCACGGGGCAAGGCGGGCCGCCCGCGCGGCGCCGACCTCGGCCTCGAGCTGCGCGTTGCTGAGCGACACGCCGTTCACCACGAGCCCCGTCCCGTAACCGGCGACAGCGGCCTGCGCGACCATCCCGCAGCGCGAGCACCGGTAATCGACGTACTGCTCGCCCAGCGCAGCATCGATGTCCATCCGAATCCGGACCACGGGAGCTCTCCGGTGAGAGGCGGCTGCAGCATCGTGCTGCCGCGCTGGCGACGTGCCATGCCGCAACGCCCGACGGATTCGAGCACACCCTACGCTCATTGTGAAGTCCGCGCCCGGCTACTCGCGCGGCAACCCGCCTCCGCGACGACCCTGGCCATGCCGACGACGCTGCGAGGCGGCGCGGCCGGCACCGAGCCACTCGAGCGCGGCGCGGAGCGTGCGGCCGAGCGGGGCGCCCCGCTCCGCGTCGTCCGCGAGCCCGAGCTCCTGCGCGCCCAGGAACACCGCGTACTCGAGCTGCGCGAGCACCGTCGCGTCCTTCCGACCGCGCTCGCGGTGGATGGCCGCGAGGTAATCGATCCGGCGGGCGTCCACGCGGCCGACGGCCTCGCGCGCCCTCGCGTCGTGCAGCGCCCAGCCCCGGATGGCCCGGTCGAGCGCGTGGTCGAGCCCGACCGCCGCCGCCCCGAGCCGCGCGCTCCGGGCCTCCGCGGTCAGGGCGCTCGAGGCGACCGCGATGACGTCGGCCGTGTGCAGCTCCGCCCACGCGTCGAGGACCGCGGCGTGGAAGGCGTCCACGTCGCGGAAGTGGTGATAGAAGGCGCCCTTCGTCTTTCCCATCGCCGCGCAGAGCCGGTCGATCGTCACCGCCTGCGGGCCCTGATCCCGCAGCAGGCCGAGCCCGGCCCGGCACCAGCCGGAGCGGACGTCCCCGCCGGCGGCTGCGCTCCGCCCCGTCGCGGTCAAGCGGCCCTCCAGGCGCCGTCCGGGCCGCGCGCCACCATCGCGGAACGCTTCCCGAACGGCGCGGGCGTGACGTGGCGCCGGGCGTCCCAGACCTCGATCCGCTCCGGGCGGAACCGGACCAGCACGAAGTCCCCGCCCTCGGGGCCCTCCGGCCAGAAGGCCCGCCAGAACGGCTTGAACCGGCGCCGGCGCTCCGCGGCGTCCTCGACGATCTCGGCGCGGCCGACGAGGACCGCGCACGCCGCGCGCGCGTCGTCCTCGTAGGCGAGCGTGGCGGCCGGGTTCCTGCGGAGCTGCTCCACCTTGCGGGACGCGCCGCTCGTGCCGAGCCACACGGTGAAGTCGTCGTCCGGCGGGAGCGGCTCCAGCACGCGCGCGTGCGCGACCCCGTCCGCCACCGTGGCGAGGAGGCAGTAGCGCTTGCGGCGCATCGTCGCGCGCGCGGCCCGGAGCACGGCGCCCACGCCGTCCCGGGCGCGCGCCGTCGCCCAGCGCCGGTAGAGGAGCGCGAGCGAGGCCAGGAGGTGATCGCGGAGCGAGCCAGTCATGCCGCATGCATACCATACCGTATGGTATGTGCGCACGAATTCCGCGCGCGACGTCCGCCGGCCCGGGGGCTACCATGCCGGGACGGATGGCCAGGCCCGGGGGCCGGGCGGTGGAGCGACCGCGGTGAACCGGCGCGCGACGCGGGTATTCGGCGAGGCCGTCGCCTTCCTCGATCGCTCGCGGAGGATCGGGTGGACCGACGTCGCGCTGGCGGCGGGCCTCGGCGGCGCGGTGTACGGGCTCGTTCGCCTCGCGGGCGAGTGGACCGGCGCGCCGCGGCCGGCGGTGGAGATCGACCTCTCTCTGGGCGCGCTCCCCGGGTACACCCTGCTCTCGCTGTCGCGCGGCCTCGCCGCCTACGTCCTCTCGCTCCTGTTCACGCTGGCGTACGGCTACTGGGCCGCGCGCGACCGGATCGCCGAGCGCGTCCTCGTACCCGCCCTCGACATCCTGCAGAGCATCCCCGTCCTCGGGTTCATGCCGGGGCTCGTCCTGGGACTGGTGGCGGCGTTCCCCGGCAGCAACGTCGGGCTGGAGCTCGCCGCGGTCGTCATGATCTTCACCGGCCAGGCGTGGAACATGACCTTCAGCTTCTACCACTCGCTGAAGTCCATCCCTCGCGACCTCACCGAGGTGGCGACGCTGAGCCGGTTCCACTGGTGGCAGCGCTTCCGGTGGGTCGAGCTGCCCTTCGGCGCCATCGGGCTCGTCTGGAACGGCATGATGAGCATGGCGGGCGGGTGGTTCTTCCTCATGATCAGCGAGTCGTTCGTCCTCGGGGACAAGGACTTCCGCCTCCCGGGCCTGGGCTCGTACATGAGCGTCGCGGTGGCGCACGGGGACGGGGGCGCGATGTTCGCCGCGGTGGTCGCGATGGCTTCGATGATCGTAGCGGTCGATCAGCTCCTCTGGCGCCCGGTGGTGGTCTGGGCGCAGAAGTTCCGGGTCGAGGAGAGCGGACAGACGGAGGCGATGGAGTCGTGGTTCCTCGACTTCCTGAGGCGCTCCCGGCTCCTCCCCTGGGCCTCGGGCCTCCTGCGGCGTGCGGTGCGGACGGTCTCCTCCACCCCCCGGCCGCCTCCGAGGTCGGCGCCGCGCGCCGGGCGACGCTCCCTCGCGGGCGCGGTGTCGCTCGCGCTGTTCGTGGCCCTGCTCGCGCTGCTCGGGTGGAGTGCGGTCGGGCTGGTGCACCTGCTTCGCCGGGTGCCCTTCGGCGCATGGGCGGGCATCGGCGCGGCGGCGACGCTCACGCTCGGACGTGTCCTGCTCGCGACGGCGCTCGGCACGCTCTGGACCGTTCCGGCCGGGCTCGCCATCGGGCTCTCGCCTCGCCTCTCGCGGATCCTGCAGCCGGTCGTACAGGTCGTCGCGTCCTTCCCGGCCCCGATGCTCTTCCCGGCCGTGGTCGCGGTGCTCGCGGCCGCCGGCGTCGGGCTGGGCTGGGGCAGCATCCTGCTCATGCTGCTCGGCACGCAGTGGTACATCCTGTTCAACGTCATCGCGGGCGCGACCGCGATCCCGGCGGACCTGCGCGAGGCCGCGCGCGTCTACCGGGTGGGGACCCTCCAGCGCTTCCGGGACCTGTACCTGCCGGCGGTCTTCCCGTACCTCGTCACCGGCTGGGTGACCGCCGCCGGCGGCGCCTGGAACGCGAGCATCGTCTCCGAGTACATGAGCTTCCGCGGCCGGGTGCTCGCCACCGACGGCCTCGGCGCCCGCATCAGCCACGCCGCCGCGAGCGGGGATCTCGCGGTGCTCGCGGCCGCGATCACGGTGATGGCGGCGCTGGTCGCCATCTTCAACCGCCTCGTCTGGCGCCGCCTTCACGGCGTCGCCGAGGAGCGCTTCTCCCTCTCCCGGTAGCGAGGCACCGAGATGCCCGATCCCGCCACCGCCCTGCCGAAGACCGAGCCCGACGTCCTCTGCGAGCTCCGCGACGTGCACAAGGCCTTCCCGCAGGGGAGCGGGCCTCCGCTGCGCGTCCTCGAGGGGATCTCCCTCGCCGTGCGCCGGAACGAGGTGGTCGCGTTGCTCGGGCCGTCCGGCTGCGGCAAGTCCACCATCCTCCGGATCCTCGCCGGGCTCACCCCGCCGACGAAGGGCGCGGTGCTGTATCACGGGGCGCCGCTCGAAGGCCTCAACCCGGGCGTCGGCTTCGTGTTCCAGAGCTTCGCGCTCTACCCCTGGATGACGGTCGCGCAGAACGTCGAGGCGGTCCTCCGCGCGAAGCGCCTCGCCTCGGACGACGTCGCCGCGCGCGCGAGCCACGCCATCCGCGCCGTCGGCCTCGCCGGCTTCGAGGAGGCCTACCCCCGGGAGCTCTCCGGCGGCATGAAGCAGCGCGTGGGCATGGCCCGCGCCGTCTCGCTCGACCCCGAGATGCTCTTCATGGACGAGCCGTTCAGCCAGGTGGACGCGCTCACCGCCGAGAGCCTCCGGGCCGAGGTGATCGACCTGTGGGCGGCCAAGGACCGGAACCCCTCCTCGATCGTGATGGTCAGCCACGACATCCGGGAGGTCGTCTACATGGCCGACCGCATCGTGGTGCTGGACGCGAACCCGGGGCGCGTCCGGACGGTGGTGGAGAACGCCTTGCCGAGGCCGCGCGACTACCGCTCGCCGGCGCTCCTCCAGCTGGTGGACCGGCTGCACGACATCATCACCGGGATGGAGATGCCGGACGTGCCGCCGCCCCCCACGACGTTCGAGGCGCTCCCCAGCGCGGGCCCGAGCGAGATCCTCGGCCTGCTCGAGTACCTGGACGCGCGCGGCGGGCGCGAGGACGTGTTCCAGATCGCCGCGGACACCGACCGCGAGTTCGGCCGCCTCATCGGCGTCGTGAACGCGGCCGAGCTCTTGGACCTCGTGGACACGCCGAGGCGGCTCGTCGTCCTGTCGCCCGAGGGCACCCGCCTCGTGAAGGCGGGCCACGCGGAGCGCAAGGCGCTGTTCCGCGAGCGCATCGTCGGGCTGCACCTGTTCCAGCAGGTCAGGGACGCCCTCGTGCGCGGCGAGGGCCACCGGATCGACCGCGACTTCGTGCTCGAGCTCATCGCGGTCCAGACGCCCAACGAGGACTACGAGGCGACGTTCGACACGTTCGTCCAGTGGGCCCGGTTCGCCGACCTGTTCGCGTACGACGAGCTGACGGAGACGCTCGCGCTGCAGGAAGCCGGCTGACGGCGCGTCGGCGCGGCGCGCCGGGTCGATCGCAGCCAGTTCGTTCAAGCCTCCCTGGCCGGCCGCGACCAGGTTCCGGGCATGAACACGAACGAACCCGGCGTCCTCGAGCGGCAATGGGCAGGCTACGGCGACGTGCACCGCGACCGGCTCAACCTGGCGCTGCACGCTGCGACGGTGCCGCTCTTCTGGTTCGGGACCTGTGCGCTCGCGCTGGCGCCGGTGATCCCCGCCGGCTGGGCGATGGCCGGCCTCCCGGCGCTCCTCGTCGCGCTCGCCGCGCAGGGCCGCGGCCACCGCGGCGAAGCGAGGGCGCCCGCCCCGTTCCGTGGACGGGCCGAGTTCCTGGCGCGGATCCTCGCCGAGCAGTGGATCACGTTCCCCCGCTACGTCCTCACCGGAGGCTTCGCGCGCGCCTGGCGCGAGGCGGCGCAGGAGCGACCGCGCGCGTGAGCCGCGCGTGAGTGCGCGGCCGGCCGCAGCTCGGAGGGGGTGACGCCGAGCATGCGGCGGAAGGTCCGGCTCATGTGGGCGGCGTCGGCGAACCCGGCCGCGTGGGCGGCCTCGCCGAGCGGCCTGCCGGAGACGGCGGCCGCGGCGGCGCGCTGCAGACGCAGCCACGCGAGGTACGGCCGCAGCGGCACGCCGATCGACTCGGTGAACACGTGCATCAATCGGCCGGGTGAGAGGCCGACCTGGCGCGCGAGCGCCTCGAGGGAGGCGTCTCCACCGGGCGGCATGGCCTGCAGCACACGCAGGAGCCTGCGAACGCGCGGGTGGACGGCGCGAGGTGATCGCACCCGCTCGCCTCCCAGCGCCTCGACCACGCGCGACGTCCAGGCGGCGCCGCCGGGCCCCATGATCTCCATCGGCGTCACCCCGTCGGCGAGCGCATCGCGCTCGGCAGCGCCGAGGGTACGGAGCGAGCCGGCGGTCGCGCCGCGCATGGCCCGCCCCGCCTCGCTCTCCGGGTCCACGAAGACGATCAGGATCTCCGACCCCGCCGCGTCGATGGCGTGCGGTGCATCCGGCGCGGTGACGATCCCGGCCGCTCGCACCCACGCGCCCGCGTCGCCCGCGCGCACGCGCAGGTCGCCGCCGAGCGCGAGCACCACGTGCACGCCGTGGTGCGCGTGGGCGGTGCTCCGGCCCCCCGGCCCGCGCGCGGCGAGCAACGGCGGCCAGAGCGGCAACCCCGGTGCATCCGGATGGATCGGGATCGTCGGGAGTCGCATCGACCGACGATCTAGGCGCCCAGACGGCGTCCGCAACCAAACCCTTTCGAGCGAGGTCAGCGGTAGATGACGGGCGTCCCTGGCAACCCGGGCGACGGGACGGGGGCGTTGTGCATCGGGCGGCTGTTCAGCTCCCGCAGCCGCCGCTCCTGCTCCTGCTTCATCAGCTGGGCCACGCGGAACGCGGCGCCGCCCGCCGCAGCGCGCGACTCGGGCGTGGCGGCCTCCTTCGGCTCGCACACGCAGCCGGTCGCGGTGCCCATGATGACGATGGCGCCGAGCCGCATCCCGAGCTGGCCGCAATGGGCCTCGCACTGGGGGCGCGACTCCGGATCGAGCCGGTAGCTCGGGTTGACGGCCGGCGCGGTCACGCAGGCGCAGAGCGAAGCGGCGGCGATCGAGGCGACGGCGAGGAAGGTGCGCATCGGGGTGTTCTCCGGGTGAAGTACGCCCGGAGTACAACCGATCCCACGCCCCGTGCGCAAGATGGCACCCCCTACCGCCTCCACCTCCCCGCCTCGACGAACGAGTAGTACCCGCCCGCCGCCACGATGACGTGGTCGCGGGCGAGCACGCCGACGAGGTCGGCGGCGGCGCGGAGCCGGGCGGTCAGGTCCACGTCGTCGGGGCTGGGGGTGGGATCGCCGCTCGGGTGGTTGTGCACGAACACCACCCCGTGCGCGCCCTCCCGCACCGCGGGGCGGAGCGCGTCGCGCGGGGAGACCGGGCACTGCGAGAGCGAGCCCTCCGCCACCTGCACCGCCCGGAGCAGCCGCCCGCGCACGTCGAGCAGCACCACGTGGAAGCCTTCGCGCTCGGCGTGGGCGGCGTGGCGGAGGAGCTCGTGGACGGTGCGAGGGTCGAGGCAGCGTTCGCCGCGCCGCGGCGGGGACCAGGCGCCGCGCCGGCCCAGCTCGAACGCCGCCGCGAGGGCCGCCGCGCGGGCGACGCCGATGCCGGGCCAGGACGCGAGCGCGTCGGGTGGCGCCCAGGCCAGCTCGGCGAGCGGCAGCGCCTCGACCAGCGAGAGCGCGGCGGCCCGCGCGGAGACGCGGCCGGTGCCGGTGCCGAGCACGAGGGCGAGGAGCTCCGCGTCGGAGAGCGCGCGCGGGCCGGCGGCGAGGAGCCGCTCGCGCGGGCGGTCGGTCGGCGAGGAGGGGGTGGACGACGAGGCGTCGGCAGGCGCGTCGGAGGCGGCGGTCATGGCGGAGCGCGCTGGAGCAACCGCCGTGCCCGGCGGTCGCGCCCGGATGCTGCACGCCTGCGCAGGCGGGGCGCCCAGGCCCATCCGACGGAGGGCTCGCGCCCGGACCGCGGGTGCGCGGCGCGGCCGGTGCCGACGCGGCCGCCGCGGCGCGGCAAGCTCGCCGGGTCCGCCATCTGCACGGCCCGGTCGAGGCGAGGCCTGGCCGCGGAGTGACCCGGAGGAGCGGGCTCGGGTATCCTCGGCGGCCATGCTCGATCACCGCAAGACCGCCCCCGCCGCGCTCGCCGCGGCAGCCCTCGTCCTCTCCCTGCCCGGCGCGGCCGACGCCTGCACCAGCATCCTCGTCTCGAAGGGCGCGAGCGCAGACGGCTCCACCTTCATCACCTACGCGGCGGACTCGCACGACCTCTACGGCGACCTCCCGCTCCGCCCCGCCGCGCAGCACGCGCCGGGCGCGCAGCGCGAGATCATCGAGTGGGACACCGGCAAGTTCCTGGGCCGCATCCCGCAGCCGGCCGTCACCTACCACGTGGTCGGCAACATCAACGAGCACCAGGTCGCCATCGGCGAGACCACCTTCACCGGCCGCAAGGAGCTGCAGGATCCGGAGGGCCGGATCGACTACGGCTCGCTCATGTACATCGCGCTGGAGCGCGCCCGCACCGCCCGCGAGGCGATCCAGGTGATGACGGACCTCGTGGCCGAATACGGCTACGCCTCCACCGGCGAGTCCTTCTCCATCTCGGATCCGAACGAGGCCTGGATCCTCGAGATGATCGGCAAGGGGCCGAAGCGGAAGGGCGCGGTGTGGGTGGCCCGCCGCATCCCGGACGGCTACGTGTCGGCGCACGCGAACCACGCGCGCATCCGGCAGTTCCCGCTCGACGAGCCGAAGACCACGCTGTACGCGAAGGACGTCATCTCGTTCGCCCGCGAGAAGGGCTGGTTCAAGGGGAAGGACGCCGAGTTCAGCTTCGCCGACGCCTACGCGCCGCTCGACTTCGGCGCGCTGCGCGCCTGCGACGCGCGGGTGTGGAGCGTGTTCCGCCGCGTGGCGCCGGGGCAGCCGCTGCCGTCCTCGATGGTGAAGGGCCAGGACCCGAAGGCCGAGCGCGTGCCGCTGTGGGTGAAGGCCGAGAAGCCGCTCGCGGTCCGCGACGTGATGGCGCTCATGCGCGACCACTTCGAGGGCACCGAGCTCGACCTGTCGAAGGGCGTGGGCGCCGGTCCGTTCTCGCTGCCGTACCGGTGGCGGCCCATGACGTTCAAGGTGGACGACCAGGAGTACCTGAACGAGCGGGCCATCTCGACGCAGCAGACCGGCTTCTCGTTCGTGGCGCAGTCGCGCGCCACGCTGCCGGCGGCGGTGGGCGGGGTGCTCTGGTTCGGCGTGGACGACACGTACAGCACCGTCTACGTGCCGATGTACTGCTCCATCCACGAGGTGCCGCGCAGCTTCGCGGTGGGCACCGCGGACTTCAAGACGTTCAGCTGGGACTCGGCGTTCTGGGTGTTCAACTTCGTGTCGAACTGGGCCTACTCGCGCTACTCCGACATGATCCAGGACGTGAAGCAGGTGCAGGGCGAGCTGGAGGGCGGGTTCCTCTCGCGGCAGGCGGAGCTGGAGAAGGCCGCCCTGACGCTCTACAAGGACTCGCCCGGCCTCGCCCGCGACTACCTCACCCGCTACTCGGTCAGCCAGGGCGACATGGTCACGGCCCGGTGGCGCAAGCTGGGCGAGTCTCTGATGGTGAAGTACCTCGACGGCAACGTGCGCGATGCGCAGGGCAACGTCACGCACCCGGACTACCCGGAGGGCTGGCGCCGGCGCATCGCGGCCGAGGACGACGGCATCCTGCGGGTGCCGAAGGAGCCGCAGAAGGTGGCGCAGTAGCGGACGGGGCCGCTCGCCCTTCGACTCCGGCGGGCCTGGGGCCCGCCTACGCTCAGGGTGAGCGGATTGATCTGCTCACGCCGAGCGTAGGCCGGGCCCCTCGACTCCGATCCGCTCATCCCGAGCGTAGGCCGGGCCCCTCGACTCCGATCCGCTCATCCCGAGCGTAGGCCGGGCCCCTCGACTCCGGGCCGCTCTGCGGCCCTACGCTCGGGGTGAGCGGAGGCGACTGGGGCACGGCCGGAGTCGAGGGACGCTCGGGGTGAGCGGAGGCGACTGGGGCACGGCCGGAGTCGAGGGACGCTCGGGGTGAGCGGGCACCCCCACGGCCGCGCGGAGTCGAGGGAGGAGCTACTTCCCCGCCTGCTTCGGGGCGGCCTTCACCAGCTCCGCCTCGATCTCGATCTTCACCTCGTCGCCGACCACCGGGCCGGCCTCCACCGTCTTCGACCAGTTCAGGCCGAAGTCGCGGCGGTTCACCATCGTCGTGGCGACGAGGCCGCGGCGCAGGTTGCCGCCGGGATCCTTGATGGCGCTGGTGGGGCCGAGCACCTCGAGCACCACCGGCTTCGTCACGCCCTTCATGGTGAGGTCGCCGGTGACCTTCAGCTTCCCCTCCCCGATCTTCTCCACCTTGGTGGACTTGAAGGTGAGGGTCGGGTACTTCGCCACGTCGAAGAAGTCGGGCGACTTGAGGTGCGCGTCGCGGTCCGGCACGCGGGTGTTGAGCGTGGTCGCGTCGATGGTCGCCTCGACCGACGACTTCGCGAGGTCCTTCTCGTCCAGCTTCACCGCCCCGGTGGTCTTGCCGAACTCGCCGCGGACGTTCGTGATCACGAGGTGACGGACGGTGAAGCTGGAGAGCGTGTGCGCCGGGTCGATGTTCCAGGTGTCGGCCTGCGCGTGCGCGAGCGCCGGGACGGCGAGCGCGAGGAGGACGGGGAGGAGTCGCTTCATGGTGCGGTTCCTTTCGGGACGCGCCGGGGATCCGGACGCGAGGTCCGCCCGGTCGTCTAACCGCGCCGCTGCCGGGGTCAACGAGGGCGCCCCACGGGGGCCGCGCTAGAACCGCGCGCCCAGCCCGCCCATCAGGCCGAGCTGGTCCTCCTGCTCGAACGTCAGCTCGCCGGCGAGGAACATGGGGCCGAGCTCGAGCCGGGCCCCGAGCCCGACCTGGAACCACGCCCTCCAGCCGTCGCGCTTCGCGCTGCCGACGCCGAACGTGATCGCCGCGTCGAGCCCGCGGTGCGTCTCGAACCGCTGGGAGATCCGCGCCAGGACCACCGGCGTCCACTCGCGCGTCGCGTCCGGAAGGTGCCGGTAGCCGTAGCCGGCGATGCTCAGGTCGAGCGTGGAGAAGGAGTAGCCGGCCTCGCCGCCGAGCCGCGAGCCGGAGCTGCCGTTGCCGCCGGCGTCGATTCCCGCGCCGCCCCAGGCGGTGAGGAAGAAGCGGTTCGGCCTGCCCTCGTCGTCGTGCTCCTCCTCCTCGGGCGCGTCGTCCCAGTCGCCGTCCTGCGCGACGGCCAGCGCCGGGAATGCACTTCCGAGCAGGGCGGCGAGGAGGAGGGCGCGCACGCGCGGATGATAGGCGAGCGGCGAGGCGGGCCGCCAGCAGCGCGGGGCGGCCCTCGCGTGACACCGGGTCAAGCCCGCAGGAACCGCTCCAGCAGCCGGTACCCGCGCTCGAGCGCGGCGATCTCGACCCACTCGCCGCGCTGGTGCGCCTGCGCGGTGGCGCCGGGGCCGAGGTTCACCGCCGGGATGCCGTGCGCGGCGAGGCGGGCCACGTCGGTCCAGGCCTGCTTCGGCTCGGCGGCGACGCCGGTGCGCTCGAGCAGCCGGCGCACCAGCGGGTGGTCGGCGTAGGCGGGGCACGCGGGGGAGAGGTCGGTCAGCTCCACCTCGGCGCCGACGCGCTCGCCGAGCGCGCGCAGCTCGGCCGAGGCCTGCTGGAGCGTGCGGTCGGGCGCGAAGCGGTGGTTCACGTTGAGCGTGCAGCGGTCCGGCACCACGTTGCGCGCGCGCCCGCCCTCGATGCGGGTGACGCTCGTCACCTCGCGGAACACGAGGCCCCCGGAGACCGCCTCGCGCGGCGCGCGGGCGTGCAGCTCGGCGAGCAACGCGCCGGCCCGGTGCACCGCGTTCTCGCCCTGCCACGGCCGCGCGGAGTGCGCGGCCCGCCCCTCGAACGTGAACGTCGCGTGGATCGAGCCGACGCAGCCGAGCTGCAGCACGTTGTCGGTCGGCTCGAGGCAGATCGCGAGCTCGGTGCCGGCGAGCTCGTCGGCGGCGTGGAGCACGTCGGCGAGCTCGTTCTCGAGGTACGGCCCCTCCTCGCGCGCGTAGAACACCAGCATGAGCTCGCAGAAGCGCTCGGCGCGCGGCAGCCGCTCGGCCACCTCCATCATGAGCGCGAGGCCGCCCTTCATGTCCGAGCTGCCCGGCGCGACCAGCCGCCCGCCCTCGCGGTGCGGCCCTCCGCGGTCGTCCTCGTGCACCGGCACGGTGTCGAGGTGGCCGCAGAGCGCCACCCGCGGCCGGCCCTCGCGCGCCGCCTCCGCGCCGGCGCCGGCGTCCACCTGGACCACGAGCGAGTCCTTCACCCGGCGGACGCCGAGCCCGAGCGCCCGCGCCCAGGCCTCGACCTGGTCGCAGAGCGCGCGCTCGTGGCCGATGGGCGAGAGCACGCCGCACAGCGCCTCGGTGCGGCGCGCCAGCGCCTCGGCCAGCTCGGCGGTCGCCGGGTCCATGGGCGGCCTAGACCTGCACCTCGAAGTCGCGCAGCGCCTGGTTCAGCGAGACCTTCTTGTCGGTCGCGGCGCTGCGGCGGCCCACGATGAGCGCGCAGGGGATGTTGAACGTGCCCGCCGGATACTGCTTCGGGCGCGTGCCGGGGATCACCACCGAGCGCGCCGGGACGCGGCCCTTGTAGACCACCTGCTCCGGCCCGCTCACGTCGATGATGGGCGTGGACGCGGTGATGACGACGTTCGCGCCGAGCACGCAGTCCTCCTCGACCAGCACGCCCTCGACGAGGATGCAGCGGCTGCCGATGAAGCAGCCGTCCTCGATGATGTTCGGCCGGGCCCCGGGCGGCTCGAGCACGCCGCCGATCCCGACGCCGCCGGCGAGGTGCACGTTCGCGCCGACCTGCGCGCAGGAGCCCACGGTGGCCCAGGTGTCCACCATCGAGTTCGCGCCCACGCGCGCGCCGATGTTCACGAAGCCGGGCATGAGCACCGCGCCCGGCTCGAGGTGCGAGCCGAAGCGGGCGATGCCGCCCGGCACCAGCCGCACGCCGGCCTTCTCGAGATCCTTCTTGAGCGGGATCTTGTCGCGCGTCTGGAACGGCCCGAAGTCGGTCGTCTCCATCCCGGTGATGCCGAAGTAGAGGTTCACCGCCTGCATCAGCCAGGCGTTCACCTTCCACTCACCGTCCTTCTTCTCCGCCACCCGCAGCTCGCCGCGGTCGAGGCCGTGCAGCGCCTTCACCACCGCCGCCTTCGCCTGCGGGTCCTGCAGCCGGGCCCGATCCTCGAAGGCCCCCTCGATCAGCTTCCGCACGTCGTTCCAGTCGCTCATGGCTCGATCCTCGCCCAGGCCCGGATGGCCTCCTCGCACTCCTCCAGCGTGGGCACCAGCGCCACGCGGACGTATCCCTCTCCTGCGCCGAACGCGATCCCCGGCGCCACCACGATGCCCGCGTCGAGGAGCCGCAGCGCGTAGCTCGAGGAGGTGTGCCCCTCCGGCACGCGCACCCAGAGATACAGCGTCGCGTCCGACGCGTCGGCGACCAGCCCCTTCTCCGCGAAGAAGCGCAGGAACCGGTCGCGCTTGCGCCGGAAGATCTCGCGCCGCTCGGCGGCGTGGGCGTCGTCGGACCAGGCCGCGGTCGCGGCGGCGGCCACGAACTCGGGCTGGGAGACGCCGGGGTGGCTGCGCAGCGCGCGCAGGCCGCGGACGAGGTCCGGGTCGCCGGCCAGGAAGCCGCTCCGGTAGCCGGTCATGCCGCTCCGCTTCGAGCAGGAGTGGACCGCGAGCACGTTCTCGAGCTGCACCTCCAGCATCGAGGCGGGCGGCTCGCCGAAGTAGATGTCGGCGTAGCACTCGTCGGAGGCCACGATGAAGCCGTGCTCGAGCGCGGCCGCGCCCACGCGCCGCAGGTAGTCGCGCGGCGCCTCGGCGCCGGTGGGGTTGTGCGGGTAGCTGATCCAGTAGACGAGCGTCTCGCGCAGCACGGCCTCGCCCACGTCCTCCGGCTCGAGCAGGAACCGGCGGCGGGCGGTGAGCGGGACCTTCACCGGCTCGAGCCCCGCGAAGCGCGCCCCCACCTCGTAGGTGGGGTAGCCCGGATCCGGCATCACCACCTTGCGGCGGCGCGGGTCGCCCGCGAACGCCAGCGGCAGGTGGAAGATCGCCTCCTTGGCGCCCGCGCAGGCGAGCACCTGCGCCTCGGGGTCCACGGTCACGCCGAAGCGGCGGTGGAGGTACCCCGCGGCCGCGCGGCGGAGCGCCGCGGTCCCGAACGCGCTCGGGTACTGCGACACCTCGGGCACGGCGGCGCGCAGCGCCTCGCGCAGGAACGGCGGCGTCGGCTCCTTGGGATCCCCGAGCCCGAAGTCGAACAGGCGCTTCCCGGCCGCGGCGAGCGCGCGCCGGCGCTCGTCGAGCTCGACGGAGAGGTTCTTCCGGATCTGGCCGAGCACCGGGTTCGTCGGGAGGGGTCGCACGGAACCGTGAACAATATCGAACTCCGGCGGGTCCTGCATTATAAGCGGGCGCATGCTCTCGTACGACGTGGTGGTCATCGGCTCCGGCCCCGCCGGAGAGAACGGCGCCATCCAGGCCGCGCTCCTGGGCAAGAAGGTCGCGCTGGTGGAGAAGGAGGCCGTGCCCGGCGGCGCGAGCGCCAACACCGGCACGATCCCCTCCAAGGCGCTCCGCGAGACCGCCCTCGCCATCCAGCAGGCGCGCAGCCGCGACGCGCACGGCATCGAGGTCCGCGTCTCCGGCACCGTCACCGTCCCCGAGCTGATGGGCCGCCGCGGCCTGGTCACCGCGCGCGAGCACTCCCGCATCCGCAGCGCGCTCAACCACGCCGGCGTCGAGATGTTCCGCGGCATCGCCAGCTTCGTGGACCCGCACACCATCCGCGTGGCGGTGCCGGACGGCGGGCAGCAGGACCTGCACGCCGAGGTGGTGCTGCTCGCCACCGGCACGCGGCCGTTCCACCCGCCGCAGTACTCGATCGACAACGCGCGCGTCTACGACTCCGACTCGATCCTGATGCTCGACCGGATCCCCCGCTCGCTCGCGATCCTGGGCGGCGGCGTGGCCGGCTGCGAGTACGCGTCGATCTTCGCCGCGCTGGGCGTGAAGGTCGCCATCATCGACTCGAAGGACCGCCTGCTCCCCTGGCTGGACGCCGAGCTGTCGCTCGCGATGCAGGACTCGTTCGACGTGCTCGGGATCACGCGGCACCAGGTGACGCGCGCGGTGAAGCTGGAGCGCGGCGAGCGCGACGTGCTCGTGACGCTCGCCGACGAGTCGCGCCTGGTGGCCGAGAAGGTGCTGGTCGCGGCCGGCCGCATCGGCAACGTCGAGGCGCTCGGCCTCGCCAACGCCGGGCTGAAGGCCACCGACAAGGGCCTGCTCGAGGTGAACTCGCACTACCAGACGGCGGTGCCGCACGTGTACGCGGCCGGCGACCTGGTCGGCTTCCCCGGCCTCGCCTCCAGCTCGATGGAGCAGGGGCGCGTGGCGATGAACCACGCGTGCGGCGGCAACCGCAAGCAGAAGCTCCCCGAGCTGCTGCCGGTGGGCATCTACACCATCCCGGAGATCTCCTCGGTCGGCGAGAGCGAGGAGGCGCTCAAGGCGAAGGGGCGCGACTACGTCATCGGGCGCGCCAGCCTGGTGGAGAACGCCCGCGCGAACCTGGTGGGCGAGGCGGTGGGCTTCCTGAAGGTGCTCGCCGATCCGGCCAACGGCGCGATCCTGGGCGTGCACTGCATCGGCCCGCACGCGTCGGACACGGTGCACCTCGGCCAGGCGGTGATGGCGCTCGGCGGCGACCTCCGCTACTTCGCGGAGACGGTGTTCAACTACCCGACGCTGCAGGAGGCGTACAAGTACGCCGCCTTCGACGCGCTCGAGCGCATCCGCGACCGCGGCGGGAACGTCACGCCGATCGACCGCGCCGCCGCGAAGTAGCGCGCTTCTTCCCCGCTCGTCCGCCGCCGGCCTTCCGTTTCCCCGCTCGTCCCGAGCGTAGGGCCACCGTGCGGCGGCCCGGAGTCGAGGGACGCGACCGCTTCGGCGCGGGCTCGTCCAGCTCCGGGTAGTGCCGGAAGATCCCGCTCTCGTTGAACGGGATGCGCCGGTCGGACGCCAGGTACGCGGCGATGCCGGGGCGCGCCGCGACCGCGTCGTGCAGCGCGACCAGCCGCGGGAAGCGCCGCTCGATGCGGCGCATGGCGCGCGGGAACGCGTAGCGGAGCCCGTCGATCACCTGGAACGTCGAGAGGTCCGGGTAGCTGCAGCGATCGCCCACCAGCCAGTGGCCGCCGCCGGCGGGGTTCGAGTCGAGCGCGCGATCGAGGTAGCGCAGGAACAGCGGGATCCGCTCGCGCCGGAACGCCTCGGCGGCGCGCGCCGCCTCGCGCTGCTGGTCCTCGTAGTAGAGCGAGGTCGCCACCGGGTGGTGGACCGCGTGCACCTCGGCGACCAGGTCCGCGATGGTGAGCTGGAGCTGGTGCGCGCGCAGCCGGCTCGCCTCGTCCGGCGGGACGACGCCGATCCGCGGCGCGAGCCACTGCAGGATGGCCGCCGTCTGCGCCACCACCACCTCCCCGTGGCGGAGCGCGGGCGGGCCGAGCGGGGTGAGCCAGGGTCCGGGCTCCTCGAGGAGCCGCATCACCGCCGCCGCCCCGCCGCCCTCGGAATCCGGCAGGCGGGCCAGGTCCGCGTACCGGACGCCCGCGTCCTCGAACGCGAGCCGGACGAACTCTCCGCGGCCCTGCAGGCCCGGCCAGTAGACGAGCTCGTATGCGGGTTCGGCGGGTTCGGTGGCCATGCCCGCAGGCATGGCGCGGTCGGGGGCCCGGGGCAACGGCTCGTCGGGGCCGGCAAAAAAGCGCGCGGGGCGGCGTGGTGCCCGCCCCGCGTTCCCCCGTCCCCCCCGCTGCGTCCCTCCCCGCCCCAGACCACCGCGCGCGCCGCGATCCCCCCGGCGCGGCGCGCGCGTCACTGCATGTGCTTCGGCTCCAGCTGCTCGAGCGGCACCGCGAGCGACTTGCCGTTGGGCAGGAGGTTCAAGGGAACCGCGGCGCCGGCGGAGGCGAGCTTGAACCGCTCGCAGCGTGCGTAGTCGCCCTCGCAGTAGTAGCCCTGCCACACGCGCAGGGACGACTTCATCGCGAACTGGGCGAACAGCGGGCACGCGGCGATGCGGGAGCAGCTGGCCATCCGGTCCCTCCGGCGCCCGTCCACGGCGCCATCCGTCGAGCGTGGGGATTGTAGCCCCTCACTCACCCGAAGGGTCCCCCGGACCGTGCGGCGAATGGTCGCCCGGCGCGGCGCCCGCGACGGAACGCCCACACGGTCAGCGAAGGCCGCGTCTTCTCGCGGTGATTGGCGCGTCAGCCGAGGCGCGCGCGCGCCTGCGCCAGCGCCGCGTGCACCTGCTCGAGCGCGCGCTTCGCGGAGGCGAGCTCGTCGCGCTCGGCGCGGAGCCGGTCCAGCTCCGCCGCGAGCTGATCGCGCTCGCGGGCCAGCTCGCCCACCGCGGTGCGCAGCCGGGCGCCGTCGGCGGCGCCGGCGCGGAGCTCCTCGGAGAGGCGCTCCACCTCCTGCTCGCGCTCGGCGCGCACGCGCGCCTCCTCGTCGGCGCGGCGGGTGACGTCGTCGAGCAGGCGGGCGCGCTCCTCGTCGAGCGCGGAGAGCGCCTGCGCGCGCCGCACCGACTCGTCGCGCTCCTGCTCGAGCGCGTCCATCTCGCCGAGCAGGTCGGAGAGCACGCCGCGCTTGTCCTCCAGCTCCTTCTCGGCGACGGCGAGCCGCTCGGTCGCCCCGCGCGCCTCGCCGGCGGCGCGGGCCAGCTCCTGCCGCGCCTCGTCCAGGTCGGCGCGGAGCGCCTCCTCGCGCTCGCGCGCGCGCACCAGCTCGACCTCGAGGTCCTTCACCAGGCCGAGCACGCTCTCGGCGGCGCGGGCGGGATCCGCCGGCGCGGGCTCGAGCCGGGGCGCGGGCTTCGCCGCCTCGGCCACCCGGCGCTTGATCTTCTGCAGCCGCTCGCGGCGCTCCTGCACGTCGCCCTGCGCCCGGGCCGGCGCCTCGGCCGCGACCGGCGCGGCGGCGGGGGCGGCGGCGCGCGCGACCGGCGCGGGCGCGGCGACCGGGGCCGGCGCGGGCGGCTCGGCCGCGGTCACCTGCGCGGCGGCCTCGGCGGCGGCGTGGATCGCGACCCTGCCGCGCGCGGCGGAGACGGTGGCGGCGGCGCGGGGCTCGGGCGCGGCGGACGCCGCGATGGCCTCGGGCGCGGCCGGCTCGGCGGCGGCGGGGATGGCGGCCTCGGCGACGGCGACCGCCTCGGGCGCGGCGGCGACCTCGGCCTCCGGCTCGGGGGCGGGCGCGGCGGGGAGGCCGGCGGCGCGGAGCCGCGGCTTCAGCTTGGGAACGTTCGCGTCGAAGGCCTTGCGCATGTCGGTCACGCTCCCGCGACGCCGGCGGCCGCCGCGGCGGCCCGGACGCGCCCGAGGATCTCCTGCTGCACCGCCTCGAGGTCGGTCGCGCCCTTCGAGTCGGCGTCGAAGCCGAAGATGGGGCAGCCCTCGCTCGACGCCTGCGCGAACTTCGTGCACTGGCGGACCACCGTGTCGAGCAGGTAGTCGGCGTAGTGCTCGCGCAGCGCGCCCAGCGCCTCGCGGGCGATCTTGAACGTCTGGTTGAACGCGTTCACCACGATGAAGATGTTCTCGAGCTGGTGCGACAGGTCCTGCTCGAGCCCCTGGATCGTCTCGAACAGCAGCCGCAGGCCGTCGTAGGACAGGAAGTCCGCCAGCACCGGGATGACGAGGTCGGTGGCGGCCATGAGCGCGTTCAGGTTCAGCAGCCCGAACGACGGCGGCGCGTCGAGCACGATGAAGTCGTAGCGCGCCACCGCGCCCTGCAGCGCGTTCCGCAGCCGGAACTCGCGCCCGGCGAGCGGCATGAGCGCGAGGTCGATGGTGCTCATGGCGAGGTTCGCCGGGACCAGCGACAGGTTCGGCATGCCGGTCGGGACGGTGACCTCTTCGATGGGCACCTTCCGGATCAGCACCTCGTGCAGCGTGCGCGTGAAGCTCGAGCCCTCCTGGCCCAGGCACTTGGTGGCGTGGCCCTGGCTGTCGAGGTCGATCATCAGCACGCGGTAGCCGCGCTCGGCCAGGCGGTACGCGTACGAGGTCGAGAGGCTGGTCTTGCCGGTGCCGCCCTTGAAGTTGAGGAACAGCTGGATGCGGTGCGGGAACGGCTCGGGCGTGCGCTTCAGCTTCTCTCGCAGGACCGGGAGGTCCGCCATGCCGAAGCCGTCCTTGCGGCCCAGCGCCGACACCACCTGCTTCTCGGTGGCGCCGACGATCTGGGCGAGGCGCTTCGAGGTGTACCGGACGTTCTCCATCGTGTCCTCTATGCCATGAACCAGCGCGCCCCGCGCTGGACGAGGGCGCCGCGGGCCGCCAGGGCGGCGAGCGCGGCGTCGACGCGCGGCTGCGGCGCGCCGAGCACGGCGGAAAGATCCGCGGCGGTGCAGCCGCGGAGCGCGATGCGGACCTCGCCCACGATCCCGGCGTCGAGGCCGGGATCGGCGGGGGCGGCCTCCCTGACGGCGACCGCCACCGCGGTGCGCGGCGAGCCCTGGACGGCCGCTCGCCGCGAGCTCGTCGAGGGGCGGGCGGGGGCCTGCGCGGGGCGAGCGGGGGCGAGCGCGTCCGCCCCGGCCATCACCGCGTCGCGCAGCGCCGCCCCGTCCATCGCGGCGAGCCGCTCGGCGATGCGGCGCGAGGCGGCCCGGCGCGCGGGCGCGGAGCCGTCCGACGAGATGCGCTCGCCGGCCACGCGCGACAGCGCCGACGCGGCCGCGCGGCGCACGCTCTCGTCCGGGTGCTCGAGCGCGCGCGCCAGCGCGCCCTGCGCGCGGGCGGTGGGCCGGCCGGACAGCGCCGCCGCGGCCGCGCGGGCCACGCCGCGGTCGGGATCGCCGAGCGCGACCGACAGCGCCGCCTCGGCGCGCTCGCCCGGCGCGTAGCCGAGCAGGAGCGCCGCGCGGCGCCGCACGATGGGGCTCGGATCCGAGAGCGCGTCGGCGAGCCGCGGCTCCGCGTCGCCGGACGCCACCGCGTTCAGCGCCTCCAGCGCGGCCACCCGCACGGCCGGGCGCGCGTCCTCGAGCGCCCGCTCCGCCAGCGGCGCCGCGAACGGCTCCTTGAACCGGGCCAGCGCCCCGAGCAGCGCCGCCTTCACCTCGCCGTCCTCCTCGCGCCCGAGCGCGGCGGCGAGCAGCGGCGCGGCGGCCTTCGAGCCGAGCGCCTCCAGCGTGCGGACGGCGCGCTGGCGGGTGCGCGCATCCGGGGCGCGCAGGTCGTCCATGGACCGCTCGTAGAGCACGCGGTCGGCGCGCGTCGCGAGCAGCTCCTTCATCCGGTCGGTGTCGCGCCCGGAGAGCCCCACCCGCCCCTCGGCCTCGAACCGCCCGGCGAGCTGCGACACCCCCTCGGCGGCCTCGCGCGCCTTCGGCACGTGCACGGCGCCGCCCGCGTCCACCCGGACGCCGCCGGCCTCGGCCGCGGCCTTCCACGCCCGCAGCGCCTCGATCTCGGCGCGCAGCTCCGCGATGAAGCCGGCCAGGTCGGCCCCGCCCTCCTCCGGCCCGGGCGCGCCGTCGGCGCCGGTCGCGCCGCCGATGCGGGCCCGCTCCACCAGCCCGGACAGGAGCCGCTCCCGCTCGCCCTCCAGCAGCCGCACCCGCTCGACGAGGTCGTCGGCCTGCGCCTGGGCGTCGGCCCGCGCGCCGCGCTCGGCCGCGGCAGCCTGCTCCAGCTCGACCTCGCGCCGGTGCGCCCTGGCCGCGTCGGCGCGCGCGCGCTCGGCGGTGGTGCGCGCCGCCGCGAGCTCGGATTCGAGCTGGGAGACGCGGCACTCGAAGAAGACGATCTTCTCGAGCGCGCTCCTGAGGAGCCCCTCCGGATCGATCGCCGCCGCCACTCCGTTGACCTTCGCCCCGTCCGCCATTCACCCGCCCTCGGGTCAACGCGCCGCCCGCCGCCGCGCGCCCGCCAGATCCCGCCTGATCCCGGGATCTTGCGTCGATATCGCAGCATACGGGTTCGGGATCCCGATGGCAAACAACTTGACGCCCGGCCCGGACCGGTGATCCCGGCCCGGACCGGGCGTCCTGGCCCGGCGCTCACGCGCTCAGGCGCGTTCACCCGGCGTGACGTCCTCCAGCCCGTGCGCCCCCGCCCCGCGCTCGGACCGCCAGAGCAGGAACGAGAACACGAACCCCGCGCTGGAGAGGACCGCCAGCATCAGCACCACCGGCACCCAGCCGCCCGGCGCCGCGGCGCTGGCGTGCCCCGCGTCCTTCACCTTGCCCATGCCCCAGCTCATGGCCGCCCAGCCCACCTGCTGGCAGAACGTCATGAGCGCGTAGGCCGAGCCGAGCCGGCCCGCCGGCACGAGGTAGGTGACCGCCGGCCAGAGCACCGCCGGGACCAGCGCGAAGGCGAGCCCCATCATCGCCATCGCGAGCACCAGCTCGAGCGGCGTGCCGGCGGCGAGCACCGTCCCGAGCAGCGGCAGGCGCACCTCCGGGAGCACGACGCCGGTGTGCCACCAGAGCATGAGCAGGAACGGCGGCACGAGCAGCGCCGAGCCGGCCGCCATCATCAGGGCGCGCTTGCCGAACTTGTCCGCCAGGAGCCCGAACAGCGGCATGCCGATCATCGAGAGCAAGGGGAGCACGCTCTTCAGGCTGCCGGCCGCCTCGTTGGAGAGGCCGCGGTAGTCGATGAAGAACAGGTTCGCGAAGGTGCGGAACGGGAAGATGGTCGCGTAGAACGCGACGCAGAGCCCGACCACCCACCAGTAGGCGCGGTCGAACCGGACCAGGTCGCCGAGCACGAGCTTGTCGGTCGCGACCGTGCCCTTCACGCCGTAGCGCCGCGCCGCGTTCGCCTCCAGGCCGGCGTAGATCACCGCGAACACGAACCAGGCCACGCCCAGCACGCCGGCGAGCAAGAGCGGCGCCTGCCAGCCGCGCTCGAACAGGCCGCGGGCGAAGTTCGGCGACTGGTCGGCGGCGAGCGAGCCGAAGCGCGCGATGAGGAGCTGGACGGCGAGCGCGAAGGAGATCTCCTTGCCCTTGAACCAGCGCCCGACGACCGTGGTCGCGGCCACGATGAACAGCTCCGAGCCGACGCCGAGCACGAAGCGCCCGGCCGCCATCCCCAGCGCCGGGGTGCCCGGCGTGAGCGCCGGGCCGAACGCGATGAGCAGCGTGCCGGCCGCGCCGATGGCGCCGAACAGCACCGACGAGCGCGCGGTGCCGAGCCGGTCGATGAGCACGCCGCCGGCGAGGAGCGTGAGCAGCGCCGCGACGTTGTAGGCGGTGTCGAGCAGGCCCACCTGCTCGCCGGTGAACCCGAACGCCTTCTCGAGCAGCGGGGTGACCGGGTAGAGCGCGTCGAAGACGTAGTAGTTGCCGAACATCGCCACGCTGCAGGCGAGCAGCACCAGCCATCGGTAGCCGGCCGGCTGCGGGCGCGGCGAGGGGGCGGCCTCGGTCATGGCCGCGCACATTACCCGAGAGCGCCGCGGAGGTGCGGGCCGAGATCAGGGCTGCGGGGGCGGGCCCGCCGGGAAGGACTCCCCGCGGCTCCGCACGTAGTCCCGCTCGTCCTCGGCCGGCAGCGGAGACGGCTCGGGGACGCCCGGCCGCGGCGCGGCGGAGGCGGCGCGCCCGGCGGCCAGCTCCGCGAACAGGTCCCGCGCCTCGGACGGCGTGGCGGCGGCGGGGAAGGCGCGCGGGGTGGGGACGCGCCAGATGTCCGGGATCTCTCCGTGCGCGAGCTGCAGGAGCGCCGCCTCGCTGCGGGCCACCACCAGCGCGCCGTCGCGCTCGCCGCGCACCTCGTCGTAGCGCAGCACCTGCTCCTGCCGGAACAGGATGGGGAACCCCTTCACCACGCGGAAACCCCAGTCGTAGAGCGCGTCCACGCGACCCAGCGGCCGGCCGTCGAGATCGCGGACCGCCTGGCCGAGCCGCACGCCGTTGCGTTCGTCGGTCATGGCGCCGGAACGGTAACCCCTGGCACCCCCGCCCGGCACGGCCGGGGCGGGGCGGGACTCGCCCGGGGGCCGCACGCCCGCCCAGCCGCCGTTTCGGGCCGAGGGACGCCGGCCCGGGGGCCCGGCGCTAGCCGCCCCGCTTCACCCGCGCCGCGCGCACCTTCACGACGCGCCGCGGATCGGCCTCGGCCACGGTGAACACCCAGCCCTTCCAGAAGAAGCGGTCGCCGCGCGCCGGGATCGCGCCCGCCAGCGAGGAGACGAAGCCGGCCATGGTCTCGAAGCCCTCGTCCTCGGGGACGGCGGCCTGCGCGGCGCGGTTGAACTCCGCCACCGGCGCGGCGCCCTGCACGGTGAAGCTGCCGTCGGCGTGCTGCTCCACCTCGCGGCCCTCGTCGTCCTCCTCGAACTCGTCCTGGATGTCGCCGACGATCTGCTCGAGCACGTCCTCGATGGTGCAGATGCCCATCACGCCGCCGAACTCGTCCACCACGAACGCCATGTGCAGGTGGCGGCGCTGCATCTCGCGCAGGAGCTGCTCGACCGGCTTCGACCAGGGCACGAAGTGCGCCGGGCGCAGGATGTCCGCGAGCACGATGAGCTCGGGGTGCGCGAGCAGCGGGACGAGGTCGCGCGCGTGGAGCACGCCGGCGATCTGGTCGAGGCTCTCGCGGTACACCGGCATCCGCGAGTGGCCCTCCTCCGAGAGCGTGCGGATGATCTCCGGCACCGGCGTGCCGATCTCCACCGCCACCACGTCGGTGCGCGGGACCATCACGTCGCGCGCGACCTTCTCGCGGAACTCGAAGACGTTGTGGATGAGCTCGCGGGTCCCCTCCGAGCCGGCGCCGGCGCGCCCGGCGTACTCCGCGAGCGCGCGCTCCATCTCGTCGAGCGGCGGCGGCGGGAGCGAGAAGCGCGCGCGGCGGCCGGCGACCCACGCCACCAGGCGGGCGAGCGGCCGGAGCAGCTCGCTCAGGCCGCGGAACGGGAGCGCCAGCGCCAGCGCCACCCCCTCGCCGTGCGCCGCGCCGAGGCCGCGAGCGGCGGCGGAGAGCGGCAGCGAGAGCAGGCCGGCGACGAGCGCGGTCGCGAGCCGCGCCGGCCAGGGCGGCAGCCCGGGGACGAGCGCGGGGCCGCCGGCGCCGGCCAGCACGCCCGCGAGCAGCGTGCCGAGCGTGGCGGCGGCGCGGAGCGTGAACGCGGTGGCCTCCGGGCTGCCGGCCAGCGCGCCGAGCGCCCGGGCGCGCGCGCCCGCGTCGGGCGGCTGCGCGAGCGCCTGCGCCCGCGGCACGCCGACCGCCACCAGCGCGGCCTCCAGCGCGGCCGCCACGGCCCGCAGCGCCAGCAGCGCCGCGATCCCCGCGACGAGCCACAGGATCCCCGCTGCCGAAGGTCCCTCCATCGCCCCGTACCCTAGCAAAACCCGGGTGAGGCGCACGGGGCGGATTCTGCTATAAACCCGCGCATGGCGAAGAAGGCGCGCGTGTACGTCACGCTCAAGCGCGGGGTGCTGGACCCGCAGGGGTCGGCGGTGAACCGCGCCCTGCACGCGATGGGCTACGGCGAGGTCTCGGACGTCCGGCTCGGCAAGTTCATCGAGGTCGCCCTCGACGAGCAGCTGCCCGAGGCCGAGGCGCGGAGGCGGCTCGAGGAGATGTGCCGCAAGCTGCTCGCCAACACCGTCATCGAGGACTTCCGGATCGAGCTCTAGCTCGGACGGCACCGCACCATGCGCGTCGGCATCCTCACCTTCCCCGGCTCCAACTGCGACCACGACTGCTACCACGTGGTGAAGCACGTCATGGGCGCCGAGGCCCAGTACGTCTGGCACAAGGACCGCCTGCCCGAGCAGCTCGACGCGGTGGTGGTCCCGGGCGGCTTCAGCTACGGCGACTACCTCCGCTGCGGCGCGCTGGCCCGCTTCTCGCCGGTGATCGCCGACCTCGTCACGTTCGCGGAGAAGGGCGGCCCGGTGCTCGGCATCTGCAACGGGTTCCAGATCCTGTGCGAGGCCGGCCTGCTGCCCGGCGTCCTCATGCGGAACGCGTCGCTGAAGTACATCTGCAAGGACGTCACGATCCGCGTCGAGGGGCAGGAGACGCCGGTGACCCGCGGCCTCGCCGGCCAGTCGCTGACCATGCCCATCGCGCACGCCGAGGGGAACTACTTCGCCGACCCGGAGACGCTCGACCGGCTCGAGGGCGAGGGGCGCGTCGTGTTCCGCTACGTCGGCGGCGCGCCGAACGGCTCGGCCCGCGACATCGCCGGGATCTCCGGCGGCCCTGCGCGCAACGTGGTCGGCCTGATGCCGCACCCGGATCGCGCCAGCGAGTCGATCCTCGGCCTCGAGGAAGGCAAGCGCATGTTCGCGGCGCTGCTCGGCTGATCGGGCGCGCCGCCCGCTCCCGGGGGGCCGAGGACGGACGTTGCCACAGGTCGATCTCACCGGGCCCGCGGGCCGGCTGGAAGCGCTGCTGGAGGAGGTGCCCGGCGCGCGGTTCGCCGCGCTGGTCTGCCACCCGCACCCGCGCTTCGGCGGCACGATGCACAACCACGCCACCTACCGGCTGGCGCGGGCGGTGCGCGCCCTCGGCGGCCACACGCTCCGCTTCAACTACCGCGGCGTGGGCCTGAGCGCGGGCGCCTACGACCGCGGCCTCGGCGAGGTGGAGGACACGCGCGCCGCGCTCGGCTGGCTCGGCGCGCGCCACCCGGACCTGCCGCTGCTCTGCTGCGGCTTCTCCTTCGGCTCGTGGATGACGATCCTGGCGGGCGGCACGGACCCGCGCGTGCGCGGGCTCCTGCTCGCCGGGCTCGCGCTCCGCTCGGCCGACCTCGACCTCGTGCGCGACGCCGCCGACGCGCGCGCGGTGGAGCGGCCGGCCGCGGTGGTGCAGGCGGAGCGGGACGCGTTCGGCCTGCCGGACGAGGTCCGCGCGGTGCTGGAGGGGTCGCGCGGCCCGCGGCGGCTCACCGTGGTGCCCGGCACGACGCACCTCTTCACCGAGGACCTCCCCGCGCTCCAGCGCGAGGCGGAGGCGGCGCTCGGCTGGCTCCTCGAGGAGGCGCGGATCCCGTGAGGCTCGACGCCCGGCGGACCGGCGAGGCCATCGCCGCCGCGCGCGGGGAGCTGGCGCGCATCTGGAGGTCGGCCCGCGCGACGGCGTGGGACGGCCGGCGCGCGCCCGCGGCCGCGCTGGACGGCGTGGTGGAGGCGTTCGTGGGCGCGGTGGGCGAGGCGCTCGCGCGCGGCGCGCCGCCGGAGGAGGCCTGGGACCGGACCACCGGCCTGGTGCGGCTGCAGGCGGGCCCGGACGGCGGGGCGCTCGAGGCGGAGTGGCGCCTGCTCGGCGACGTGCTCTCCTCCGCGTGCGAGACGCTGGAGGCGGACGCGGACGCGACCGACCGCGTGGCGCAGGCGGTGGACGCGGGGCGCCGCGGCGTCGAGGCGCTGCGCGCCGGCGGGCGCCGGCCGGGCGTGACGGTGGCGTGGAGGAGGTAGCGCCCTTCGACTCCGGCTTCGATCCGCTCATCCCGAGCGTAGCGCGGCCGCCAGGCCGCGCGGAGTCGAGGGACGAGCGGGTTACGCGTTCTGCGCGGCCGGCGGCGGCGCGGAGACGGCGTGCCGGCGCACGGCCGACAGCAGCATCTCGAGGTCGAACGGCTTCTGGATGTAGCCGTCGGCGTCGATGGCGCCCTCGCGGCCCATGGCCGACAGGATCACCACCGGGATCGCGCTGATGTCCGGATCGCCCTTCTGCGCGGCCCGGAACTCCCAGCCGTTCATCACCGGCATCATGAGATCGAGCAGGACCAGCTCCGGGTGGAAGGCGCGGATCTGCGCGAGCGCCTCCTCGCCGTCGCCGGCGGAGACCACCTGGTGGCCCTCCTCCGCCAGCACCTCGGCGACCGCCTGGCGGATGTCCGACTCGTCGTCGACGATGAGTACGCGGGCCACGAATACAGAAGTATCTACGCAGCGCGCAGCCTGCAAATTCGCGTCGGTGGCATGGAGGGGGTCCCAGGGGCCGGGGACCCGACCGCGGGGCGGGTCGGCCCACACGTGCTCGTCAGGTCCCGGCGAGCTGGACGCCCTCGAACACCAGCGTCGGGGTCCGCATGGGCGAGTAGCGGTAGGGGTCGTTCCCCACTGCCACCAGCCGCTTCCAGAGCTCGAGGTGGTTGCCGGAGACGTTCATCTCTCCCACCGGCTCCGCCAGCGCACCGGAGCGCACCCGGAAGCCGCGCACCCCGAGCGAGAAGTCGCCGGTGGTCCCGTTCGAGTTGCCCCCCAGGAACCCGGTGACGAGGATCCCCTCGCCCATGTCGGCGAGGAGCGCCGCCTGCGAGCGCTCGCCCAGCTTCCAGGCGAGGTTCGAGGAGCGGCCGGTGGTGGGCGGGATCCCGAGCTTCCGGCCGTAGTAGGTGTCCACGTAGAGCGTCCGCAGCACGCCGCCCTCGAACACCGCGAACGGCCGCGCGGCGAGCCCCTCGCCGTCGTACAGCCGCGAGCCGAGCCCGCGGCGGACGTGCGGTTCGTCGCGCACGTCGAGGAGCGGGCTGCCCACCTCGGCGCCGACCTTGCCCTCGAGGTACGAGCGCTTCTGCTGGATCGACGACGCCGAGAGCGGGCCGAACAGCGCGCCCACCAGCCGCCCGGAGGCGCGGTTGTCCACCGCCAGCGCGGTCACCGCCGACTCGCCCTTTCGCGAGCCGATGCGGCCGACCGCCCGCTCGCCCGCCCGCCTTCCGATGACCTCGGGCGACTCCACGTCGGCGCGGTGGCGCGCGCCCGAGGACGCGTACTCCTCGGGGCGCCGGCCGTCGGGATCCTTCACCGTGACCTCGGCGCCGATCCAGAAGTCGGTGCCGCGGCGGCGGCCCTCGAAGCCGTTGGTGTGGACGAGCGCGCTCTCGCTGAGGGAGTCGGAGACGCTGGTGGACACCGACAGGATCGCCTGCGCGCCCGGGACCGAGCGGGCCGCGACCTCGATGGCCTCGGCCTGCCGGCGCCGCTCGGCGGCGTCGAGCGCGCCGTGGTGCGGGTCCTCCAGCTCGAGATCGACGGCCGCCTGGCCCTGGTACAGCTCGGGATCCGGCAGCCGCCGGTGCGGGTCGGGCGCGAGCGTGCGGGCGAGCACCACCGAGTCGGAGACGAAGCGGTCGAGCGCCTCGGGGCGCAGGTCGCTCGTGCCCACCGAGACGTAGCGGCCGTCCACGTACAGGTCGAGGCCGAGGCCGCGGGTGGTGGCCTCGCTCACCTTCTCGAGCCGCCCGTCGCGCCACGCCACCTCGACGTGCCGCGCGCGGTAGGCGCCCACCGCGGCCTCGTCCGCGCCCCGCTGCCGCGCCAGCGCGGCGGCGTCGCGCGCGATCTCGAGCAGGTCCTTCACGAGCCCCTCCCGCCGACCGTCATCGAGGCGACGCGCACCGTGGGCAGGCCCTGCGACACCGGCACGCTCTGCCCGTCCTTGCCGCAGGTCCAGCCGCCCTCGTCGATGGCGAGGTCGTCGGAGACCATGTCCACCTGCTCGAGCGCCTTCGGGCCGTTGCCGATGATGTTCACGTCCTTCACCGGGCGGGTGAGCTTCCCGTCCTCGATGAGCCAGCCGTTCTTCACGTAGAACGTGAAGTCGCCGGCGCCGATGTTGACCTGGCCGTTCGAGAAGTTCACGCAGTAGATGCCCTTCTTCACCGACTGGATGATCTCCTCGGTCCGGTGCGGGCCGGGGAGCATGTACGTGGAGCGCATGCGCGGGAGCGGCGGGTAGCGGTAGCTCTCGCGGCGGCCGTTGCCGGTGGGGGCGACGCCGTAGTGGCGCGCCGAGATCGAGTCGTGGAGGTAGGTCGCGAGGACGCCGTTCTCCACCAGGTGCGTGGTGCCGGCGGCGTTCCCCTCGTCGTCCACGTTGATGGCGCCGCGCGCGCCCGGGTTGGCCGCGTCGTCCACGATGTTCACGAACGGCCTCGCGATGGGCTTGCCGATCTTGTCCGCGTAGATGGACACGCCCTTGCGGTTGAAGTCGGCCTCCATGCCGTGGCCGATGGCCTCGTGGAGCAGGATGCCGGAGGACCCGGCCGCGAGCACCACCGGCATCTCGCCGGCCGGCGCCGCGACCGCCTCGAACAGCACCGAGGTGCGATCGATCGCCTCGCGCACGACGCGGTCGAGCCGCTCGGGCGTGTAGAACTCGAAGCCGGCGCGGCCGGCCACGTTGTAGCCGCTCTGCTCGCGCCGCCCCTTCTCCTCGGCGAGCACCGACAGGAAGAGCAGCGTCATGGGCTGGCGGTCCTCGACCACCCGGCCCGACGAGTCGGCGAGCAGCACCGCGCCGTCCTCGTCGCGGAGGAACACGTTCACCTTCTTCACGCGCGGATCGGCCGCGAACGCGCGCTCGTTCAGGCCGGCCACGAGCGGCAGCTTCTCCTCGGGCCGCACCTCGCTCCACGGGCGGACGAGCGGGTAGCGGTCGGGCAGGCCGCCCTGCACGTGCAGCCGCTGCGGGCCGGGGCGCGACGGGCCGTCGGCGATGGCGGCGGCGGTGCGGGCGCACTCGACCAGCGCGGGGAGCGACAGGTCTTCCGTGTAGCCGTAGCCGGTCTGGTCGCCCTTCACCACGCGTACGCCCACCCCGAGCTCGACGCTCGCGTAGGCGCGGTTCACCGCCCCGTCCTCGACGCCGATGTCCGAGGACACCCGGTGCTGGAAGAAGACGTCGGCGTGGTCGCCGCCGCGCGAGAGCGCCGCCGAGAGCGTCTCGGCGATCATCCGCTCGGTCACGCCGAAGCGCGCGAAGTAGCCGATCCCCTCGCGCGGGCCGGCCGGGGCCCCCTGTCCGTACTCGCTCATCCGATCCCTTGCTCCGCCGCCTGGGCGGGTCCGAGTGGATAGGTGTAACGCGGATCCGTCCGGGCCGCCCTGCCCGCGTCGGCCGTGGCGTCGCCGCGGGCGGCGCCCGCGCGGGCCCGACGCGGGCGGGAAGCGGACGGGCGCGCACCGGAGTGCTAATGCTTCGGGAATGCCCGTCGCCAACCTGAACGGAACCGAGATCCACTGGCGCGACGCCGGAAGCGGCTCGAGCGCCGTCGTCCTCCTCCACGCCTTCCCGCTCCACTCCGGGATGTGGGCGCGGCAGATCGCCGCGCTGGAGCGGAAGCACCGGGTGATCGCGCTCGACTACCGCGGCCTCGGCAAGAGCGGCACGCCGCCCGAGGCGTCCACGCTCGACCTGCTCGCCGGCGACGTGCGGGCGCTGCTCGCGCACCTGCGGGTCGGGCGCGCCGCGGTCGCCGGGCTGTCGATGGGCGGCTACCTCGCGTTCGAGCTGTACCGGCAGGCGCCGGGCCTGTTCCGCGGGGTCGCGTTCTGCGACACCAAGGCGGGCGCGGACGACGACATCGGCAAGGCGAACCGCGAGAAGTTCGCGCGCACCGCCCTCGAGAAGGGGCTGGGCTGGGTGGCGGACGAGATGGTCCCGAAGCTGCTCCGGCCCGGCGCGGACGCGGCCGTGGTGAAGGAGGTCCGGCACCTCATCCTCGACGGCACGCCCGCCGGCGTGGCCGCCGCGCAGCGCGGGATGGCGAAGCGCCAGGACTCGGTCGCCACGCTCGCCACCATCGCCTGCCCGGCGCTCGTCGTCGTCGGCGCCGAGGACGGCATGACCCCGCCCGCCGAGGCGAGGAAGATCGCCGACGGCGTGAAGGGCGCGAAGCTCGTCACCATCCCGGACGCGGGGCACCTCGCGAACGTCGAGAACCCCGCGGCGTTCGACGCCGCGCTGACCGCGTTCGTGGACGGGCTGCCGGCGTAGTCCCTCGACTCCGCGCGGCCTGGCGGCCGCGCTACGCTCGGGATGAGCGAACTCGACCCGCTCACCCTGAGCGTAGGCCGTGCCGCAGGCACGGCCGGAGTCGAAGGGTCGTGGTGAGCTTGTCGACCCACGAGCGCCCGAACGGCTACGACAAGTCCCGCACCGACTCGGTGAGCCCCGCCACCGCGGCGGCCACCGCGCGCTCGATCTGCGCGCGGACCTCCTCGGTGACGTTCGGGTCGTCGTCGGCCAGCACGTCGAGCTGCTCGGCCACGTAGGCGGCCAGCGCGGGCTGCACGCTCTCGAGCGGCGGCGGCTCCTTCTCCACCGCGCGGAGCTGGTGGTACTCGACCGCCCCGAGCCGCTCGCCGAACGCCTGGTCGAACATGGCCCAGGCCTCGAACGCGAGGTCCTGCGCGGTCACCGCGGCGGCGTCGGGGAGCGGCGCGGCGTCGAGCCAGGCCGCGAGGTCCGGCTGCACGTTCTGGAAGCGGTCGCGCCGGCGCTGCAGCTCGCGCGGCGCGGCGGCGGCCAGGTTCTTCCACACCGCCTCGACCAGCTCCCGCTCGAGCACGTCGCCCTCGCCGGCACCGCGCTCCGGCAGCTCCGGCGGCGCGGCCGGCTCCGGCACCACCTCGGGCGCATCGTCGAGCGCGCCCAGGCCCGCGGCGAGGCGGGCCCACAGGCCGAACAGGTTGGAGTAGAGCCGGCGCGCCGCCTCCGGCGACTCGAAGCGCGGCTCGTCCTGGAAGATGCCGGGGATGACCGCCGAGCGCGGCTCGCCCGCCGCCTGCGCCTGCGTGAACATCGCCACCACGTCCTCGGCGCGGTTCTTCGAGCCGGCGCGCTCGAGCAGCGCCGAGAGCACCTCCGGCCCCTCGTACACCGGCGCGATCCCCGGCGTGGCGTCCTCGCCCTTCCCTCGCCTGCGGCTCATGCATCCTCCGTCGGCCGGTGGACCCGGCCCGAGACGCGGCGCAGGATCGCCCGGGGGACCAGGCGCGACGCGGCCGCGGTGAGCTTGTAGATCGGGTGCGGCACCCACACCACCTCGCGATCGCGGAGCTGCTCGATCGCCTCGAGCGCGGCCGCCTCGGCGGTGAGCATGCCGGGCGGCTTTCCGAACCGGCCGCCGGTGCCCGCCACCTCGCCGAACTCGGTGTCCACCGGCCCCGGGCAGAACGCGCCCGCCCACACGCCGCTGCCGCGCAGCTCCTCGGCGAGCCCCTCGGTGAACGAGAGCACGAACGCCTTGGTGGCGCCGTAGACGGCCGTGTACGGGGTGGGCTGGAACGCGGCGGCCGAGGCGACGTTCAGGATCGCGCCGCCGCCCGCCGCGCGCAGCTCGGGCAGGAACGCGTGCGAGAGCAGCACCAGCGCCTCGCAGTTGACGCGCAGCATGGCCGCGAGCCGCGCCGGGTTGGCGCGCTCGAAGCGGCCGTACTGGCCGAGGCCGGCGTTGTTGACGAGCAGCCCGGCGCCGCCCAGCCGCCGCGCCGCCTCGACCAGCCGCTCCGGCGCGCCCGGCGCGGCGACGTCGAGCGCGAGCGGGTGGATCTCGGCGCGGCCGGCCGCGTGCGCCTCCGCGGCGAGCGAGCGGAGGCGGTCCTCGCGACGGGCCACCGCCAGGACCGGCCGGCCCCGGCGCGAGAGCTCGCGCGCCAGGGCGAGGCCGATGCCGGCGGAGGCGCCGGTGACGACGGCGAGCGGCTCGGGTGCGCCGGGCGGGGCCATGACGGGCGAGTGTAACAACCCCGGGCCGGGAAGGCCCGGGGGCTCACCCGGACGCGGCGGCGCGGCAGGGCCGCGCACCCCGGACTTCACTCCTCGTCGTCGTCGTCCGCCATGCCGAGGCAGCCCGGGCCGGGGCCGTGCATCATGCCCATGCCGGGCCCCATGCCCATGCCCTTGCCCGGGCCGGGGCCGCCGCGGCGGAACTTCATCATGCCCGGGCCCATCCCCGGCCCGAAGCGGCCCTGGAAGCGCTCCAGGAACAGGACCGCGCGGGCGCGCTTCTCGGGGGAGAGGTCCTTCGTGACGGTCGCGATCACGTCGCGGTCGATCGCCTGCAGCTGCGCGCGGGCGTCGAGCGCCGTCTTGATGGCCTGATCGACCTCGCCCGCCGGCACCTTCTCGCCCTGCGCGGCGCGGCGGAGCACCTGATGCGCGTCGTGCATCTGCTTGTGCACCGCGAGCCGCCGGTCGTCGAACTTCGCCACCTGCTGCCCGAGCTTCAGCGCCTGGTCCGGCTCGAGGTCGAGCGCCTCGGCGAGGCCGAGCGTCCGGGTGAGCCGCATGCGCCGCTCCATCCTTTCCGGATCGCCGCGCGGGGGCATCGCCTGAGCCCCCGCCTGTGCGCCCGCCTGGCCTCCGCCGGGCCCCGGGCCCGGCCCGCGGCCGCCCTGGGCCAGGGCCGCGAGCGGCAACACCACCAGCACTGCGAGGAGCTTCCTCATCGCCTTCCTCCTTCTTCGTGGGTTTCCGAACGGTGAAGGACGACCCTTCACCCACCGTCGTACGCGACGAGCGCCGCCGAGTCCTGGCCGCCCCAGGAGGAGGACGTCTCCTCCAGCGAGAGCACCTCGGTGTCCTGCCAGAGCGTGTCGAGGTCCGGCTCCTGCCAGCGCTCCGCCTCGGCCACCTCCGCCGGCGCGGCCGCGCGGCCGGGCAGCCGCTGCCGGACGGCCACCGGCACGATCACCAGCGCCGCCGCGGCGGCCAGCGCGAGGAGCCCCAGCGCCAGGCGGCGGCCGGTGCCGAGCGCGCGGAGCGTCCGCGCGGCGGGGCGGCGCGCCGCGAGGGCCGCCGAGGTGGACTCGGCGAGGCCGTCGAGCGCCCGCAGCTCGGCCTCGCCCGGGGGCGGCAGCCGGGCCGCGGACAGGAGCGACGCGGTCCGGGCGGCCTCGGCGCGGCAGCCGGCGCAGGCGGAGAGGTGCCGCTCCAGCGCGGCGGCCTCGGGGCCCTCCAGCGCGCCGGCGGCGTGCAGCGAGACGGCGAGGGACTGGTCCCGGCAGGCGGTCACGGCGACTCCTCCTCCCCGGCGAGCGCCTGGAGGCGGCGCACCGCGTGGTGGAAGCTCACCTTGGCGGAGTTCTCGGTGGTGCCGAGCGCGGCGGCGATCTCGGAGAACGGCAGCTCGGCGTCGATGCGCAGCGTGAGCACCTCGCGCTGCCGTCGCGGCAGGGCCAGCACCGCCCGGCGCACCCGCGCCTCGCGCTCGGCGCGGACCGCCGCCTCGTGCGCGGCCGGCGCGGCCCCGACGTCCGGACCGATGGCCTCGAGCGGCGCGCGCATCCAGCGCGTCTCGTCGCGCAGGTGGTTCTTGCCCAGGTTCACCGCCACGCGGACGAGCCAGCGGCGGAACGGCACCGCGCCGGCGCCGCCGCGCGCCAGGGTGCGGCGGGCCGCCTCGAAGGCGCGCAGGAACGTGCGCTGCGCCAGGTCGCGCGCGTCCTCCGGGGTCCGCGCGTACCGGCGCACCAGCGCGAGGACCAGCCGCTCGTGGTGGCGGACGACCTCGCCGAACGCGCGGTCGTCGCCGGCCAGGAACGCCGCGACCGCCACCTCGTCGGAGATCGGCGCGGCCGCGCCCGGAGCCGCGGCGGGGCCGGCGGACGCCGGCGTGCCCGGGCGCGCACCGCCCGGCACCACCCGGAGCACCGGCCGCCCTCTGTCCACGTCGTCCGCCATGCGAATCCCCGGGGTCACGCCTGGCAAGACCCCTTGCCCGTCCAGAGGTTAAAGACTAATCCTGCGGCCCGGATTCCAACCGATTCGAAGGGGTTCCCGCATGCTGGACCTCAAGGCCGTCGCCGCCGACTTCGAGAGCTTCGAGCGCCGCCTCGCCCGCCGGGGCGAGGGCGCGGTGCAGGCGCTCGCGCCGGTGAAGCCGCTCGCCGCGCGCCGCCGCGAGCTGAACGTGCTCCTCGAGAAGCAGAAGAAGGAGCAGGCCGACGCGAACGCGCGCATCCGCGAGCTGGCCCGCACCGACAAGGGCGCCGTGGAGGGCGCGCGCGCCTCGCTGCGCGCGCTCGGCGACGAGGTGAAGAAGACCGAGGCCGAGCTCGGCGAGGTCGAGGCGGAGCTCACGCGCCTGCTCATGCTGGTCCCGAACCCGCCGCACGACTCGGTGCCGGACGGCAAGGACGAGCACGACAACGTGGTGGTGAAGACCTGGGGCGAGCAGAAGGCGTACGGGTTCACCCCGAAGCCGCACTGGGAGGTGGGCGAGGCGCTCGGCGTGCTCGAGTGGCAGCAGGCCGCGAAGCTGTCCGGCTCGCGCTTCACCATCCTGAAGGGCGCGGCGGCGCGGCTCGAGCGCGCCATCGTCTCGTTCTTCATCGACGTCCACACCTCGCGCGGCTACACCGAGATCCTCCCGCCGTACCTCGTGACCGGCGAGACCATGACCGGCACCGGGCAGCTCCCGAAGTTCGAGGAGGACCTGTTCAAGACCACGAACGAGCCGCCGATGTACCTCATCCCCACGGCGGAGGTCCCGGTCACGAACATGCACCGGGACGAGATCTTCGAGGCGAGCGCGATGCCGGTGTCGTACTGCGCGTTCAGCCCGTGCTTCCGCGCCGAGGCCGGCTCGGCCGGCCGCGACACCCGCGGGATCATGCGCCAGCACCAGTTCCACAAGGTGGAGCTGGTGAAGCTCTCCAAGGCGGAGGAGAGCTACGCCGAGCACGAGAAGATGCTCGACGACGCCTGCGAGGTGCTGCGCCGGCTCGGGCTGCACCACCGCGTCTCGCTGCTCTGCACCGGCGACATGGGCTTCTCCTCGGCCAAGACCTACGACATCGAGGTGTGGTGCCCGGGCCAGGGCGCCTACCGCGAGATCAGCTCGGTCTCGAACTGCGAGGACTTCCAGGCCCGCCGCATCCGCGTGCGCTACCGCGGCGAGAACGGCAAGCCGCGCCTCGCGCACACGCTGAACGGCTCGGGCGTGGCGGTGGGCCGCACCATCGTCGCGATCCTGGAGCAGTGCCAGGAGGCGGACGGGACCGTGGTCATCCCCGAGCCGCTCCGGCCGTACATGGGGGGCCTCGAGCGGATCGCCGCCGAGACGTTCCCGCGGGGCGTGGAGCGGTAGTCCTTCCCCCGCTCATCCCGAGCGTAGGCCGGGCCCCTCGACTCCGGGCCGCTTCGCGGCCCTACGCTCGGGGTGAGCGCAACGATAGGGGCACGGCCGGAGTCGAGGGACGCTCGGGATGAGCGCACTGAAGACGCGCTACAATCCCGGCCGATGGCCCTCTACGCCGCGCGCTGGGAGCGTTCGCTCAAGGTGAGCACGGCGCTCTTCGTCGGGCTCACCGCCGCCGGCGCCGCGGTCACGATCTTCGTGGCGCGCCACCCCGAGACGCCGGAGCGGGGGCTGGCGGGGCTGTTCTTCGCCGGGATGCCCGTGTTCATCCTCGCGACCGCCGTCCTCGCCTGGGCGCTCGCGCCGACCGGCTTCGAGATCGAGACCGCGCTCATCCGCGTGGAGCGGCCGCTCCTGCCCATCGAGATCCCGCTCCGCGAGGTGCGCGAGGTGGAGCTGCTGGCCCCGGGCGCGCTCGGCGGCGCCATCCGGCTGCTCGGCACGAGCGGCGCGTTCGGCCACTACGGCCGGTTCCGCTCGCGCACGCTCGGGAAGTTCCGGATGTACGCGACGCGGGGCGACGGCCTGGTCCGCGTGACCACGGACCGCGACACGTTCGTGCTCTCGCCGGAGCCGGCGGAGCCGTTCGTCGAGGAGGTGCTCTCCCGGTCGGCGCGCGCGCGGCGGGTGAAGCCGGGCAGCCGGTTCGGGCCCCGGCCCGATGTCCGCTCACCCTGAGCGTCCCTCGACTCCGGCCGTGCCCCGATCGTTTCCGCTCACCCCGAGCGTCCCTCGACTCCGGCCGTGCCCCGATCGTTTCCGCTCACCCCGAGCGTAGGGCCGCGAAGCGGCCCGGAGTCGAGGGGCCCGACCTACGCTCGGGATGAGCGGATCGGAGTCGAGGGGCCCGACCTACGCTCGGGATGAGCGGATCGGAGTCGAGGGCCCGGCCTACGCTCGGGATGAGCGGATGGGAGTCGAGGGGCCCGACCTACGCTCGGGATGAGCGAGAGTCGAGGGGCCCGGAGTCGAGGGGCACCTCGATCACCACCTCGGCGCCCGCCCCCGTCTCCGCGACGTAGGCCCGCCCGCCGTGGCCGCGCGCGATCTCCGCCACGATCGCGAGCCCCAGGCCCGCGCCCTCCGGGCCGGCGGCCTCGCCGTTGCCGCGCTCGAACGCCTGGAACACCCGCTCCCGGTCGCCGGGCGCGATCCCCGGCCCCTCGTCCTGCACCGCGATGCGGACGAGGTCGCCGGCGCGCGCCAGCCGGATGGTGACCGGCCGGCCGCGCGGGCCGTGGCGGATGGCGTTCGAGAGCAGGTTGTCGAGCGCCTGGCGCACGCCGGCCGCGTCGAACGTGGCGGGCAGCGCCTCCGGCCCCTCCACCTGCACCAGGATCCCCTTCGCCTCGGCCGCGGCGCGGGCCGCCTCGGCGGCCTCGTGCGCCGCCTGGACCAGGTCGCCCGCGGTGCGGTCCCAGGCGCCGCGCCCGGCGGTGGCGAGGTCGAGCAGGCGCGTGGCGAGCCGGGCCAGCCGGTCCACCTCGCGCCGGGTCTCGTCGAGCGTCTCCACCAGCTCCGGCGCCTCGCGGCGGCGGCGCAGCGCGAGGTCGATGGAGGTGCGCATGAGCGTGAGCGGCGTGCGCAGCTCGTGGGCGGCGTCGGCGACCAGCCGGTCCTGCGCCTCTCGCGCGCGCCGCAGCTTCGCGGTCGCGTCCGCCACCACCCGGCCCAGCGCGGCGATCTCGTCGTCGCCCTCGGCCGCCGGCGGGGCCGCCTCGAGGTTCCCCTCGCGGAGCGCCGCCATGTGGCCGGTGAGCGCGTTCACCCGCCGCGCGAGGCGCCGCGCGTGGAACGTCTGGAGCAGGAACAGCCCCAGGCCGAGCAGGAGCGCCATCGCGAACCCGGTGCGGCGGAACGCGTGGACGGTCTCGTGCACGCCCTCGAGCGAGGCGGAGAGCTCGAGCGCCCAGCGCGCGCCGTCCGGGCTCGTCACCGCCACCGTGAGCACGCGGTCCCGCCCGCCGTGGTCCGCCCGAAGCCGCGTGGCGAGCCGCGGCTCGGGCCCGAGGCCGACGGGCGCGAGGCAGTCGTCCACCAGGCCCGCCGGCGCGTCCTCCGGAAACACCAGGATGCGGGTCCCCGCCGCGTCGTAGAGCGCGGCGGCCGGCGCGAAGCGGGTCAGCGAGCCGCGCAGCGGCGAGGTGGCCATGTGCAGGTGGGGCTTCCCGCCCGGCGCGTCGAACAGCGACACCGCCTCGGCCGCCGCCTGGCCCATGAGCGCGTCGTCGAGCGCGCGCTCCAGGCTGGCGCGGAACAGCTCGCCGGCCGCGAACGCCGCCGCGAGCATGCCCAGGAGCGGCACCACCGCCCCTAGCAGCCAGAGGCGCGCCGCCAGCTTCACGCGGCGCCCCCCGGCGGCACCACCAGCCGGTAGCCCACCCCGCGCACCGACTCGATGCGCACGCCCGGCGCGCCGAGCCGCTCGAGCTTGGTGCGGAGGTAACCGACGTACACGTCCACCACGTTCGAGTTGCCCTCGAACTCCTGGCCCCACACCGTCTCGATGAGGCGGGTGCGCGAGAGCACCTCGCCGGCGTGGCGGGCCAGCTCGGCGACGAGGCCGTACTCGCGGGCGGTGAGCGTCTCCGACCTCGCGCCCACCACGAGCGCCCGCCGGCGGGCGTCGAGCGTCACCGGGCCGAGCGCCGAGACGTCGGTGGCGCCGCCGCGGCGGTGCAGCGCCTCGATCCGCGCCAGCAGCTCGTCGAAGTCGAACGGCTTCACCAGGTAGTCGTCGGCCCCGGCGCGGAGGCCCGTGACCTTCTCGCCGGTCGAGCCGCGGGCGGTGAGCAGCAGCACCGGCGTGCGCAGCCCGCGCGACCGCCACTCGCGCAGCACCGAGATGCCGTCGAGGTCGGGCAGCGACCAGTCGAGCAGCACCACGTCATAGGCAATGGACGTCGCCTGCTCGCGGGCCCCGAGGCCCGTGCCGCAGACGTCCACCTGGTGGCCTTCCTCGGCCAGGCCGCGCGCCAGCACGCGCGCGACCCGGTCCTCATCCTCGACCAGCAAGAGCTTCATGCATGGGCTCCGCCGGCGATGATCCCTCGGCCCGGCGCGAGAGCCAAGGATAGAGCGCCGGGAGCACGAGGAGCGTGAGGATGGTGGAGGTGACGAGGCCGAACGCGACCACCGTGGCGAGCGGGCGCTGCACCTCGGCGCCCACCCCCGTCGCGATGGCCATGGGGATGAAGCCCAGCGCGGCCACGAGCGCCGTCATCAGCACCGGCCGGGCGCGCTCGCGGGCCGCGGTCGCGGCCGCCTCCGCCGGCGAGCGCCCCTCGGCCTCGAGCGCCACCAGCCGGTTCATGAGCACCACGCCGTTCAGCACCGCCACGCCCGAGAGCGCGATGAAGCCGACCGCCGCGGAGATCGACACCGGCATGCCGCGGGCCCAGAGCGCGATCATCCCGCCCACCGAGGCGAACGGGACGTTCATGAAGATGACGAGCGCCGGCTTCAGCTTCCGGAACGCCGCCAGCAGCACGCCCACGATGAGCACCAGCACCACCGGGATGACCACGCCGAGCCGCCGCTTCGCCTCGTTCAGGGTCTCGAAGGAGCCGCCCCACTCGATGCGGTAGCCGGCCGGCGGGCGCACCTGCGCCGCGACCGCGCGCTCGGCCGCGCCCACCACGCCGCCCAGGTCGGAGCTGCGCACGTTGAAGCCGACCACCAGCCGGCGCTCGGCGTCCTGGCGCGAGACCAGGCTCGGCGCGACCTCGCTCGACACGTCCGCGACGCGCGAGAGCGGCACCAGCGCGCCGCCCGGCGCCGGCAGGCCCAGCGACGGGAGCGTGAACGCGCTCGCGCCGTCGCCCAGCCGCAGCACGATGGGGATGCGGAGCGGGCCGTCGTAGGTGGCGCCCACCTCGACGCCGGTGCGGACCGCCGTGACCGCGTCGAGCACGTCGCGCACCGTGAAGCCCGCCGCCGAGACGTCGAGCGGCCGCGGCCGGACCTCGAGCAGCGACACCGCCGGCGGCGCGTAGATGCGCACGTCCTCGGCGCCCTTCACCTGCTCCACCACTCCCGTCACCTGCTCGGCGAGCGCGCGGAGGTCGGCGAGGTCCTCGCCGTACACCGAGATGGTCACGTCGGCCACCGAGCCGCCCAGCAGCTCGTTGAAGCGCATCTGGATGGGCTGCGTGAAGGCCGGGTCACCGCCCGGCGCCTCGCGCCCGATGGCGAGCTCCACCTCGCGGATGAGCTGGTCGCGGGTGAGGCCCTTCCGCCACTCCGAGCGCGGCTTCAGCGTCACGAACACGTCCGCCTGCTCGAGCCCCATGATGTCGGTCGCGACCGCCGGGCTGCCCACGCGCGAGACGACCCGCGTCGCCTCCGGCACCTGCGACAGCACCGCCGCCTCCATCCGCCCCGCCTCGCGCACCGCCGACTCGAGCGAGATGTCCGCCGCGCGGGTGGTCTGGATGACGAGGTCGCCCTCGTCGAGCTGCGGCACGAACTCCGAGCCCGCGGACAGGAACAGCGCCACGCCCAGCGTGAGCAGCGTCACCGCGCCCGCCGCCACCGCCTTCGGGCGCGCCAGCGTGCGGTCGAGGAGCGGCAGGTAGAGCCGATCGAGGAGCCGCACCAGCGGCGGCGGGCGGCCCGGGATGTCCTTCGGGCGGAGCAGCAGCGCCGCCGCGGCCGGGATGAAGGTGACCGAGAGGACGAGCGAGGTGAGCAGCGCGAAGACCACCGTCAGCGCCATCGGGCGGAACATCTTCCCGTCCACGCCGGTGAGCGACAGCACCGGCACGTAGACGAGCAGGATGATGAGCACCGAGAAGAACACCGGCGTCGCCATCGAGCGCGTCACCTCGCGCACGTGCGCCGCCATCTTCTCGCGCCCGCCGCGCCGGTCGGCCGACGCGAAGGTCGCCGCGGCCACGCCGTGGAAGATCGCCTCCACCATCACCACCGCGCCGTCCACCACCAGGCCGAAGTCGATGGCGCCCAGGCTCATCAGGTTGCCCGGGATGCCCAGCAGCACCATGGCGCCCGTCGCGCCCAGCATCGAGAGCGGGATGGCCGAGGCCACCAGCAGGCCCGCGCGGAACGAGCCCAGCATGAGGAACAGCACCGCCACCACCAGCAGGCCGCCCTCCAGCAGGTTCTTGAAGACCGTGTGGAGCGTGCCCTCGACCAGCTTCGAGCGGTCGTAGACGACGTCCACGGTCACGTCGTCCGGGAGCGCCTTGCGGACCTTCGCCATCGCGTCGTGGACGCGGTCCATCACCTCGAGCGCGTTGTCGCCGCGGAGCATCTGCGCCATCAGGTAGACGGTCTCGCCGTGGCCGTTCTTGGTGGCGGCGCCGATGCGCGGCATCGCGCCCACGCGGATGTCCGCCACCTCCGCGAGCCGCACCGGCGGGAGGTTGCCGCCCTCCGGGTGGACGAGCGCGTGCGCGAGGTCGGTCGGGTCCTTCGGGAGCGCCACCGCGCGGAGCAGGGACTGCGCCGAGCCCGCCGGCACGCTCGCGCCCGCCGCGGTGCCCGTCGCCTGCTCCAGCGCGCCGCGCAGGTCGGCGAGCGTGAGCCCGCGCTGCGCCATCCGCACCGGATCCGCGCGGACCTCGAGCGTGCGCTGCTCGCCGCCCCAGGTGTTCACCTCGACCACGCCCGGCACGCTGCGGAGCAGCGGCGACACGCGCAGGGTCGCCATCTCCAGCAGCTCCGCCGGCGTGCGGCGGTTGGAGGAGATGGTGAAGTGGAAGATCTCGCCCAGGCCGCCCGTCACCGGGCCCAGCTCCGGCGCCGAGACGCCGTTCGGCAGCGCCACCGTGTCGAGCCGCTCCTTCACCACCTGGCGGGCGCGGTAGGTGTCGGCGCCGTCGTCGAAGACGGCGGTCACCGAGGAGATGCCGTAGCGCGACAGGCTGCGCTGCTCCACCATGCCCGGCACGCCGCCCAGCGCCGCTTCGATGGGCCGGGTGACGAGCTTCTCCACCTCCTCCGGCGTCAGGCCCGGCGCGCGCGTCAGCACCAGCACCTGGTTGGTGGTGATGTCCGGCATCGCGTCGAACTTGAGGCGCGCGCTGAAGATCGCCCCGACGATCGCCAGGGCCACCGTGAGCGCGACCACCAGCTTGCGGTGGTCCACGCACCACGCCACCAGGCGTCCGATCACGGCCGCTCCTCCGCGCCGGCCAGCGCCGCGTCCGCCGCGACCTCCGCGCCCGGCTCGATGCCCTTCACGAGCGCGTCCGCGCCCGACGTCGCGAGCACCTGCACCGGGAGGCGCTGCGGCTTCCCCGCGACGTTGCGGACCACGTAGGCCTGCTTGCCGTCGAGCGCGACCGCGCGGGCCGGCACCGCCGCGGCCGCCTCGCCCATCTTCACCGCCAGGCGCGCCGAGAGGCCCGCCGGCAGGCGCGCGCCGCCGTTCCGGCCCGCGAACCAGGCCGCCGTGGTGCCGTCGCGCGGATCCACCACCGGCGCGCGGCCCAGCAGGTCCACCGGGTGGCGCGTGCCGTCCGGCAGGATGAGCTCGAACTTCGCCGTCGGGGGCGGCGCGTACGCCAGCCGCGCCTCCACCCGCGTCTCGCCGTCGGCGGCGACCCGCGCGATCGGCTCGCCCGCCGCCTCGCGCGTCTCGCCGATGGAGGCCTTCACCTCGTGGACCATGCCCGAGATCGGCGAGCGCAGGCCCACCTGCCCCGAGCCGTCCAGGATGCGCCGCGCATCGGCCGCGCCCAGGTCCGCCGCGCGCAGCGTCGCGAGCGCGCTCTGCTGGTCCGCGCGCGCCTCGGCGAGCTTCGTCTCCGACTCGAGCAGGTCGGAGAGCTTCACCAGGCCCTCCTTCTTGAGGCCGTCGAGCTGGTCCTTCCGGCGCTGGTAGGCCTCGAGGCGCGTCGAGGCCGCCGCGTAGGCGCCCGCCGCCTGGACCACCTCCGGCATCACCACCTCGGCGATCACCTGCCCTCGCGCCACCTTCTCGCCCGCGCGGACCGAGATCTTGGTGATGCGCGCGCGGAACGGCGGCGTCACCGCCGCGACGCCTTCCGGAGCCGGCAGCACCGTCGCCGGGGCCTCCAGCAACGAGACGCCCTCCGCCGCGCGGGCGCGGACCCACGGCGTGCGCGCGCTCGTCGCCGCCGCCGGCGTCGTGTCGGCGGCGCCCGGCTGCTGCTCCTTCGCGAGCTTCAGCGAGGCCGGCTCCGCCGGCGAGGCCTGCGACGGCTGTGCCGGCACCGGGCCCGGCTCCTTCGAGCAGGCCGCCAGCGCGACGAGCGCCGCGGCGGCGAGGAGGGACGTGCGAGGGATTCGGTTCACGGCGTGACTCCGGTGCTGCGGGGTTGCGAAGGTTCGGGATCGCGCCCGTCCGGGCTAGGTGATCCGCTCACCCTGAGCGTAGGCGGGGCCGAAGGCACCGCCGAAGTCGAAGGGCGAGCGGCGGCGTCCGCCGAAGTCTGACCGTCCCCCTCACCCTGAGCTCCGCTCACCCTGAGCGTAGGCGGGGCCGCAGGCACCGCCGAAGTCGAAGGGCGAGCGGTGGGCGGCGCCCCATCCGTCGGCACCAGCGCCACCAGCATCGCGACCTTCGCGCGCGCCCAGGCGTGCGCCGCCCGCGCGCGCAGCTCGCGCGCACGCGCCGACGCCGCGCTCCGGCGGGCCACCAGGACCTCGACCACCGTCGCGTCGCCCGCGCGCATCGCCGCCTCGCGCAGCCGGGCGCTCTCCGCCGCGGCCGGGACCAGCGTCTTCTCCAGCGCGTCTAGGACCTCGCCCGTGTGCTCCACCTCGTGGAACGCGCGCGCCAGCTCCGTCACCGCGCGGCGCGACGCGTCCTCCGCCTCGCCCGCGCGGCGGGCCGCCGCCGCGTCGAAGGTGGCCGCCTCGCGGTGGCCCCGCTCGAACACCGGGAAGGTGAAGCCCACGATGCCGTAGAGGACGTCGTTCCCCGCCGAGTCGCGCTGCGCGCGCGCGCCCAGCTGGAGATCGAGGCCCCGCGCCGAGCGCGCCTCGGAGGCGCGGGCCCGGTCCGCCTCGGCAGCGAGCTTCTCCGCGCGCGCCGCCGGCAGCGCCGCCGCACGCGCGATGAGCGCCGGCCACGCCGCGCGCTCCGGGACCGTCGCCATCGGCAGCTCGCCCGAGGTCGTCATCGGCAGCGGCGTCGCCCGGCCCACCATCTCCGCCAGGCGGAAGCCCAGGTCCGTCACCTCGCCCTCGACCGAGAGCGACGCCAGCCGCGCCTCCGCCTCGTAGGCGTCCGCGTCCGCCGCGTCCGCGCGGGTCAGCGCGGCCGCCTCCGCCGCGCGGCGGGTGCGGGCCGCCAGATCCATGGCGAGGCCCAGCTCCTCGCGCGACAGCTGGAAGGCCGCCTCCGCCGCCCACATGTCCAGCCACGCCTGCGCCGCGTCCAGGCGGCGCGAGAGCGCCACCGCGCGCGCCTCGTCGCGGAGCTGCTGCTCCTCGGTGCGGGCCGCCTTGCGGCGGTTGCCCGAGAGGCCCGCCAGGTTGAAGGATTGCGTCAGGGCTACCTCGCCCTCCAGCCGCGGGTTCGCGTCCCTGGTCGAGAACCCGGGCTGGAGGACGAGTGAGGGGTTGGAGGTGAGCAGGCCAATCTTCGAATTGCCCTCGGATTTGACCGAGACCGCGCGCTCCGCGCCCGCGACCGAGGGCGCCTCGGCGGCGAGCCCCAGCGCCTCGTCGAAGGTGATGGCGTAGACCCGCTCCGGCGCGAGCGGGGCCATCCGGTGCGGCGGGGCTTCGTGGAACTGCGGCGAGGCCGGGGGGACCGGGCCGGCGACGACCAGGAGCGAGAGGAGAAGGACCGAGGAGGGCATCATCGCGGGCCGTGTTCTGCCGCGGCCGGCGCGCCGCGGCATGGGTTCCCCGTGAGAAGGCTCTCAGAAAAGTGCCTTTAGAAGCGGCATGTTGTCGCAAGCCGAGGCGGGACGGCGGGCTCCGCTCACTCCACCGCTCATGCCGCCGTAGGCGCGCGGCCCGCCACGATTCCTCAACCCCGCTCATGCCGAGCGTAGGCCCGCACCAGAGGTGCGGGCCGGAGTCGAGGCACCCCCACCCGTGCGTGCGCAGCCCCTCCCCATCCGCTCGTGCCGGCCGTCCACTCTCCGGTGCGCCGCTTTACCCCTCCGCTCATGCCGAGCGTAGGCCCGCACCATAGGTGCGGGCCGGAGTCGAGGCACCCTCCCCCTCCGGAGCCGAGGCACCCCGCCCTCCGCGGCACGTCCAGGCCCCGCCCCCGCTCCCCCCGTTCACGGAGCAGGGGGAGCCGGGCGAGGACGATGCCGCCGCCCCCCACCGCGCCGCCGGCAGGTCTCGGTCCCAGCAGCGGAGGGGGGTTCGTGCTGGGGCCTACGACCCGCCGACACGGAGGTGCCCGCCGGCCTTGCGGGGCGCGCAGCCGGCGGGTGCGACGAGGTGGGGGACGGCAGGCATCGAGGAGGACCGTACGAGAGGGCGCCCGGCCACTGCATGGGAGGCGGATGAGGCCGCTCTCACGCGCGCCGCGCCCCCGCCGCCCGCCCCTGCGTTCTCCGCTTGATCCCCGGACGGCGGTGCCGTATATGGGCGGACTCCGAGCGCCGGACAGGATGCCCCCGGGGCCCGGAAGCAGACGGAACGAGGACGGATTCGCGGTTTTCGGAGGAGTGGCCGAGCGGTTTAAGGCGGCGGTCTTGAAAACCGCAGAGGGTTCACGCCCTCCGAAGGTTCGAATCCTTCCTCCTCCGCCAGGACAGAAGGAGCGGAAGAAGGGTTCTGGAAAGGTGGCCGAGAGGCCGAAGGCGCTGGTTTGCTAAACCAGTATACGGGGTGACCTGTATCGAGGGTTCGAATCCCTCCCTTTCCGCCAATCTCGCAGCACCGCAGGACCCGCAGCACCGCAGCACCCCGCCCTCCCTGGGCGGCACAACCGAATAGGCTTTGCGCCCTTAGCTCAGTTGGATAGAGCGTCGGACTACGAATCCGAAGGCCAGAGGTTCAAATCCTCTAGGGCGCGCCAGAATCGAAGGCCCCGCAGGCAGTCGGCTGCGGGGTCTTCGTATTTCTGCCCACCCCGCCGTCCATTTCGTCGTTACCCAGATCGGTCTTCGAATGCGCGCCAGCCACTCTGCGCACCAGGACCCCTGCTGGTCCGGGGCAACAGCTACGATGAGAGCTCGTCGAGCAGCGCCGTGAGGACATGCTCCTCCAGCACAGCCCGACCGTTTTCACGCATTGCTGCAACGAGCTCGGCGTCCCAGCCCGCCGAAGCTGCGCCCACTGCCCCAAGAATGGGACCACTTGGCGAGGCTGCCGAACCCGCCCGGTAGTCGGTCACCCCCATCCGCCACGGTGACGCCCCAACGACGGCAGCGAGCTGTCCCACGATCCGCAACCCGGCCCAATCGAAGTCGGCGTGCGCGAGTAAGCGAGCGCCGCCGGCCGCGAGCCCGCGCAGGAGTTCCAGCGCCGCGGTCGAGGGGACTCCCTCGGCGCAGACGAGCGCAGCGCACCGTCCGCCGAGCGCATCGGCGGCCGCCTCCACGACGGAAGGGTTTTCGCAAACGTGCACTGTCGTGCCGGGATCGACGCGTAGTACCGCGCGCTTCACCTCGCGCAGCGTCAGCCGACGCGGCTCGCCGGCATCGGCTGACCTGCGAAGCTGCTCCGCGATCCATCCGTCCCGAGGACGGACTCCGAGTACGAGCACATCCGAAGACAGCGCATCGCAGTCGATCCCAACCTCGCGCCAAAGCGCGCGCCGTCCCGCGGCGGAGGTGGGCGCCTCATCCGTCCCAGCGACCGCGGCTGCGGCCTGAAGCACGAGCCCGCCGAGCGGCGTTCCCGCGTCGAGCCGTGCGCGTCGCCAGCGGTTCGAGCCGCGAACACGGCCAGCAACTCTCCCCCAGCCGGGAGCGCTCGCGCGACGGTCAAGGCCGCTCCGAGCAGGGTGGAAGGCTCGAGCCCCGCCGTCCCGGCGGCCCGCGCAACACCGCCGTTGGCGCGAACCCGATCGAGCCATCGGCAGAGATCCTCGCGGCCTTCGCCGCGGCATGCGCTGAACGCGTCAGCCCACATCCGCTCCCGCTCGCCGCGCGCGTTGCGCCGCTCAGCCGAACGATCGCGCAGGGGGCCACCCATCGCCTCGAGTACTTCGCGCAGTGACGCCGCGACGGCGCTCTCGCGGAATGCCTTGTCGAGCCGGTCGAGGTCGAGCCGGTACCTCCCCTCCGGTGCCCGGGGAAGCCCGAGAACGCCGGCGAGGACGTTCCGCTGCTCCGGGTCCATCTCCTCGAGCGTGACCGACCGCGCGGCCCCGCCCGCAGCCTCGACGCGAGCACGCACCACGGCGAGGAGCCGCGTGTACCCGGGAGCCGCGAGGAGGGCGCGGATCCGCGCGTATGCCGCGTCGCTCACGACGCGTCCACCAGGACCCGCTCGCGGCCGTTCCAGAGGAACCACTCGGCGAAGACACCGCGCTGCCCCGGAACCCGTGACAAGTGATACGTGGAGAGTCCGTCCAGCTCCTCGTAGCAGCCCCACTCCTCGAATGACGTCATGACGAAGTCGAGGTCGAACTCGGCGAGCAGGCCCATGAGCTTGCCGCGCGTCGGCCGATCGATGCCCGCGAACGCCTCGTCGAGCGCGATGGCGCGCGGCGCGGTGGGGCCGGCCGAATCGTAGAAGGCCGCAGCCGCAGCGAAGAGCGGCAGGTGGAGCATTACCGCCTTCTTCCCGCCCGATCCGGCGGCATGCATCTTCTTGGTGAGCTTCACCCAGGGTTCTCCCGGAGCGTGGTGCTCGACGTGGAAGCGGTGCCAGCTCCGGTAATCGAGCACCTCGATGAGCCGGTCCTGGAGCGATCGCGTTCCCTCGCCCTCGCGCGCGGCGGCGAGCCTCGTCTCGAGGAACACCCGGAGCGCCTCGCGGTTCCGCTCGGACAGGAGCGTCCCCGACTTGAGGAAGAGCGGAACCGCCTCCCGTGCGTCCTCTTGGGCCAACTCGTCGACGTGCCAGGCGAGCCGCACCTGCGAGCCCGCCGCCGTCGTGCGCGGAAGCAGCGCTTCGTTCATCCGGGCGACGAGCGCCGCCGCTTCGCGCAGGCGTGTTGCGAGGTGGTCGTGGGCCTCCCCCGAGAGGAACCGCTCGAGCAGCGTGCGCTCGTCTTCGGCGAGGAGGTCACGCCGCGAGGCCACGTCGGACTCGACGTCCTCGACCATCGCCCGCGCCGGCCACTCGCGGCCTCCTGTCGCGAACACGTAGGCGAGCACGCCGTCGAGCTTCGCGGAGACGAGCCGCACGTCCGGCGGCAACTGGTACATGAGCTCGTTTGCGCGCTTCACCAACCGATCCTCGGCCTTCTCCCGCTCCTCGGGCGTAGCGCCGTCGGCGACGCGGGCGTCGACCACGCGAGCCGTCTCAAGCGTAACAGTGAAGCTCGACAGGTCCGCGGGGGCGTCGAGCGCCGCTGCCGTGAGGAGGCCGACCCGGGCCAGCGCTTCGAACGCCCGCGCGGCCTCCTGCCGTGCCCCATCGCGCGTCGAGACCACCTTCTCGGCACTCTCGGCCGCGGTACGGAACGCACCCCTTGCCTCGTGCGCACCCGGGAGCGCGCGCTCGGCCGTGGCCCGCTCGGTGTCCACTGCCTGGAGCCGCCCTCGGGTGTCAGCGAGCGCGGCCAGGAGCCCGTCCCGGTCCTTCCCGACAGTCTCGCGGAGCGCCTTCACCCGCGCCGCCGCGCCGGTCGCCTCGCTGGATGCGCCATCTGCCTCCCTTCGCGACCGCTCGGCACGCTGACTCGCTTCCTCGACGAACCTGGCGGCGCGGTCGCCCGCGGCCCTCGCCTTCCAGAGGTCGCCGGCCGCCCGGACGAGTTGCTCTGCCGCGTGCGACCAGGCTTCGGTCAGCCGCGCGAGCGCCTCGGGATCGCGCGCCCACGCCGCGAGCCCATACTCCGCCCCGGCACGATCGAGGCGCGATGCCGCATCCTCCGCCGCTCGCGTCGCGGCTGCCGCCGTTTGCTCGCCTTCGATGTGTCGCCCCCGCGCCGTTGCCACCGCCTCCGCGCTCGTGTCGACGCGCAGGCGAGCCGTAACGGCTAGCTCGCCGCCAGGAAGCGACGCGACCTCGCGCGCGAGTCGATCGGCGCGCTGGGCGATCGCGGTGACCGCCTGGTCGAACGCACCGATGTGCGCGTCCAAAGCGACGATCTTCCCAGTGAGCTCGTCGAGCCGGCGCGCTCGGGCCAGCTCGCGCGAGGTTTCGCCCACCCAGTCGGTCACTTCCTTTGCGTAGGCGCCCGCTGCCGGGCCGAGCCGCCAGCGACCATCCGGCGAGACCCACGCCGCCGTGTCCGGGCCGGGATCCGGGTCGGCCGCACCAACGAGCGCCACCGCCGCTAGGACCTCGGCTACGCGCCGGGCATCTACGCCGCCCGCGGGCGTCGGGACCAGGACGTCGGCCAATGTTCGGCTCGTCCGGACGTGGGCCGGACCTGGCCGCAGGATCGTGTCGTGGGTGCGCGCATCGAGTAGCACGCCGTCCGGCTCGACCCAGGCGTCGAGGAGCCCAGAGGCCTCGAGCGCCGCCTCGAGCCCGGCCCGCTCGTCGGAGGTCTCGACGGCTGGCGCGAAGTCGCAGAGCAGGTACAGCGGCGCGCCCGGCCTTTGGACGGGCCGGGGCTCGCGCCAGTTTGGGGGCGCGGGGTCGACGTGTGGCCGGGCCGCGAGCGCGTCGCGCTCCGCGCGGAGGCGGCCGGCGTCCCCGACGAGGACGTCGCGCCTGGAGACGACGCCCGCCCGTTCCTCCTCGATCTGCCGGCGCCGCGGCGCCGCGACGGCCTCGACGGCGACCCGAAGCGCCTCGGGCGCGGCGCCGCCGTCGTCGCTGCGAGGCTGCGGTAGGGCCTCGCGCGAGAGGACCTCCAGCGACGCGGTCCACCTCCCCACATCGTGCACCCACTCAGCCTCGGCCGCGTCTCGTGCCTCCTCGGCCTTGCGCAGCCGCTCGCGCGCGTCCTCGAGGAGGGCGGCCAAGTCGCGGGCGCGAGCGTCGGCCCGCCTCGCGGTAGACAGGGCGTCATGGTGCGCGGCGGAGAGCTGGCGCAGCCGCCCGAGGACGTCCTCCCGAGCCTCGCGCGCGGCGCCCAGCGCCCCGCCGGCCTCGGCCACATCTCCCTTCGCCGCGAGGGCGTCCACGGCGCCATGTGCCGCCGCGAGCGCCGCCTCTCGCGCACGCTCGAGACCGGAGGTGCGTGCGAGTTCGAACACTAGGGCGAGCCGGTTCACCTCCGTGGCGGAATCCGCGGCCGTCTGGCGAGCGGTCCGCTCGGATTGGACGTCCTCGTCGAGCCGCCGCGCGGCCGACCGCTCGCGCTCGAGCGCCGCGGCGGCATCCGCTTCCGCCCGATCCAGGTCCTGGACCGCCCGGTACGCATCCGAGCCCTCCAGCGCCCGCCGCCGCTCTTCCAGCTCCTGCCGTTGCTCACTCAGCTTTCGGAGCCGATCCTCGAGCTCCGCGCAGTGCGCGGCCGCCTCGTCGCGGGCTGAGGCCTTCTCGCGCGCCTCGGCGCGGGCGGCATGGTAGGCGCTCTCTGCGCGGGTGAGTTCCAGTGCGCGCCCGCGGGCGGCGGCGCGGGCGTGCGCTCGGTGAACGTTCTCGAACCCCCGCAGGGATTCGAGGAGCACCTCGCGAGACTCGAGGTCGGACCGATGGTGATCGAGCCGCTCGAATCCCTCCGCGATGGGACCGATGACGGTCCGATCGAGCGGCGGCAAGCTAGCCGACAGGAAGCGCGAGAGCTGCTCGAGGTCGAGCATCTTGGAGAGCTGCGGCCGCCGAAGTTGGAGGAGGGTCTCGACGAGTGCGTCGTACTGCTCGTCCGGAATCCCGAAGAGCCGGGCGTTCACCGTGCGGCGATAGTCCGATCCGCGCTCGAACACCTGACCTGCCGCTCCCAGCGCCTCGACGAGCTGCGCCCGCGTGAGGGGCGTCCCCTCTACAACCAACGTGAGCGGATCGTCCACGCGAAGCGAGGTCGTGAAGAACCACGGATCCACGTCCGGCGAGCTGCGGCGGGCGCGCAGGCCGCAACCCAGCGTCAGGAACTCGATCGCTCCGGGATCGGCTTGCCGCCCGAGCTCGAGCCAGACGTAGCCGGTACGGCTCTGCTGCTCGGGGTCGGCCTCGTTGAGGAGGTTCCAGCGCATCGGCCGCGCGGTCGACCCGAATGGATCGAGCCGCTGCGGCGCGAGGTCCGCGTCGAGGAGGAACGGGAAGAGCAGCTCCATCGCCTTCGTCTTCCCCGCCTCGTTCTGGCCGCGCAGGAGAATCCGCCCGCGCTCGAAGACGAAACGACGGTCGTCGTACTCCCAGACGTTCTGAATGCCGCCCCGGAGGAAGGTCCAGCGCGCTCCCGCAGGGAGCGGCAACAGCTCCGGTCTGGCAGCTCGGGTCATGGGCGGCCTCCCGTCATCGTCTCCCGGGGCGCAAAGCGCGCCGCCGCTGGTCTCGCCACCACGCCGCCGTCCGGGAGCATCGCGGCGAGGCCGAAGCCGACGAGAAGGCGAACCGCCTCTCGCGCGAGCGCCTCGGCGCCGGCGTCGGAGCGATCGAACTCCTTGGACCACCGGCCCGCGTGCTCCGCCTGGAGCACCTGGATCCGCGCTACGACCGCCCGCCAGAGCACGCCAGGCGGCGGCTGCGCAGGGTGGAGCCGACGTCCCTCTCGCGCCTCGTCGGCGAGCCATTCGCAGAGGAGTAGCGCAGCGTGCTTAACGGTCGAGCCGCCGTCCGGGAATGCGGTGTCGGCGAGCGCGCCGGAGGTATCGATCGCGGCGAGCCCCTCGGCCCGGCGCTCGACGACGAGGCCCGCGTCGCGCTCGAGCCGCTCGTAAAGAAAGCCGCTCCCAGCCGCGAGCCACTCCCGGGCACGCGGCGAGAGGTCGTCCCTGTAGGCGACCGGATCGTCGAGCAGGCGGCGGAAGACCTCGTGCCGCCCTGCCGCGCGATCCCCTTCCTCGGTCCCGGCGCGCTCCTCCTCGGCCATATGTGCAGCGTTCGCGGCGAGGGCCGGCGGACGCGGGGCCGAGAGGAGGCGAGCGAGGAGCCGCTCCCGGACGTCGTAGAGCGCGTCACCGGACGCGCGGTCGCGAACGTACCGCTCGGCGTCTCCGTCCTTGAACACGACGACGCCCAGCTCCCCGAGCAGGCGCAGCACGTCCACGAAGGCGTGGCGCTCGGTGGAGCTTTCCGGGTCGAATGGCGCCAGCGCCACGTCTTCGAGCGACAGCTCGCGAACGCGCTCGGCGAGCCTCGCAAGGGTGACCTGTGCCCCCTCGCCGTCGAGCGCCGCGAGCGCGAGGGAGAAGAGCACGTACCGGCGACGGTCGAACGGCCCCTTCCCCGGCGCGCCCGCGGGCCGGGTGGGATCGGGGCGGACCGGCCGCTTGAGGAGTCGCGCGTGGCGACCGCCCGCGTCCACAACGAGGGTCCACCCTGCGTGATCGGCGAACCAGCGCGCGAGCTCGCCACGGTGGCGCACCACGGACGCGAAGGTCTCCGGGTCCTGGTCCGCGACGAGGAGCGGCCGAGCGAGGAGCACGCGCAGCGCCGAGCGGCGTTCGGCCAGGGCCCGCTCGTCCCGGAGGCACACCGGGGTCACGTCCCCTCCCCCGACGTAGCGGTCCGCCGCGCCACCACCGGCACGACCTGGAGCGCATAATCGAGGCAGCGGAGCCGGCCAGCCGCGGTATCGACCAGCACCCAGGCCTCGTCCGGCGGCGGCGTGAGGACGATGTCGTGCCGCCCGTCGGCGGAGCGGGCCCGCCGCACGCCGGACGCGTGGCGGGGGGCGACCAGCGCCTCCTCGAGCAGCGCGAGCAACTGGGCCAACTCGTTCTCCGAGAGGACGCCCACCGCCGAAAGCCGCTGCGCACCTCGTCCTGCGAACCGGGAGAGCGCGGCGTCCAGCTCCTCCCGCTCGCGGCGCCGCACCGCCGCAATCCAGGCGCGCCCATCCGAGAAATCGAGCGCCGCCGGCGTCCGGCCCGAGCGCGACACCGCTCCGTGCGTGCGCAGCCGGATGGGAACCTCGACGGGCTCGGCGTCCCACCAGGACGCATCCGGCCGAACGCGCTCGGGGTCCTCCTCCGCGAGCGCGAAGTGGCGAGCCGGGTAGAGACCGAAGGCGGTGGCCCACAGCGTGTGCGCCTCGTCGTCGCTCGAACAGGTCGCGAACCAGCGCGCGAGCGTGCGGAAGCTCGCGGCGCGGTCGACGGCGCGGGCGCGGTGCTCGACAAGCCGCTCCAGCGAGCGCGTGAGCTTCACGACCGCTCCTCGCGCTGCATCATGAAGCCGGTCGACGCGGGGGCGGGCGGCCCCGGCGGGCTGGAACCATGCGCGAATACCGTCCCAGTGCGAGCACTGGTCGGCAATCCACCGCTCGCGCGGATCCTCGCCGGGAGCGCCTGGTGGAAGGTCCGCAGCGGTGCTCGCCAGATCCAGGAATCGCTCCGTCCCGACCGCCTCGGCGCTTCGAAAGCGGAGGTCGATTTCGGGCCGGAGCCGGCGCAGGTCCCCGATGAAGCGGCCGAGATAGCCGAGGAGAGCGTGCTTGTGGCCCAGGAACTCGTCCGAGTCGAGCCGCTCCACCGTTGCCTGCCGGTCGAGCTCTGAGAGGAAGAGGTCCGCCTCGGCAGTGAGCGACTCGAAGCCGGCGCGGAGCCGGTGGAGGGCGCGGACGATCGCCGCTGCGTCCCCCGCCTCTACGCCGGTAGCGAGCGCCTCCAAGGCGTCCCGAACCTCGGTGAGCATCGCCGTCTGGAGCGAGCCCGAGCGTCCAACGGTCTCTTCGACCTCGACGACGGCGCGGTGCGCCGCCTCGCCGGCCGGCGTTAGGCGGTAGAGAAAGCGGCGGCGGTAGAAGTCCTCGACGCGCGCGACCGCGCCGGTGTCGTGGGAGCGCTGGAGGTTGCCCCAGGCCACGAGCTGCTCGAGGTGCGCGTCGAGGTGACGCTCGCGGTCCGCGTCGGCTGGACGCTCGAAGAAGAGCGCGAGGCGAGCGATCCCGTCGCGCACGTCCGCGGGGCGGAGCTCGATTTGATAGTGCTCGCGGGCCCGCGCGAACACCTCGATGATCGCGCGGTAGTTCGGCGCATTCTCAGCCGCGGCGACGTAGCGGAACACCGAGACGGCGTCGAGGAGCCGCGGCTCGCGTGATAGCGGATCGCTGGGAATGCTTCCGATGGGCACGTCTCCCCCGCTGTGAAGAGGGGACCTTAGATCGGGGGGGCGGACACCGATATCGTTTCTCTTCGCTACTGGGCTGCCTTGTGCGTTCGTGTACATCGCGAACGGGAACCAAGGCGAGGTACACTGTTCGCGAACAGGCACGTTACGTCAAGGCGCGCGGGAGGGAGACGGAATGGAAGCGGAGCGGGCGGAAAGATGGAAGCGACTGCTGAGAACGACCCGCTTGTTTCACGATCCGCTCCAGCCAGTCACCGAGGGCCGGTCCGACTTCGAACGCGACCACGACCGAGTGGTGTTCTCTAGCGCATTCAGGCGACTGAAGGACAAGACGCAAGTATTCCCGTTGTCGCCTTCTGACTACACGCGAACCAGGCTCACGCATAGCCTGGAAGCGTCGTGCGTTGGACGCTCCCTCGGACAGGAGGCGCTCCTCGCGCTTCGGCGTGCCGGGCGCCTCGCGGACTCAGAGTCCCCGGGAATCGCGACACTCGTCGCGACGGCTTGCCTCGCACATGACATCGGAAACCCTCCATTCGGCCACTCAGGTGAGGACGCCATCTGCACGTGGGCGATCTCCCACCGCGACGTACTGAGGCTCCCGGCCCCGGAACAAACCGACCTCGAGCAGTTCGAGGGTAACGCTCAGGGGTTCCGCATCATGTCGCGTCTGACGAATCGGCTACGGCGCGGCGGGATCCAGCCCACCCTCGCCTTGCTCGGCGCGATGACGAAGTACCCGCGATCGTCTACTCCGTCCCGCCCCCCCACCGATGGCCGCGCATCAGAGAAGAAGTACGGCTTCTTTCAGGACGATCAGGAAGCGGCGCTGCACTCATTCAGCGAACTCGGAATGGTCGAGCGCGTGCCGGGAATGTTCGTGCGCCACCCTCTCGCGTTTCTCACCGAGGCTGCGGACGACATCTGCTACGTCGTCATGGACCTAGAGGACGCGTTCAAGCTGAAGCTGGTCTCGTTCGACACGGCCAGCGACTGGCTGAAACGTCTCACGGCGGACCCGAAACCGTCCAAGGGTGAGTTCCGCGCCAGCTCAGAGCTGTCTCGTCTTCGAGCCAGCGCCGTCCATTCGATGACGATGGCATGCGCCAAGGTGTTCGAAGACAACCTCGATGGAATTGAGGACGGCACGTTCGACACTCCGCTCATCGCCGCCACGGCGTTCGCGAACGACTACAAGGCGCTCAAGCGGTTCGAGCAGGAGCACGTGTACACGGACGAGCGGGCACTGCAGATCGAGTACGCGGGATATGAGACGCTCGCCGGACTGCTGACGGCGTTTTGCGACGCAGCGCTGTCAGACAAGGCGACGCGCAGTCAGGAGAAGCTGCTGCGACTCCTTCCGGAGGACTCATTCGACCGGCCGGACGTGGCTAAGAACGATCGGGCTTCGCTGACGAGGTACCAGCGCGTGCTCGCGATGACGGACTTCGTCTCGGGGATGACGGATTCGTACGCGGTCGAGCTGTACCAGAAGCTTTCCGGCATCAAGCTGCCGGCGTGAGCGGTGTCATGCTCAACTAGCGCTCGGCGCGATGGCCATCATGGCTCCCCCTCGGCCACCACGAAGACCTCGGCCCACGCCCTGATTTCCAGCTGCGAGCGCTTCTCTTCCCACACACCGTCGAGCACGCGAAGGACCTGTCCCACTTCGTGGCGAGGAAGCAGCTTCGCGACTGCGGCCTCGTACACGACCGCAACTTCGGCACCAGTTCGCGACCGCGCGAGGAAGCCGTGCTCACCTGCGCCAGCGGTCACTACAAGCTCAGAATCGCCACGTCCATCAGCGAGGGCCGCCCGCTCTCCAACGGACCACCCAGGGGCGCAGCGCGCCCGAACAGGACACCACTGACAGGCGGCGCCCGGCTTCGCGTCAGCTGGGCGTCCGAGTAGCACATCGGTGAGCTGCGACACGGATGAGTAACGTCCACTGAAGTGGTGTACGGGCCGCCGGCCAAGAAGTAGAGGTCGGTGACCAGCGCGTCATCCTTGCGGAAACCGTCGCCAAACGGGATTCCGACAACAAGAGAGACGATGGCCGCCACGGCCAGCATCGACGCTATCGAATGGCTTGGCAAGCAGGTGGAGGCAGCGCCTGACGGGCTGCGGAAGATGCTCACCGAGATGGTGAACATCCTGATGAATGTTGGCGCTCGCCGCGCGGACTGTTACCCATGTCTCCGGTCTGACCGTTACCCATGTTGCCGGTTTGGACCCGGGCTGAATCGAACTTGCTTGTATTGCCGTTCCTGTTGCGCTCACGGCTCAGCGCATCGTCAAGGGTGTGCTTGCTAGTATTCGCGAAGCACGCTCGACCCGCGGAAGCCTGGCCAACATGGCGCAGACTGCGCTCGACCGATGCACCCGCAAATCGTTGAGGAGCACGGAATTGGACAAGGTGCCGTGCGTGCGCAGGCGATCCCACGCGAGATTGAACATCCAGGCCGGGATGGGCTCGGCGCCGCCCGTGCGGCCGCGAGACCGCTCCGTCTCGACGTGGACCTCGACCGGCGTGAGCTCCACGACTCGGTTCTTGCAAGGTCGCGGTCCGAGCGTCATGAACACGGGAGACCGCTGCACCTCGGCGCGCAGCGCCCGGTAGAGATCCGGCTCGAAGGGCTCCTCGACGCGCTCAGCGGCCTGCGGTGTCCACCGCTCGACGCGGTCGTCCGACCACAGCGCCTCCGCCCAGTCCCATGCTCGCGCGAGCGGCACGTCCTCACGCACACCATGCATCGCGACGGCGGCCTCGAGGTTCGTGGCGAGTCCCCCGGTCAGGTTCGCGGAGCCCACGACAGCCCGTGCGACGACGCGGCTCGAACCGAGGTACAGCTTGGGGTGGAAAGTCCGGCCGCCTGGATTCAGCACGCGAACATCGAGTCCAAGACCGGCCGCCATCGACAGCGCAGACGGAGTCGTCGTCTGAAACGTCGTCGTCACGAGGAGCCGCGAGCGCGCATTGCGGGCCCGCAGCGCCTCGAGCTCGTTCTGGAGCAGATGAAGGCCCTTCTCCTGGACGAACGCGACACAGAGGAACGCTTCCTCCGCATCGTTCAGCGTCGCCCGGACTGCATGCAGCAGCGACCGGTCGCTCGTGGTCACCGTCTCGACGTTCATGGTCGCGAGTTCGGAGCCGCGGTCACGCGGCCCCCTGCTCGAACACGTTGTCGTTGTGCCAGCGGAGCAGTTCCGCATCCGGCCGATCGGCCACACGAGGCGGCAGCTTGATGGTGCGCCCCTCCATCGAGTAGTACGCCTTGCCGTTCTCCCACTCCTCTGCGAGTCGGCGGCTCACCACGAACCGATGGTCCGGCGTCACGGTCACGTAGCCGGTGTCGAACAGCCGGTGGATATCCGCGCGAAGCAGCAGGCCGTTGGCGACGTCGTGCGACCCGTCGGCCCCATACGGCCGGATGTGGGCAGCCTCGAGGACGGGGAGCGAGTGCTCGCCGCTCACGGCGCAGGCGCCGCCGTAGGCACCGGTCACAGCCACCCGGAACGTTCCCTGGCCGAGACGTGGCCGAACCAGCTGCGGCTGGCCGAAACGTTCAGCTACCGGCTCGCTCGCGTTCACGACCGCCGCGACCGGAGCCATCCGGGCGGCTCGCTCGCGGCAGGCCTCCCAGATGCGGCGGCCCTCGCCCTGCTGGAGATCGTATCCGGAACCTGAAACGATGTTTGGCCGCCAGTCGCGAGGCTGTTCGACCCAGTCCCCGTCGGCGAAGAACCACGGGGTCGCGACCATGATGCAGCCGATCCGATGCGCCGGGCCGCCGGTACCGCGGGCGTAGCGGCCGACCCTCGTCGCCATCGCGTCGAACGTCACTGCCCCGTTCTTCTCACCGAAGGCATCCCAGGCGAGGCGCGGAGTCGCCGCCTCGTACCGGGCGAAGATGCCGAAGCCGCCGATGGCGTTGTGCGGTGCCTTCAGCTTGAAGAAGAACGGCGTCCCGGGTGGCGCATTGAACCCGTGGGCAGAGGGCTGCCAGAAGTTCACCTCCTCCAGCGGCTGACGCGCGCGAAGGAACGTGAACCAGTCATGGTCAGTGGTGGCGATGTAACCGCGCACGCCCTCAGACTACAGCGTGGCGCTGGCTCGAGTCCGCCTTCCCGCGCCACTGCCGTACCATGCGTGAGGTACACGGTTCGTTCTGGGACGGTTGGAGCAGGGGCGCCGACAGTCGTCCGCGTTCCCGAGCCATGTGGCTTGACGAGTGCGTCCTCGAAATCTCCTTCGGTATCTCGTACGCTCAGGCGAAGCGAAGTCGGAGGGGGGGCGGCAGATGGGGAAGTATGGGAATGCGGCGTTGCGCGCGACTGAGCTGGTCTCTAACCGTACGTGTAGAGCTCCATCGGACGCTTGGAGCATCGCCATCAAGGAGCTCTTTCCGAGCAGCCCGAGCTCTCAGAAGAAGGCATGCCCTAAAGGCGCGTATCTCGGGTTGTGCGAGGAAGGGCTCATCCTCGGGGTACCGCGTGGCAGTTACACGCGCAGCGACGATAACAAGCGGTACGCCGTTGATGCCGTCCAACTCCTGCGACGAGAGCCCGACCTTGCTGATGCTTCGGCGCGCGACAGCGGCGCCACGAATCTCTGGCTGCTCGTCATGCGCGGCAAAAGGAAGACCCCGAACCACCAGATGGATGTCGTGCTGTCCCTGTGGAACCACGGCCTGATCGCGGGCAGCCGTACGCCTCGTTGACCACCAGCTGAACGCCCGTTAGACGCGACTTCGCCTTTCTCACGTGTCATCTGCGTGCGAAGTGCTCCCGGCATGGCGACCTCGCCGCGTACTACTCGAGCGCGACGCGTGGCGCTTCGAGCTACGTAAGCAGGGGCACGCCCCGTCCTAATGGCTCGTATCAGCTCATTTTGCATACGAGCGCCACTGTGCGCGCTGAGAGGCCCCGTCGCGGGAGCGTGGCGGCGCGACCGCACCCGACGAACGCTGCGGGTCTTGCGGTGTTCGCGCCGCCTTTCGACAAGCGCCTCTTCGCACCGGTGTCGATGACGCCTTCAGGCCGGACCTTCCTTCGTGCCCCGTGTGCCCCGGAACGACCGAACGCATTCGCGGCCGCCACTGCCTACCCCGCCCGCAGCGTCGCGTACGCCTCGAAGAACGCCGGCGGGATCGGCGCCTCCAGCTCCCAGGTGATGCTCATGGGTCGGCTCCCCTGGTGCGAGCGGTAGCGGACGGGACCCAGGAACGTGAACTGGTCGTCCACGGTAGGCCGCGCGAACAGGTAGAACCGCCAGCCCTGCCGGTGCCCGTCGATGTAGGCCTGTCCGGTGGGCGAGCTCTCGCTCGTCGTGCTCTGCGATTGCCAGTGAAACAGGGTGGGCGAGATGGCGTAGTCCTCGTACGAGGTCGTGGGCGAGAACCGACCGCTCGTGGACTTGTCGATGGTGACGAAGAAGAGCTGCACCTTCTGGTCCGTCATCCGGTGCACGCCCTCCATGGAGAAGACGCGCTTCTCGACGGTGGACTTCCCGACGGCGGCGAAGACCTCCTCGCGTGCGTAGGTGCGGTGAACGGCGAGCGGCCAGTCTGGCGGGACGTCCGCCACGCGGGACCCGACGGCAACCCGCTCGTCGAGCACGTCGCAGAGCTCAGCGAGCTCCTCGCGAAGCGGTGCGCTCGAGAGCAGCGGCGCGAGCAGCGCCTCGATCGACGACGCCGCGCCGTTGAAGAGGCGGATCGCGAGCATCAGGAGGCGCCGGCGGGTCCGCTCATCGTCGGCGTCTAGCCGCGCCGTCGGCTCGACCGCGAGCCGCCGGTAGAGCCGCAGCCGCTCGGGCTCGTCGATGTGCGCGAGGTTTCCCATCCGCCTGGACGTGCGCTCCTCCTCTTCGGACCCCTCCGCCGGCAAGAGCCCGGCGGCGCGGCGCAGGGTCGTCCAGCCTCGGACGCTGCTCGAGTAGACGTCGTCCAGCTCGCGGCCGGTCGCATCCAGGAACTCGGCGAGCGTGATCCGGGGCCGCTCCCGCGCGAGCGCCTTCAGCTCCTGCGCGAGCCGAGCCTGGCCGCCGCGGATGGCTTGCCTCAGGTTGTCGAGCACGATGTCGCGTGCGACGCGCTCGAGCTGGAGATGACATCCGGAGGGCAAGGTCGGGAACCCGCCCTGGACCGCGCGCTGGAGGTGGCCGCGCGGGATCCCGGTCATGGCGGTGAGCTTGCGATCGAACCGATACTCCGCCCGCTGCTGGCCGATGAAGTCGAGGACGAGCGCCTGCGTCTTCCCGGGATGCAGCCGCAGCCCGCGCCCGAGCTGCTGCAGGAACAGGGTCGCGCTCTCGGTGGGCCGGAGCAGGAGCAGCGTGTCGACGAACGGCAGGTCGACGCCCTCGTTGTAGAGGTCGCAGGTGAACAGGAACGCGACCTCGCCGCGCTCGAGCTTGCGCGGAGCCTCGTCGCGCTCATCGGCGTCGGTCGCGCCGTGGATGACGAGCGACGGGATGCCGGCCTCGGTGAACTTCCGCGCCATGAACTCCGCGTGCGCGACCGAGACACAGAAGCCGAGGCCTCGCGCGGTCTCGGGGTGGCCGTGGAGCTCCCTCAGCTTCGAGAGCACCAGGCGCGCCCGCTCGTCGTTGCCGGTGTAGACCTTGTCGAGGCCGCCGAGGTCGTACCCGCCTCGCCGCCACTCCACCCCCTCCAGCGAGACGCCGTCGGCGACGCCGTAGTACTCGAACGGCGCGAGCAGCTGCTTCTCGAGCGCGTGCCACAGCCGGATGTCCGCGGCGACGTGGTGATCGAACCAGCCGAGGACGTCGAGCCCGTCGGCGCGCTCGGGGGTCGCGGTGAGTCCGAGCAGGATCTTCGGCGCCACCGCCTCGAGCAGCCGCCCATACGTCTTCGCGGCGGCGTGGTGGAACTCGTCCACGATGACCGTGTGCCAGTAGTCGCGGCCGAGCGCCGCGGGGAGGTCCTTGCGGTCGAGGCTCTGGATGGTGGCGAAGAGGTGCTCGTACGACCCCGGCGTCGAACCGCCCTTGAGGAGCTCGCCGAAGCTGTGGTCGCGCAGGACGTTGCGGAAGGCGTGCAGCGCCTGCTCGAGGATCTCCTCGCGGTGCGCGACGAACAGGAGGCGCGGCCGGACGCCGTCCTTCACCTGGGCCGCGTAGTCGAACGCGGCGATCATGGTCTTGCCGGTCCCGGTCGCGGCGACGACCAGGTTCTTCCAGCGCCCGTGCTCCTCGCGCTCGACCCGGAGCTTCTCCAGGATGGCCCGCTGGTACTCGTACGGACGCAGGTCGAAGAAGAATGGCGTCGCGGCCCCGCGCTCCCCTCGCTCCGACGACAGCGCCGCCTGCAGCCTGCGCACCGCGTCCGGCTGGTCGGGGTGGTACGGCTCGAACTCGCCATCCTCCCACAGCGAGGCGAACGCACCCCGGAACTTCTCGACGATGGCGCGGGACTCGACCTCGCTCGCCTTCAGGTTCCACTCGATGCCGTCGGACAGCGCCGCGGACGAGACGTTCGCCGAGCCGACGTACACCGAGCTGAACCCGGTCGCTCGATGGAACTGCCACGCCTTCGCGTGCAGCCGGGTCCGGCGCGCGTCGAACGAGACGCGGACCTCGGCGCCGGGGAGGCGCGCGATCGCGTCCAGCGCCTCCCGGTCGGTCGCGCCCATGTACGTGGTGGTGAGGACCCTCAGCTTCTTCCCGGCCCGCGCGAACGCCTCGAACGCGCTCCGGAGCCGCCGCCAGCCGTGCCACTTGATGAACGACACCAGCATGTCGACCGCGTCGGCGCTCTCGATCTCGGCGGCGAGCTCCGCGCCGAGGCGGGGCTCGTTCCGGGCGTGGGTGAGGAGCGTCGAGACGCCGAGGGGAACGGTGGGCCGCGCGGGCGGCGCTGGCGGCGGGTGGATGGCGAGGAGCAGCTCGGGAGGCACCACGAGCGACGTCCCCTCGAGCGCCTCCGAGTCCACCTTCGTCCTGAGGACGCCCAGCAGCTCGTTCACGAGCTCGGCCTGGCTCGCCGGACCGCCGTCCTTCGGGAGCGCCCGCAGCGTCCGCTCGAGCTCGGCCGCGAAGTATCGCGCGAGGCGCTCGTGCGCGGCGGCGGCGTCCAGCGGCTGGCGCACGGAGCGCTCGGAGGCGGCGAGGCCCGCGAGCGCGTCCGTCGTGGAGGTGCTGAGGAGGAGGTCGTAGACGCCGGCGGGGAGGCGCTTCGTCATCGACCGGCGAGGCTAGCACGAACCGTGCGGGGTGGACTCTGGTCCCGCACCTTCACCATCGAGGATCCTGCACGTATCCTGTTCAGCCCCGCGAAGCGTGATTAGAAGAGCAACGCATGACTCGCGACGGTCAGCGCCAGGCATTCTTTCACGGTACCCGCGACCCGCTCCAGACTGGGCAACTCATCCACCCCCGCCGCTCCTTCGATCGCGGTCCTGACGCCAAACCGCAGGCCCTCGTTCTCCTCAGCCGCGCTCTCGACGACGCCATCTGGGCGGCGGAGCTGGCCGCGGGCGATGGGCCCGGGAGAGTCTATGTCGTCGAGCCGACCGGTCCGGTGGAGTTAGCAGTTCCGTCCATGGGCCCGGGCGGTCCCGGGCATCCATGGATGTCGTGCTGCTCCCGTGAGCCGTTGCGGGTGGTCGGCGAGGTCACCGGGTGGCCGCTCTATCACGGCACGCGCGCCGACCTGCGCCGCGGGGATCTGATCGAACCGGGGCGCCTCGCCAACTTCGGAGCGGCGCCGAGAACGGCGAACCACGTCTACTTCACCCGCACGCTGGACGCGGCCACCTGGGGCGCGGAGCTGGCCGCCGGCGAGGGACGCGGCCGGATCTATCTCGTCGAACCGACCGGGCCCTTCGAGGACGACCCGAACCTGACCAACAAGAAGTTCAGGGGCAATCCGACCAAGTCCTTCCGCTCGCGCAGCCCGCTGCGCGTGACGGGCGAGCTGACGACGTGGCAAGGGCACACGCCGGAGGCCGTCCAGGCCAGGAAGGATGGGCTGGCGCGGCTCCAGCAACTCGGGGACGTCGTGATCGACGATTAGAAGACGGCGCGCCGCCGACTGGCGGCTCCCAGCCGGCGCCGGCGCATCGCCGTAGCGGGCGGAGTTGCGATGCCGTCGTGGCGACCGCACCCGGTCGTCAACCCCGCGCACCTCGCGCCGCGTAGGCGCTCGCGACCGTGCGCCGCCGGAACAGGGCGTTGAAGACGAGCGACGGGATGCAGAAGTGCGTGACGCTCAGGATCCCGGCGACCGCGGTCAGCATCGCGCCGAGTACGTACCCGAGCGCCATCGCGCCCTCGCGGAACGCGAGCCCGGTCCCGAGGAGCCAGACCGCCGCCAGCCCGCACGCGAACCGGCGCTGGATCGCGTGGTGCGGCAGCGGTCGGGTGCGGGTGAGGCGCCGGACGAGGTGATTGTAGAGGAGATCGAACGGGTGGAACGGGAGCGCGGCGCCGAGCGCCGCGATCACGGCGAGCGTCCAGAGCACGGCGGGGGACGCCAGGAGCGTCCCGGTCGCCATGACGAGGGTGCAGAGCACGGGCGACCATCTCATCCAGGGCCCGATCTCGGTGAGCGCGGCGTCGTCGAGGCCGAGGAAGCCCTGAGCCTCGAGCCGGCGGCGTGTGACGGACAGTGGCTGCATGGCCTGCCTCCTTCTTGCGACATCGGGCCGCCCCGCGGGCCCCTCCGGGCGGGCGGGGCGCCGCGAGCGACCGGAGACCCTGGCTCAGTGGACCGAGGGCGGTGGGCTGGCGAACAGGTAGGGGCGCGCGTCCACCCACTGCCACCCGCTCCCGCTCCGCTGCGCGAGCATGACGACGTGCAGCTTCAGCGTGCCCCTGGATCCGCTCGGCAGCCTGGCGTTCTGGAGCTCGTGGTCGAGATCCAGCAACGCGAGGTCGCCCCCGAGGCGCCGCACCGACTGGATCGAGAACCGCGAGGTCGTGCCCTGGAGCACGCTCTCGCAGTCGTGGCGGTACGTCGTCTCGACCCCGGACCGGCCGCGCCCGATCTCGCCCATCGGCGAGATCAGCGTCCCGTTCTCGACCCAGCAGGCGGCGACCTGCTTCGCGTCGAACCGGTTGAACGCTTCGTTGAACTTGCGGAGTGAGGTCTCGAGCGACGGCTCCGCGCTGGTGTCCGGCGTCCCCACTGCTTGCGTCGATTCCATGGATCGCCTCCGTGAACGGCGCCGACACGCTGGCGCCGCCCTCCCCGTGATCGAGGGCGGGGGGCAGCGCAATGCCGGCCCGGGTCGCCAGCGTGGGGCTCAAGCGGCGGTTGACCTCCGACCAGCGTCCCGCCTTCGCGGACGGCGTCCGGCGGGCGATCGCCTGGCGCCTCGGCAGCGAACGCGCCCAGCGTCCGCCGCGCACGCCCTCGAACCCCCGCAGGCCGCGCGGGCGCCGGCGAGCCCACGGGATGTCACGACCCACTGCCCTCCAGCGCCACGGGTGCGACCCCGGCGTGCGCCGGCCCCTCCGCCACGTCGCCGCGTCGCGCTCGCTCGGCGGCGCCCTCGCGCCGGAGCTGGGCGGCCCGGCCGCGGCGCGCGACGAGGAAGTAGAGGACCGGGACGGCGAGCCGCGAGAGCAGCGTCGCCGCCACCTCGCCGGCCATGAGGCTGACGGCGAGGCCCTGGAAGATGGGGTCGGCGAGCATCACGGCGCTCCCGACGAGCACGGCGGCGGCGGTGAGGAGCATGGGCCGGAACCGCACCACGCCGGCCTCCTCGACGGCGGCGGCGAGCGGCATGCCCTCGCGCAGCTTCAGCTCGATGAAGTCCACGAGGATGATGCTGTTGCGCACGATGATGCCGGCGCCGGCGATGAAGCCGATCATGCTGGTCGCGGTGAAGAACGCGCCGAGCCCGAGGTGCGCGGGCAGGATGCCGATGAGCGAGAGCGGGATGGGGACGAGGATCACCCAGGGCACGGCGAGGCTCTGGAACCAGCCGACCACCAGGAAGTAGATCACCACGAGCACGACCGCGAAGGCGATGCCGAGATCGCGGAACACCTCCAGCGTGATGTGCCACTCGCCGTCCCACTTGATGACTGGCCGCTCGGTCGAGTCGGGGTGGGCGAAGCCGAGGCGCGGCACGACCTCGCCGCCGTTGCCGCGGAGCGCGTCGAGCCTGCGGTTCAGCTGGGCGAGCGCGTAGACGGGGCTCTCGATCTCGCCGGCGAGATCGCCGAACACGTAGGCGACGGGCATGAGGTTCTCGTGGAAGACGGGCGGGTCCACCCTCCCCTCCTCCGCGCGGACCAGCTCCGAGAGCGGCACGGGGCCGCCGCGCCCGGGCACGGTGAGCTGGAGCAGGTCGTCCACGCGCGCGCGCTGCGCGGGCGCGAGCTGGAGCACCACCGGCACCTGCGCGGCGCCGCGCTCGACGTGGAAGCTCCCGAGCGACGCACCGGCGCCGGCGGCGGCGAGCGTCTGGATCACGGCGGCGGGCGCGACGCCGTGGAGCGCGGCCTTCTCGGCGTCGAGGCGCAGCGTCAGCCGCGGCGACGTCGGCGCGAGCGACGAGTCCACGTCCACCACGCCGCGGGTCGCGCGGAACGCGGCGAGCACCTCGCCGGCGAGCCGGTCGCGCTCCGCCGCGGACGGGCCGTACACCTCGGCGACGAGCGTGTCGAGCACGGGCGGGCCGGGCGGGATCTCCACGATCTTGAGCCGGCCGCCGCGCGGCCAGGCGATGGCCTCCAGCGCGGGGCGGAGGCGCGTCGCGACGGCGTGGCTCTGCGCCTTGCGCTCGCCCTTCGGCACGAGGTTCACCTGCAGGTCCACCTGCTCGGCGCCCTCGCGGAGGAAGCTGTGGCGCACCATGCCGACGAAGGTGAACGGCGCGGCCACGCCCGAGTGGACCTGGACGTCCTTCACCTCGGGCTCCTCGAGCACGCGGCGCGCCAGCGCCTGGCCGGCGGCGAGCGCCTCCTCGCGCGCGGTGCCGGCGGGGAGGTCGAGCTGCACCTGCAGCTCGCGCTTGTTGTCGAAGGGCAGCATCTTCACCTGGATGGCCCCGAACGCCACCAGCGACACGGCGCCGGCGAGGAGCAGCAGCACGAGCGCGAGGAAGGCCCAGCGCGACCAGGCGCGGGTGAGGAGCGTGCCGATGACGCGGCGGTAGAGCCGCGTGGGGAGCGTCTCCGGCGCGGGCCCGCGGAGCGGCGCGGTCACGGCCCTGGCGCCCTCCGCCTCCTCGCGGAAGACCTTCCGGGCGGCCCACGGGCTGATCACGAACGCGATGGCGAGCGAGATGAGCATGGCGGCGCTCGCGCCCACGGGGATGGGCCGCATGTACGGGCCGGAGGGGCCGCGCACGAACGCCATGGGCACGATGGCGGCGATGACGGCGAACGTGGCGAGGATGGTGGGGTTCCCGACCTCGTCCACCGCGTCCACGACGGTGCGGACGAGGCCGCGCCGGGGGCCGGGCAGGTGCAGGTGCCGGTGGATGTTCTCGACCACCACGATGGCGTCGTCCACGAGGATGCCGATCGAGAAGATGAGCGCGAACAGCGTGACGCGGTTGAGCGTGTAGCCGAGGAGGTAGGTGGGCAGCAGCGTCAGCGCGAGCGTCACCGGGATCGCGACCCCCACCACCAGCGCGGAGCGCCAGCCCATGGCGAGCGCGATGAGCGCGACGAC